>DASWIQ010000158.1:0-60327 GCA_036397615.1 Steroidobacteraceae bacterium
GCATTCACGATCGTCGCGGACCGGATCGCTTCGAGCGGCGTCTGACCATGCTTTACCTGCGCGGCAAATTCACGCGCATTCTCGCCGTGAGGAAAGACGCCCGCGTCGGTTCCGAAGGCGATCTTCAGCTTGTGCGAAAGCGAGCGGCGGAAACTCTCGGTCTGCAACGGTTTCAGGTAGTTCATCTTGGCCGCCATGGCCGGCGGCAGCTTGCTGAGATCGATGGCGTCGATCAGGTGCATGTTCGGCACGACGTACGTCCCGTTCGATGCGAGCAGGCGCGCGGCCTCCTCGGTCACGATCGAGTTGTGCTCGATGCTGTCGATCCCCGCCTGGACCGAGGCAATGATGCCCTCGGTGCCGTGCGCGTGAGCGGCGATCCGGAGTCCGTGGCGATGCGCCTCGTCCGCGGCGGCGCGCAGCTCCTCCAGCGTGTACTGCTGGGCCCCGACCGGTCCCTCGAATGAGAGAACGCCCGCCGTCGCGCAGATCTTGATGACCTTCGCGCCGTGCTTGATCTGGTAACGGGCGGCCTTCAGCACTTCGTCCACGCCGTCGGCAATGCCGGACACGTAGTCGTGCGGCTCGATGCCCGGACCGAACCCCGTGAGATCGCAGTGCCCGCCCGTGATCGAGAGCGCATGCCCCGCGGGAATCATGCGCGGGCCCACGACCCAGCCCTTGTCGATCGCGCGTTGCAGCGCGACGTCGGAAAACCCGAGGCCGGTGCCGAGATCGCGCACGGTCGTGAATCCCGCGAGCAATGTCGCCTTCGCGTTCGGCACGCCGCGGAGCGCAAACTCGCCGGTCGAATAGCGGACCGCCTCCGTCTCCCAGCCCTCGACGATGTCGTAGTTCAGATGCGTGTGCGCGTCCATCAGCCCCGGAAGCAGCGTGTGCCCGCCGAGATCGATCGTATTCGCGCCGGCAGGCCGTTCGGCCGGGTTGACGGCGGCGATCCGGTCGCCTTCGACGACGATGACGGCGGGCGATACGAGCCTGCCCGCGACGACGTCGAGATACCGGTCCGCCTCGATCACGACCGTTTCCGCGCGCGCGGAGGAGAACGCGAGGGCAAAGAGCGCGGTGACGACGGGAACTACGGTGCGCATGACTATTTCCTTTCCAGCAGAAACCAGGTCAGGTCGTCCTGGGGGCAGCCGGGATCGCGGTGCCAGGCGAAACCGTAGTCCCTAAGCGTCAGGCCGGGGAACATGTCGAGCATTTCGCCGGCGAAATCCCGCTTGAAGAGTCTGCCGGCATGCCCGCGGTAGACGAGCTCCACCACGGACGGCTTTTCCGCGGGCAGCAGGCGCCGGAGCGCCAACAGGTTCAATCCGATATTCGATCCAAGTTCGAGCACCGACTCGAGGTCACGTGCGTCATGGCGGACTGGCTCCAGGGACCAGCGTCAGAGTATGACGCGCGGGCCCTGGAAGAAACGGCGTCCGGTCGCCGCGCACCCAGGCCTCGTGCCCTGAGCGGTAGAACGGCGACAGGGGATGCCCGCTCTGACCGCCCGGCATGTGAAAATAGCCCTCCGCTTCCCGCCCCGGCGAAACGCCGAAGCGCTCGGACGCGCCGAAGTCGGGTGACTGCACGCGCGGCGTGGACCAGTCGCCGGGTAATGCATCCGCCGGCATGTCGAGAAAGCGCGAAAGGAATGGCAGCGCCTCGCTGATCGGGTGGCGGATCGCGGCGACGTTCACCTTGCCCCAGGCGCATTCGCCGAGATCCGCGCAGCCCGGCGGCAACTCGCGGACCACTTCTTTCGCGACTTGCCCGATCCAGGCATCCCAGTCAGCGAATCGGGGATCGAGGAGGTGCGCCGGGCGCTCGTGGACGAGCCGCCAGGCGATTTCCGTGAAACGTTGCGGCGCGCGCCAGGGAAAATCGGGCGAGCGCGCGATCGCCTCGACCGCGAGCATCTCGAAGGCGCGGGCCGAGACGCTGCGCTCGAATTCGCGGAGCAGCCGGAAGCCCGCGTCGTCGGTCGCGGCATTTCCGCTCCAGCCCGCGACGAGTCTCGCGGCCTCGTCCTCAGCGGTCTGTGCGAGCGCGCGCTGGAGAACCGGCTGCCAGCGCGCCACATAGTCCGCTCGATCGTCGAGCTGGATCGCCAGCATGTCGGCGGGCTTGGCGCGGTCGAGGACGGCCAGGCGGTCCCGGATCTGCCGCGCGCGCGCTGCGGGAGCGTAGTCGCCGTTGCCGATCCGCTGAGAGGCCTCGCCGCCCACGACACGCGCGTTCGCGCTCCAGGCAAAGCCCTGCGGCGGATCCAGCAGTCGTGGCGATTCCGCCTTCGGAATCCATCCGTCCCAGCCGGCGCCGGCCGCATGCCAGGGCGACGGACGCGACGGATCGATGTCCCGACGGCGGGGCAGCCGGCCGGAGAGCACCCAGCCGATGCGTCCATTGCGATCCGCGATCATCACGTTCTGACCCGGCATACCGGCGCCGCCGATGATCATTGCGGCCTCGTCGAGATCGCCCGCGGTTTCGAGCTGAAGCAGGGCCATGTCCGTGGCGCCGGGGCGATGCGCGGTCCACGCGAGCGCAAGAGGATGCCCCTCGCCGTCCTCGCCGATCACCGGGCCCCAGAGGGTCTTCCGGACGACGATTTGCTCGGACCCGCCGCCGGCGATTTCGAGTGTTTCCTCTTCCGAATCGAACCGGCGCGGCCCTTCAGCCGTCAGGTAGCTGCCCTCGCCGTCGGGCCCGCGTTCGAGCCGGATCAGATCCTGGAAATCGCCGTAGCTGTTCGTGAATCCCCAGGCGATGCGGCGGTTGCTTCCTGCGATGATCGCCGGGACGCCGGGAAGACTGACGCCGCTGACGTCGAGTTCGCCGCCATCGACGACGAGGCGTGCCCGATACCAGATGTTCGGCACGTTGAGGCCGAGGTGCATGTCATTCGCGAGCAGCGCCCCGCCGCCGTCGGCGCGGGTACCGGCGACCGCCCAGTTGTTGCTGCCGACCATCGCGTCGCGCTCACCGATCCCGAGCGCCGCGTGACGGGACTCCTCGCGCTTTTTCTGCACGGCTTCGAACAGCCCGCGGTCGAGACGCCGAAGGTCATATTCCTCCGCCGCCGGCATCGGCATGCGGGGCAGCCGGCTGCCGTCGAGCGGTGCTTCCCACTCCGGGTCCGGTTCAAAGATGAAGCGATACATCGATTCCGGCAGCACCGCCGCCAGCCGGCCGCGGCGCTGTTCGATCCGCGCTTCGAGCCCCTGGAGGTCGATCCACATCGCGTACACGACGAGTAGAGAATCCTCGGCCAACCAGGCCTGTGGCGCCTGGCGCAGCAGCAGGTACTCGAACGGGCGCGCACGCAGGGCCGCGAGCCCTGCGTTGGCTCCTTCGGCATAGGCCTCGAGCAGGACGCGGTCGCGCGCATCGAGCGCCGCGAGCGCCTCCACGGCTCTCCGCCTGAACTGGTGCGGGCGGATATGGCGATCGGCGTCGAGGAGTCCCGCCCCGAGAAGCGCCGAGAGTTCGCCGGCGCCCGTTCGACGCAGCAGATCCATCTGGAACCAGCGGTCCTGCGCGTGCGCAAAGCCCGTCGCGCGCGCAACATCCGCGCGGGAATGGCCGCGGATCACCGGCGCGCCCGCCGCGTCGCGTTCGATCGTGACCTTCGAGACGAGTCCGTCGAGGGACGCATCGCCATCGAGACGCGGGAGGCTCGCGCGGAGGGCGAGCCAGGCGGCCAGTGCGGCGAACAGCAGGAGGCCGGCCGGAATGCCGAGTCCGTAGCGGAGCAGCCGCCGGGCGAACGGCCTCATGCCGGCCTGGACTGGACCTTGACGATCTTCATCGAATTGGTGCCGCCCGAAACGCCGGAGAACTCGCCTTTCGTGACGATGATCAGGTCGCCTTCGGCGGCCAGGCCGTCGGCGATCATGCGCTCGAAGATCGCCGCGTACATCTTTTCCGGGCGCGGATGCGTGACGTCGAAATCGACCGGGTACACGCCGCGATAGAGGGTTACGCGACGCTGCGTCCCCGGGTGGCGCGTGAACGCGTAGATCGGAATGTCGGAACGGATGCGGGACATCCACAGCGCGGTCGAGCCGGATTCCGTCAGGGCGACGATCGCGCGCACATCGAGGTGATTGGCCGTGTACATCACCGCCGCCGCGATCGCCTCGTCGGTCCGTATGAAATCGCCCTCCGTGCGCTGGAGATCGGGCCTGTTCGATATCTGCCACTTCTCCGCGCCCTCGATCACCTGCGCCATGGCGCGCACCACGCGGCCGGGATGACGGCCCACCGCCGTCTCGGCCGAAAGCATCACGGCGTCGGTATCGTCCATTACCGCGTTCGCGACGTCCGACACCTCGGCGCGCGTCGGTACCGGCGCGTGGATCATCGACTCCATCATCTGCGTCGCCGTGATCACGAGGCGGTTGCGCGCGCGCGCGAGCGCGATGATGTGCTTCTGGAGCCCGGTCAGCTCCGCGTAGCCGACTTCGACGCCGAGGTCGCCGCGCGCGACCATCACGGCGGCGCTCGTCTCGATGATCGCTTCTAGATTGTCGATCGCCTCGCGCCGCTCGATTTTCGCGACGATTCTCCCCTCGCCGCCGGCGCCGCGCATCAGGTCCCAGGCCTCCGCGACGTCTTCGCGATTGCGCACGAAGGACACCGCCAGGTAATCGACGCCGAGCTCCGCCGCCATCCGGATGTCGTCTCGATCCTTGGTCGTCAGCGCGCCGGCCGAAAGTCCGCCGCCGAGCTTGTTGAGGCCCTTCATGTCGGTCAGTTCGCCGCTCGTCAGGATCCGCGTATGAACGCGGGTGCCTTCGACACCGGTGACCTCGAGCGAAATGAGCCCGTCGTTCAGGAGCAGAGTATCCCCGGCCCGCACGTCGCGCGGCAGCGACTCGTAGGCGACACCGACGATCCGGTCGGTGCCGTTCGCCGGATCGAAGGACGGATCGAGCGTGAATGTCTCGCCTTCAATGAGGGACGCGCGCCCCGCGGCGAAGCGCTCGATGCGGACCTTGGGTCCGCGCAGGTCGCCGAGGATGCCGACGACACGGCCGGCGCGCGTTGCCGCAGCTCGAGCGCGCTCGATGCGCCGCGCGTGCTCGTCGAAGCCGCCGTGGGAGAAATTGACGCGGACCAGGTCCGTGCCGGATTCGATCAGGTCCCGGAGCGCCGGCTCGGGATCGGTCGCCGGACCGAGGGTCGCCACGATCTTGGTGCGTCTTGGCATGTCAGCTCCCGTCAGCGCGGCGGGAAATCCGCCGCGCGCCGCTCGAGGGCCGCGACCGCCGGCAGGGTCTTGCCTTCGACAAACTCCAGGAAGGCGCCGCCGCCGGTCGAAATATAGGAGATATCGCCCTCGACGCCGTATTTTTCGATCGCGGCGAGCGTATCGCCGCCGCCTGCGATCGAGAACGCCGGGCTCCTCGCGATCGCGACGGCGAGCGCGCGCGTGCCCTCGCCGAACTGGTCGAATTCGAACACGCCGAGCGGACCGTTCCAGATCACGGTGCCGGCCTTCAAGACGACCTCGGCGACGGCTTTCGCCGACTCCGGTCCGATGTCGAGAATCATTTCATCCGCGCCGACCGCGGATGCCGCCCGGATTTCGGCCTTCGCAGCCGCCGCGAATTCCCGCGCGACCACGACGTCGCCCGGTATCGGGATTCCGACGCCCCGCTTTTTCGCCTCCGCAATCAGCCGCTTCGCGACGTCGATCATGTCGCGCTCATGCAGGGACTTGCCGACGGGCATCCCCGTCGCGGCGAGGAAAGTGTTCGCGATGCCGCCGCCGACCACGAGCTGATCGACCTTGCCGATCAGGTTCTCGAGCACGGACAGCTTGGTGGAAACCTTGGAGCCGCCGACGACCGCAACGAAGGGCCGCGCCGGATCGTGCAGGGCACGCTCGAGGGCGTCGAGTTCACCGGCGAGCAACGGTCCGGCGCAGGCGATCGGCGCGTGAAGCGCGACGCCATGGGTGCTCGCCTCCGCGCGGTGCGCGGTGCCGAACGCATCCATGACGAACACGTCGCAAAGCGCTGCCATGCGCTTCGCCAGCGTCTCGTCGTCCTTCTTCTCGCCCTTGAGAAAACGGACATTCTCCAACAGGGAAATCTGGCCCGGCTCGGCCGTCACGCCGCCGATCCAGTCCTCGACGAAGCGCACCGGCCGACCGAGCAGCTGCGACAGCGCTGTTGCGACCGGCGCGAGTGAGAGCGCGGGGTCACGCTCCCCCTCCTTCGGGCGGCCGAGATGGGACATCACGAGCACGCGCGCGCGGCGTTCGAGCGCCGTTTTCAGCGTGGGCAACGCCGCGCGGATCCGCGCGTCGCTCGTGACCGCGCCGTTCGCGACGGGCACATTGAAGTCCTCGCGGATCAGCACGCGCCGATCCGCGAGATCGAGATCCGCCATCCGGATCGCCTTCATCGGCGCCGATCAGTCCGCGCGCGACCAGGCGAGCGTCGTGTCGAGCATCCGATTCGAGAAGCCCCACTCGTTGTCGTACCAGGCGCAGACCTTGACGAGAGTTCCATCCAGCACCTTCGTGAGCTGGGCATCGACGGTCCCGGACGCAGGATTGTGGTTGAAGTCGATCGAGACCAGCGGCTCGTCCGTGTAGTTCAGGATGCCCTTCAGCGAAGTCTCCGAAGCCTTGCGCAGGATACCGTTGACCTCTGTCGCGGTCGTCGCGCGTTTCGCGACGAACGTCAGGTCGACGATCGAGACGTTGATCGTCGGCACGCGCACGGCGAAGCCGTCGAGCCTGCCCTTCAATTCCGGCAGCACGAGACCGACCGCGGCGGCGGCGCCCGTCTTTGTCGGGATCATGGACATCGTCGCCGAGCGCGCGCGGCGCAGGTCGCTGTGATAGACATCGGTCAGCACCTGGTCGTTGGTGTAGGCATGGATCGTCGTCATGATGCCGGCGACGACCCCGAGGCCGTCGTGCAGCGGCTTCACGAGCGGCGCCAGGCAGTTCGTCGTGCAAGAGGCGTTCGAAATCACGGTCATCGAGTTGCGAAGCGTCTGGTGATTCACGCCGTAGACGATCGTCGCATCGACTCCGTCGGCCGGCGCGGATACGACGACTTTCTTCGCACCGCCGGCGAGATGCTTCGAGGCCTTCTCCTTGTTCGCGAAGAGGCCTGTGCATTCGAGCACGATATCCGCGCCGAGCTCGCCCCAGGGCAGCTTCGACGGGTCGCGCTCGGCGAGCACGCGGATGCGGTCGCCATTCACGACCATGTGATTGCCGTCGACGGCGATCTTGCCGGGAAACGGGCCGTGGGCCGTGTCGTGGCGCGTGAGGTGCGCGTTCGTGTTCGCGTCGCCCAGGTCGTTGATCGCGACGATACTGATCTCGCCCGTGCGCTTCGACTCGTAGAGCCCGCGCAGGATGTTGCGTCCGATGCGGCCGTATCCGTTGATGCCTACCTTGATCGCCATGGTCAATTCTCTCCGTTTAGCAATGACTCCGCCGCCTCGACGACGGCGGCGGATGTGAAACCGAAGTGGCGGAAGACGTCCTTGCCCGGCGCCGAGGCGCCGAAGCGCGTCATACCGATCACGCGGCCGCGCGGACCGACGTAGCGCCACCAGCCGTCCGGGACGCCCGCCTCGACCGCGACGCGGCAGCGGACGTCGTCAGGCAGCACGGCCGCGCGCCAGGCATCGTCCTGGGCGTCGAAAACGCTGGTGCAGGGCATGGAAACAACGCGGATGCGCCGGCCGCGCTCCGCGAGCGCGCGCGCCGCTTCGACCGTGATCGAGACTTCCGAACCGGTCGCGATAAGAATGCATTCGGGCCGGCCTTCGCAGTCCGCGAGCACGTATCCCCCGCGCTGGATGGCTTTCAGCTGCGCCGGGTCGCGTGCCTGCGGCGGCAGTGCCTGCCGCGTGAGCGCCAACACGGTGGGCGCGCGCCGGCGGCGGATCGCCGCGCCCCAGGCGACCCAGGTCTCTGCGGTGTCGCAGGGCCGCCATATTTCCATGCGCGGAATCATCCGAAGCGACGCGAGGTGCTCCACCGGCTGGTGAGTAGGCCCGTCCTCGCCGAGCCCGATGGAATCGTGGGTCAGCACGAAGATACTGCCGGTCTCGATGATCGACGCCATGCGCAGCGAGCTTCGCGCGTAATCGGAGAACACGAGGAATGTTCCTCCGAACGGGATGAATCCGCCGTGCAACGCGAGGCCGTTCATGATCGCACCCATGCCGAATTCGCGGACGCCGTAGTGCAGATAGGCGCCATCCGGCCGGCGCGCCGAATACGGCGTCGCGCCCGCTATTCGCGTGTTGTTGGACCCCGTGAGGTCGGCGGATCCGCCGAGGAGCTCCGGCAGGCGCGCCGCGAGTCCGTCCAGCACGGACTGCGAGCTCTGCCGCGTCGCGACCGGCTTCGCGGCCGCCTGCGCGGCGGCCGCGCCTTCGGCGATCCAGGCGTCGAGATCCGGCGGCAAAGCGGTGTCGGTGCGCCGCCGGAATTCCGCGGCGAGTTCCGGGTGCGCCTGCTCGTAAGCCCTGAAGCGGCGGCGCCAGCGGCTCTCCGCGCGCTTGCCCGCGGCGCGCGCGTCCCAGGCCGCGCGGATCTCCTCGGGCACGACGAAAGGCTCGTGCGGCCAGTTGAGCGTGCGGCGGGCGAGAGCGACCTCATCGCTGCCGAGCGCCGCGCCGTGGCATTCCTCCTTGCCCTGCTTGTTTGGCGCCCCGTAGCCGATCACGGTTTTGCAGCAGATCAGCGTCGGCTTCGACTTCTCTCTCCTGGCTCGGCGTATCGCACCGGCCACTGCGCCGGCGTCATGACCGTCGACCGCGCGGATCACCTGCCAGCCATAGGCCTCGAAGCGCTTCGGCGTGTCGTCGGTGAACCAGCCGGCCACGTCGCCGTCGATCGAAATGCCGTTGTCGTCGTAGAAGCAGATCAGCTTGCCGAGTCCCCAGGTGCCGGCGAGCGAGCAGGCTTCGTGCGAAATGCCCTCCATGAGGCAGCCGTCGCCCAGGAACACCCAGGTGGTGTGATCCACGATCTCGTGACCCGGCCGGTTAAAGGCGGCGGCGAGCTTCTTCTCGGCGAGGGCCATGCCGACGGCGTTTGCAAGACCCTGACCCAGCGGGCCCGTGGTGGTCTCGATGCCGATGTCGATTTCGTGTTCCGGATGCCCGGCCGTGCGCGAGCCGAGCTGTCGGAAGTTGCGCAATTCGTCGAGCGCGAGCGGATAGCCGGTCAGATTGAGCACCGAATAAAGGAGCATGGAGCCGTGGCCGTTCGACAGCACGAAACGGTCGCGATCCGCCCACCGTGGATTTCCCGGATTGTGCTTCAGGAAATCGCGCCAGAGGACTTCCGCGATGTCCGCCATGCCCATCGGCATTCCCGGATGCCCCGAATTGGCGCGTTGCACGGCATCCATGCTGAGGGCCCGGATGGCATTGGCGAGCTCGCGGCGGCTGGGCATTCACACGCTCCGTCGGGAAACCGCCATTGTCTCCGATGCCGTATAATTTTTCGATGTCTGGCGAATTCCTGTTCACGTCCGAATCGGTCTCCGAAGGTCACCCCGACAAGGTCGCGGACCAGATTTCGGACGCCGTGCTCGACGCCCTGATTGCGCGCGATCCGCGCTCGCGCGTCGCCTGCGAGACCCTCGTCAAGACCGGCATCGCGGTGGTCGCGGGCGAGATCACGACCCGCGCCTGGATCGATCTCGAGGCGCTCGTGCGCGGCGTGATCTGCGACATCGGCTATACGTCGTCGACGGTCGGGTTCGACGGCCACACCTGCGGCGTGATCAACGTCATCGGCAAGCAGTCCTCCGACATCGCCCAGGGCGTCGATCGCCGGAACCCCGAAGACCAGGGCGCGGGCGACCAGGGCCTGATGTTCGGCTACGCGACCAACGAGACACCGGTCCTCATGCCGGCGCCGATTCATTACGCACACAAGCTGGTCGAGCGCCAGGCGAAGGTCCGAAAGGGCCGCAATCCCAAATTGCCCTGGCTTCGCCCCGATGCGAAGAGCCAGCTGACATTCGCGTACGAGGATCACAAGCCCGTCGGCATCGAGGCCGTCGTGCTGTCCACCCAGCATGCACCGGAGGTCCGGCAGAAGGACCTGCACGAAGCGGTGATGGAAGAAATCATCAAACCGGTGCTGCCGGCGCGCTGGCTCAGGAAACGCACAAAGTACCATATCAATCCGACGGGGCGGTTCGTGATCGGCGGCCCCGTCGGGGACTGCGGCCTGACCGGGCGCAAGATCATCGTCGACACGTACGGCGGCATGGCGCGGCACGGCGGCGGCGCGTTTTCGGGCAAGGACCCGTCGAAGGTCGACCGCTCAGCCGCCTACGCCGCGCGATATGTCGCCAAGAACCTGGTCGCGGCGGGCCTTGCGAGCCGCTGCGAGATCCAGGTGTCCTACGCGATCGGCGTGGCCAGGCCGACCTCGGTCTCGGTGCGGACCTTCGGGACCGGGCGATTGAGCGAAACGCGTCTCGAAAAACTGGTTGCGGCCCACTTCGACCTGCGCCCCTGGGGCATCATGAAGATGCTCGACCTGATTCATCCGATGTACCGTGCGACGGCGTCCTACGGACATTTCGGGCGTGAACCGGTCGAGATGGACTACGATTGGCAGGAAGATTCGGCTGGCAACGGGGGCCGGCGCCGGACGACTTTCACGGCTTTCAGCTGGGAGCGCACCGATCGCGCGGAGGCGCTCCGGAAGGCCGCAGGAATCTGAGATCCCCGCTGGGGACGCGTTTTTCGAGGAGCGTTGCAACAGGCCGCGGCCTGCCAGGCTCGAAGATCGCGACAGGCAACGGCGCTCTCGCTTGCAAAGGAGAGATACGACCATGAATGCCGTGATCAACCGGATGCCCAAGGACTTTCACGTCGCCGACATCTCGCAGGCCGACTGGGGCCGGCGCGAAATCGCCATCGCCGAGACGGAGATGCCGGGTCTCATGTCGGTGCGCGCCGAGTTCGGGCGTTCGAAGCCGCTCGCCGGCGCCCGCATCGCGGGCTCGCTCCACATGACGATCCAGACCGCGGTACTGATCGAGACGCTTGCCGCGCTCGGCGCAGAAGTGCGCTGGGCGTCCTGCAACATTTTTTCGACACAGGACCACGCCGCCGCGGCGATCGCCGCGGCTGGCGTCCCGGTGTTCGCGCACAAGGGCGAAACGCTCGACGAGTACTGGGAATTCGCGCACCGGATCTTCGACTGGCCGGCCGGGCGCCAGGCCAACATGATCCTGGACGACGGCGGCGATGCGACGCTGCTCCTGATGCTCGGCTCACAGGCCGAACGGGACGCATCGGTCATCGGCAAGCCTGCAAGCGAGGAAGAACAGTCGCTGTACGCCTCGATCCGCAAGCGGCTCGAGTCGCAGCCGGGCTGGTATTCCGCGCGTCTCGCGGAGATCAAGGGCGTCACCGAGGAAACGACGACGGGTGTCAAGCGCCTGTACCGGCTCGCCGACGAGGGTCGCCTGCCGTTCCCCGCGATCAACGTGAACGACTCGGTGACGAAGTCGAAGTTCGACAATCTTTACGGCTGCCGCGAGTCGCTCGTCGACGGCATCAAGCGGGCGACCGACGTGATGATCGCCGGCAAGATCGCCCTCGTCGCGGGCTACGGCGACGTCGGCAAGGGCTGCGCCCAGTCGCTCCGCGGACTCGGCGCGACCGTCTGGGTCACCGAGATCGACCCGATCTGCGCCCTGCAGGCCGCGATGGAGGGCTACCGGGTCGTCACGATGGACGACGCCTGCGCGTTGGCTGATCTCTTCGTGACCGCGACCGGCAATGTGAACGTGATCAATCACGACCACATGCGGCGGATGAAGCACCAGGCGATCGTCTGCAACATCGGCCACTTCGACAGCGAGATCGACATTGCGTCGCTCAGGCAGTATCGCTGGGAGAACATCAAGCCGCAGGTGGATCACGTCATCTTCCCGGACGGCAGGCGGATCATCGTGCTGGCCGAGGGCCGGCTCGTGAATCTCGGCTGCGGGACCGGGCATCCGTCGTTCGTCATGTCGAATTCCTTCACGAACCAGGTGCTCGCACAGATCGAGCTGTTTGCGCACGGCGACCGCTACGAGAACAGCGTCTACGTACTGCCGAAGGCGCTCGACGAAAAGGTCGCGCGGCTGCACCTCGACCGCATCGGGGCGAAGCTCACGACGATGACGCCCGAGCAGGAACGCTACCTCGGCTTGCCGGCGGCCGGACCGTTCAAGCCCGATCACTACCGCTACTGAACCTGGCAACCTCTGACGGTGCGACTGCTGCAGTTCACGGATCCGCATCTCCCGGCAGTACCGGGCATGCTCGTGCGGGGCGTGTCGACCGATGCGACGCTCGCGCGTTGCATCGCGCATGCCCGCAGACGTCATCCCGCGCCCCAAGCCGTGCTGTTGACCGGCGATCTCGTGCACGACGACGCCGCGGGCTACGCGGCGCTTCGCGCGCAGTTTTGCGGCTCGCCGGCCCCGGTGCATTGCCTGCCCGGCAACCACGACGAACCGGCGTCGGTGAAGCGGGAACTCGCCGGTCCGCCTTTCGTGCACGAATTCGCCGTGCGCTACGGCAACTGGCTCGTCGTCATGCTCGACAGCACCGTCGCCGGTTCGCACCACGGCCACCTGGCGGCCGAGGAACTCGATCGCCTCGACCGTTCACTCGCCGGGCACGCGGGCGCGCATGCCCTCGTCTGCCTGCACCATCAGCCGGTGCCGCACGGCAGCCGCTGGCTCGACGAGTTGATGCTCGACAATGCACCTGAGTTCTTCGACGTCGTCGCGCTGCACCCCGGCGTGCGCGGCCTCGCCTGGGGCCACACGCACCAGCCTTTCGAAGGCATGCACGGCCGCGTGCGCCTCATGGGCACGCCGTCGACCTGCATGCAGTTCGCGCAGAACGCGGATGAATTCGAAGTGGATGCGCGCCCGCCCGCCTACCGCTGGCTGGTCCTCGACGACGACGGCGCGATTGAAACGGGCCTCGAATGGGTGGATGCCGATGCATGACGCGTACCGGAGGCGCTTCTTCGGCGCGGCGGTCGCCTTGCTCGCGACGCTTGCCGCCGCCGGCGCCGGGGCCGAGCCGGCCCTGTGGGCAGTGAAAGGTCGCGACAACACGGTCTATCTGTTCGGATCCGTGCATCTCCTGCCGGAAGGCGGCTTCACGATCGGAGGAGCGCTCTCCGAGGCGTTCGACGACGCGGAGCGCGTCTGCCTGGAACTCGATCCGGAGGCGGAGAACGATGCGCAAAAGACCTCGCTCACGCTCGCCCGCGCGATCGATCCGGAGGGCCGCAGCCTCTTCGACCTGCTCGGTCCCGATGCCGACCGCGTGCGCGAGAGCGCCGACGCCGCGGGCATCGACATCGCACCGTTCGCCGCATTCGAACCCTGGTTCGCCGGCCTCACCGTGTCGCTGATCGCCTTGCAGACGCACGGCTTCGACGTCGAGCACGGCGTCGAGCAGATCATCCAGGCCGAGGCGAAGAAAGACGGCAAGACCGGGTGCGGGCTCGAAACGCTCGACGGCCAGCTCGGCATGCTCGATTCACTTTCGGCCGAATTGCAGAAGGAAATGCTGCTGCAATCGCTCGAGGAGGCCGGTGACGTCGAGGCGGTGATCGGGCCGCTGCTCGCCGCCTGGCGCGACGGCGACGAAGCGGGTCTCGAGGATCGCCTCGACCAGGATTTCGACGACTATCCGGAGCTCGCGGAAGCCCTCATCTTCGAGCGCAACAGGAACTGGGCAGGCCAGGTGAACGCGATGCTCGAAGGCGACGACGACGTGCTCGTCGTCGTCGGCGCGATGCATCTGGTGGGCCCGCGCGGCCTGCCGGCGCTGCTCGAAAAGCGCGGCTTCCGCGTAAAAAGGCTCTGACGGAACAATCGCGAATGTCGCACTTCGAGGAAGCGTCCCGATACATCGCAGGCGGCGTCAATTCGCCGGTGCGGGCCTTTCGCGCGGTGGGCGGAGAACCATTGTTTGTCCGGCGGGCGCGCGGCGCCTGCATCGAAACGGAAGACGGACGCCGTTTCATCGACTACGTCGGTTCCTGGGGCCCCATGATCCTGGGCCACGCGGACCCGGACGTCGTCGCAGCGGTATCCCGGCGCGCGGCGGATGGGCTCTCCTTCGGCGCGCCCACGGTCATCGAGACCGAGCTCGCGCGCAAGATCGCGGCGATGATGCCTTCGATCGAACTGCTGCGCATGGTGAGTTCAGGCACCGAGGCGACCATGAGCGCGATCCGCCTCGCCCGCGGCTATACCGGCCGCGACCGCATCGTGAAGTTCGAGGGCTGCTATCACGGGCACTCGGATGCGCTGCTCGTGAAAGCCGGCTCCGGCGGGCTGACGTTCGGCGTGCCCGATTCGGCGGGCGTTCCCGCGGCGGTCGCGGCGGACACGATCACCCTCGGTTTCAACGACGTCGACGCGCTCGAGGCTTGCTTCGCGGCCACGGGAGATCAGATTGCCTGCGTCATCGTCGAGCCGGTCGCGGGCAACATGAGCTGCGTCCTGCCCGCGGCGGATTTCCTGCCGAGACTCCGCGAACTCTGCACACTGCACGCCGCAGTCCTGATATTCGACGAGGTCATGACCGGGTTCCGGGTCGCGCCCGGCGGCGCGCAATCGGCTTACGGCGTAAAGCCCGACCTCACGACGCTCGGCAAGATCGTCGGCGGCGGCATGCCGGTCGGCGCCTTCGGCGGGCGGCGCGAGATCATGGAGCGACTCGCGCCGCTCGGTCCGGTCTACCAGGCAGGCACGCTCTCCGGAAATCCGGTAGCGATGGCGGCGGGTCTCGCGACGCTCGAGGCGATCTCGAAGCCCGGCTTCCACGCGCGGCTCGGCGCCGCGACCGGCCGTCTGGTCGATGGAATCGCCGCGGCGGCGAAGGCCGCCGGCGTCGACTTCGCGACGAATCACGTCTGCGGAATGTTCGGGCTCTTCTTCACGGACGACGCCCCGGTTTCGACCTACCGCCAGGTCATGGCCTGCGACACAGCCCGCTTCCGCCGCTTCTTTCACGGCATGCTGGATGCCGGCATCTATCTCGCGCCCTCGCCCTTCGAGGCGGGATTCATCTCCGCCGCGCACGGAGACGCGGAAATCGCCGCGACGATCGAGGCCGCCGCCCGCGTGCTTGCAGGGATCGCGAAGGACGACTGATGCGCGCGCTCCTGTGGTTTCTCGCGGCCATCTTCGGCACGCTCGTTCTCGCGGCGCTCGTCGCCTGGCCCCTGTGGCTCGTCGTGCACATGTTCGCGCAGGACCTGCCGTTTCACCGGATCGTCAGCCGTTTCTGGCAGCTGCTCCTGCTCGGCGGCCTGCTCTTCGCCTTGCGGGGCCTCGGACTCCGCGGCCGCGCGGACTGGGGCTATGGATTGCAGCGCCCGGTCTTTCTCCGCCACTTCGCGGCAGGCCTCGCGATCGGCGTCGCAACCATGCTGCCGATGTCGCTCGCGATGGGCGCGCTCGGCATTCACACCCTGCGACCCGGCTTCGGCCCGGCGATGCTGCTCGAGGCCATCGCATCAGGCGCGCTGGCGGGCCTCGCCGTCTCCATCCTCGAAGAAACCTTCTTTCGCGGGCTGATGTTTCGCGCGGTCTCGCGCGAATCCGGCTTTGCAGTCGCCGCCTGGGGAACCGCGCTCGTCTACGCCGCGATCCATTTCCTCGCTCGCGCGAGGATTCCCTCGGACGAGGTCGTGTGGGACAGCGGCATTCGCCTGCTCGGCGGCGCGCTCGCGAATTTCGCCGAACCGCTCACGAACGCCGATTCGTTCATCACCCTCGTCCTGGTCGGCCTGCTGCTCGCCTGCGCGCGCCAGCGCACGGGGGCCATCGCTGCGGGCATCGGCCTGCACATGGGCTGGGTCTGGGTGATCAAGGCGACAACCGCAGTCACCCGCGTCGACACGGAGGCGCGCGCGTCTTTTCTCGTCGGCAGTTTCGACGGTTACACCGGCTGGCTCGTGGCTGGCTGGGCCGCTCTCCTGCTGGTCGCGGCCTTTTTCGCCGGCTGGCTGCGCCCGGAAGCGGGCGCGACACGCTAACTACGACTGCGGGTCACAGCCGGCTCGAGCACCGACAGACGCTCGAGCGGATCCGCCAACTCGAGCAGAGTCTGCCTGTCGGCAAGCGATAGCGGCAGGAGCTCGGCGAGGCGATTTGCGATCCAGGCGGCGTCCTCACGCCACTCGACGTGGCGATACGTATCGCCGGCCTCGGGCATGACCTGCTTCACGACGTCGGTCAGCCAGTGCTGGTCGGGCGGCACGGGCACGACTGGATCCGCCGCGATGTCGAGCACGCGCCCGCGATTGAGCCCATCCGCCTCGCGCCATGCTTCGACGACGCGCACGCGCTCGCAGCCGACGCAGCTGATGCCGAGCAGATTGCCTTCGAGCCGGTCGAAATCCACGATCCGCGCCTCGGTTCCGGTTGCGGCGAAGCTCGTCGCCGACGCCGCCTCCTCGCCCTCGCCGAGCAATACGACCGCGAATCCGGACTGCTCGCGCAGGCAGCGGCTCACCATGTCGAGGTAGCGCGGCTCGAAGATCCGAAGCGGCAGCGGTCCGCCGGGAAACAGCACGGTGTTGAGCGGAAAGAGAGGCAGCTCCCGGACTTCGGCGTTCACTCGGGCCGCGCTCGAAGCGCCGCGAGCAGCCGCTCGTGCAGGCCGCCGAAGCCCCCATTGCTCATGATCAGTACGCGGTCGCCGACCTGCAGGTCCGAGACGAGCGAATCGAGGAGCTCCGAGAATTCGCGCTTCACCGCGGCCTTCGCACCGATCGTCGCGGCGACGCCGTCGAGATTCGATTCGATTCCGGCGGGCTGGTAAAGCCAGACGCGGTCCGCGCCCGCAAGCGCCTCCGCGAGCTCGGCTCGATGGATGCCGAGGCGCATCGTATTCGATCGCGGCTCGAGCACGGCGACGATGCGGCCTTGCTCCGGCTGCCGCCTGACTCCGTCGATCGTCATCGCGACGGCCGTCGGATGATGGGCGAAATCGTCGTAGACACGGATGCCCCGGACTTCACCGCGGAGCTCGAGCCGCCGGCGGACACCCGTGAATCGGCCGAGCGCCTCGGCGGACTGCGAAGGTTCGACACCCATGCCCGCCGCGCAGGCGATCGCCGCGAGACCGTTTTCGACGTTGTGCATTCCGATCAGCGGCCAGCGCACGATACCCGCCGCCGTGCCGCCATGCAGCACCTCGAACGCGGCCCCGTCGTTCGAGACGAGACGCACTCGCCATTCCGCGGCCGCATCCCGCGCGAATTCCACGAGTGGCGTCCAGGAACCCATCGCAAGCGCCTGCTTGAGCGCCGCATCGCCCGCATTCCAGGCGATGCGGCCCGAGCCCGGCACCGTGCGCACGAGATGATGGAACTGGCGCTGGATCGAGGCGAGGTCGGGATAGATGTCCGCGTGGTCGTATTCGAGGTTGGTCAGCAAGAGATGGCGCGGGCGGTAGTGAACGAACTTCGCGCGCTTGTCGAAAAAGGCCGTGTCGTACTCGTCGGCCTCGATCACGAAGGCCCCGCCCCTCCCCGCGCGCGCGGACGTGCCGAAATTCGCCGGAATGCCGCCGATCAGGAACCCCGGCTCGAGCCCCGCCTCGTGCAGTATCCAGGCCAGCATCGAGCATGTCGTGGTCTTGCCGTGCGTGCCTGCGACGGCCGCGACCTCGCGGCCGCGGAGCATGTTCTCGGCGAGCCACTGCGGACCCGAAGTAAACGGCAATCCGCTGTCGAGCAGGCGTTCGATCAGTGGATTACCGCGGCTCATCACGTTGCCGACCAGGACGACTTCGGGCTTCAGGTCGAGCTGGGCCGGGTCGTAGCCGTCGATCAGCGCGATGCCCTGGGCCTCGAGCTGCGTGCTCATCGGCGGATAGACGTTCGCGTCGGAGCCGGTGACTCGATGGCCCGCAGCGCGCGCGAGCGCGGCGATGCCGCCCATGAACGTGCCGCAGATGCCGATGATGTGCAGATGCATCAGGTGGCCACCGGAAACAGGCTCCGGGCGATCGCAACGCTCGCGACCGCCCAGGTGACGGCGATGGCGAATCCGGTGACAAGGCCCGTGTCCAGCGCGGACTTCAGGATGTGCCCGACGATCAGCAGGTACCAGATCGTGATGACGGTCGAGCCCGCGTTGGTCAGGAGCCAGGCCGCGTAGTTCGTCTTCGCCGGGCCGCCCAGCATGATCAGCAGGGTCATCGCCGGCGCCAGCAGCACGTAGGTGCCGAACACGGCGCTGAGGGTCTGGGGCAGGCGATGGGTGCGGCGGGTCAGCACGAGGAGCATCCAGAAAAAAGCGAGCGCGAGCCCGAGATCGACGGCCGTGCGCAGGAGAATGCGCTCGGCGTCGTCCACGTACGCGAGGAAGGCATTCGCCCCCGCATAGCCGAGCGCGAGCAGCGCGGAGAGCAGGAGCGATGCGGGCAATATGCCCGGGTCCTTGCGCAACAGGGCGATCTGGGCCAGCGAACTCGGCAATCGGGTCATGCTGCCTTGGGCCGCGGGTGCGGCATACGCATAATAAGGTGGTGATGACCGCCGGCGAAACTCCAATCCGCGACCCCGACTCGCTCCAGGCCCGCGTTTCGTCGTGGCCGGCCGGCGCGCCGATCGCGCTCGACACCGAATTCGTCCGCGAACGCACCTATTATCCGATGCTCTGCCTGATACAGGTGGCCGTCGCCGGCGACGTGGCCTTGATCGACACGCTCGCGATCGCGGACGGCGGCGCGCTCATCGCGCCGCTCGCCGATCCCGCGCGCCCGAAGCTCCTGCATGCGGCGCGTCAGGATATCGAGGCGCTCCTGCCCTTGACCGGAGCGCCGCTTTCACCGGTCTTCGACACGCAGCAGGCGGCCGCATTGCTCGGATTCCCCGCCCAGGTCGGTTACGCGGATCTCGTGCGCCAGCTACTCGGCGTCGAGCTCGCCAAGGGCCATGCGCGCACCGACTGGTCCCGGCGTCCGTTGTCGCCCGAACAACTCGCGTATGCGGCCGACGACGTCAGGTACCTGCCGGCGCTCGCGGACGCACTCGAACTGCGGCTCTCGGCGGCCGGCCGCCGCGCGTGGCTCGACGAGGAATCCGCTTCGCTCCGCGATTTGTCCCTGTATTGCGTCGAGCCTGCGGAGGCCTGGCGTCGTCTCAAGGGCCTTGAACGGCTCGACGCGGCGGCGTTCGCGGCCGCATGCGCGCTCGCCGGGTGGCGCGAGCGGCGCGCGATGGATCGCGATCTCCCGCGCGGCTGGGTGCTGCCGGATGCCGCGATTCACGAGCTCGCCGAGGCGCGGCCGCAGAGCCGCGAGGAGCTGGCCCGGCTCGCCACCGTGCCGCGCGGCACCGCGCTCCGGGCCGCGGATGAAATTCTCGCTGCGGTCGCGGCGGCCCGCGACGAGATCGGGGAGCGTGAAACGGAGGGCGCCGCGCGCCCCGGACCGGAGCAGCTCCGCCGGCAGAAACTCCTCCAGCGGCAGCTCACCACGCTTGCGAGCGAGCTCGGCATCCAGCCGGAAGTGCTCGCAACTCGGCGCGAACTTGCGGCGCTCGCCCGCGGCTCGCGCGAATCGATCGTGCTGTCCGGCTGGCGGCGGGCCGTTGTCGGCGAGCCGCTGCTCGCCGCGCTGCAGACCTAGCGCGCGATCGCGCGCTCGAGACGCGTGGCCACGTCCTCGAGGCTGCCGTCCGCGTCGATGCGGCGCAACAATCCGGCTCTCGCGTAAAAGTCGATGAGCGGCTGCGTGCGCTCGCGATAGACGGCGAGCCGCTGACGAACGGTGTCGTCGTTGTCGTCGGGCCGCTGGAACAGGTCGTGCGGACCGCCGTCAGCGCAGCGGTCCCCTGCCCGCGGAGGATTGGTCTCGACGTGAAATACGCGGCCGCAGCGGCGACAACTCCGCCGGCCCGCGAGACGCTTCTGCAGTACCTCAGGGTCGATCTCGAAGAGCACGACCGCGTCGATCGGCTGACCGACCTCGCGGAGCAATGCCGCGAGTCCGTCGGCCTGCACGATCGTGCGGGGGAACCCGTCGAGAATAAAGCCATTCGCGGCATCCGGGCGCGCGAGCCTTTCACGGATGATTCCGAGCATGATGCGATCGTCAACGAGCTGACCCGCGTCCATGACGATCTTCGCGGCCCGGCCGAGTTCCGTTCCGGCCGCAACCGCCTCGCGCAACAGATCGCCTGTCGATACCTGTGGGACGCCGTGGCGGCCCTGCATGCGTTGCGCCTGCGTGCCCTTGCCCGAACCGGGCGCGCCGAGCAGAACCAGCCTCATTCCTTGAAACTCCGCGGGCCGATGCCCGTCGAGGGGCGCCCATCGTGCCCGCGGCTATAAGTCGCGTCAAACCGCGCTGATCGGCTATGCTTCGCCCCCCACGGGGCGGTGTCTGCGCCCGAAAAACGGATTCGACGATGGCAGCACGCACGAGCAGGAAGCCGGGACCGCGGAATGCGCTCTATGCGCAATCGGGCGGCGTCACGGCCGTCATCAACGCGACAGCCTGCGGCGTGATCGAAACCTGCCGCAAGCACCGCGACCGGATCGGCCGGCTATACGCGGGACGCGACGGAATCGTCGGCGCCCTCACCGAGGATCTCATCGACACCGGCGGCGAAAGCGCAGCGACGATCCGCGCGCTCAGGCACACGCCATCAGGCGCATTCGGCTCGGCGCGCTACAAGCTGAAGGACCTCGAGCGCGATCGCGCGAAGTACGAGCGCCTGATCGAGGTGTTCCGTGCGCACGACATCGGCTACTTCTTCTACAACGGCGGCAACGATTCGATGGACACGGCGTTGAAGCTCAGCCAGCTCGGCGCGCAGAGCGGATACCCGATCGCCTGCATCGGCATTCCCAAGACCGTGGACAACGACCTGCCGGTGACCGACTGCTGCCCGGGATTCGGCTCCGTTGCGAAATATGTCGCCGTGTCGACGCTCGAGGCGTCGCTCGACGTGGCCTCGATGGCCCGCACGTCGACGCGCGTGTTCATCCTCGAGGTCATGGGCCGGCACGCGGGCTGGATCGCGGCGGCTGGCGGCCTCGCCGCGCGCAAGGCCGGAGATCCGCCGCACCTGATCCTGTTCCCCGAGATCGCTTTCGAGCGCGAGCGATTCCTGGCACGCGTGAAGGAGACCGTCGAACGGAGGGGCTACTGCGTCATCGTGGCCTCCGAGGGCACGCGCGACGCGGAAGGCAAGTTCCTCTCCGACATGGGCACGCGCGACGCCTTCGGCCACGTGCAGCTCGGCGGCGTCGCACCGACGCTCGCATCAATGGTCAAGCAGGCGCACGGCTACAAATACCACTGGGCGCTCGCCGACTACCTGCAGCGATCGGCACGTCACGTCGCCTCGCGCGTCGATGTCGAGCAGGCCTACGCCGTGGGGCGCGCGGCCGTGCAACTCGCGCTCGCGGGAAAAAACGCCGTCATGCCGGTCATACGGCGGAAGTCCTCGAGTCCCTATCGCTGGGACATCCGTTCGGTCGGGATCGAGGCGGTCGCCAATCGCGAAAAAATGGTGCCGCGGAACTTCATCACGCCGGACGGATTCGGGATCACGGCGGCCGGCCGCCGCTATCTCGAACCACTGATCGGCGGCGAGGATTATCCGCCTTACAAACGCGGCATTCCTGCTTACGCGTCGCTGCGGAACGCGCGCGTTCGGCGCCGGCTGTCCACGACCTTCGTGATATGATTTTCGTTTCCAGGGAGTAGTTCATGTCCATGCAAGACGCACTCTGGCTCGCGATGCTGGCCGGTGTGATCGCCATCGTTTACGGCATCTTCATGGCGCGCTGGATTCTTGCGCAGCCCGCCGGAAGCGCGCGGATGCAGGAAATCGCTGCGGCGATCCAGGCGGGCGCCAAGGCCTACCTGAACCGGCAGTACACGACGATCGCCATCGTCGGCGTCGTGCTGTTCGTGCTGCTCGGATTCGCCCTCGACTGGTACACGGCCGTCGGCTTCGCCTTCGGCGCGGTCCTCTCCGGCATGGCCGGCTACATCGGCATGAATGTCTCGGTGCGAGCCAATGTCCGCACCGCGCACGCGGCGAGCATCGGCCTGAACCCGGCGCTCCAGGTCGCGTTCCGCGGCGGCGCAATCACCGGCATGCTGGTCGTCGGCCTCGGCCTGCTGGGCGTTGCGGCTTATTACGGCGTCATGATGCGTCTCACCGGCGACAGCGACCACTCACTGCATGCGCTCGTCGGACTTGCGTTTGGCGGCTCCCTGATCTCGATTTTCGCGCGACTCGGCGGCGGCATCTTCACGAAAGGCGCCGATGTCGGCGCCGATCTCGTCGGCAAGGTGGAAGCCGGCATCCCCGAGGATGACCCGCGCAACCCGGCCGTGATCGCCGACAACGTCGGCGACAACGTCGGCGACTGCGCCGGCATGGCCGCGGATCTCTTCGAGACCTACGCGGTCACCGTGGTTGCGACCATGCTGCTCGCGGGCCTGATGATGAAGGAACTCGGCGAGGCGGCGGTGCTGTATCCGCTCGTGCTCGGCGCCGTGTCCATCGTCGCCTCGATCGTCGGCACGTTTTTCGTCAAGGTTTCCGAAGGCGGCAAGATCATGGGCGCCCTGTACCGCGGCGTGATCGTCTCCGGCCTCATCGCGGCGATCGCCTACTACCCGATCACGCGCACCATGCTGGGCGACGCTGCGATGCCGCTCTACTACTGCGCGCTGATCGGGCTCGGCCTGACGGCGGCGATGATCTGGATCACCGAGTACTACACGGCGACCGAGTTCAAGCCGGTTCGCTACGTGGCCGAGGCCTCCCGGACCGGCCACGGCACCAATGTGATCGCCGGCCTCGCCATATCGATGAAGTCGACCGCTCTGCCGGTGCTCGCAATCTGCGCCGCGATCTGGGGCGCTTACTCACTGAACGGCCTGTACGGCATCGCCATCGCAGCGACCGCTATGCTGTCGATGACGGGCATGATCGTCGCGCTCGACGCCTATGGCCCGATCACGGACAACGGCGGCGGCATCGCCGAGATGAGCGGCCTGCCGAAAGAAGTTCGAAAGATCACCGACGCCCTCGACGCGGTCGGCAACACGACCAAGGCGGTGACCAAGGGCTATGCGATCGGCTCCGCCGGACTCGCAGCGCTCGTGCTCTTTGCCGATTACACCCACAACCTCGAGATTGCAGGCAAGCTCGAGCTCTTCAGCTTGTCCGATCCTGCCGTCATCATCGGCCTCTTCATCGGCGGCCTGGTGCCTTACCTGTTCGGCGCGATGGCGATGGAAGCCGTCGGCCGCGCCGCGGGTTCGGTCGTCATCGAAGTGCGACGCCAGTTCAAGGAAATCAAGGGGATCATGGAAGGCACCGCGAAGCCCGACTATTCGCGGGCCGTGGACATGCTGACGCGTGCCGCGATCCGGGAGATGATCGTGCCGTCCCTGCTGCCCATCCTGATTCCTGTCGTCGTCGGCTTCGGCATGAACTACCTGCTCGGCCCCGGCGCTGGCATCCGCGCGCTCGGCGGTGTACTGATCGGCACGATCGTCACCGGTCTCTTCGTCGCGATCTCGATGTGCACCGGCGGCGGCGCCTGGGACAACGCGAAGAAATACATCGAGGAAGGCAATTTCGGCGGCAAGGGCTCGGACGCGCACAAGGCGGCCGTGACCGGCGACACGGTCGGCGATCCCTACAAGGACACGGCGGGACCGGCGATCAATCCTTTGATCAAGATCATCAACATCGTGGCGTTGTTGCTCGTGCCGCTGCTCTGATCAGCTTGCGCCCATCGTCGTGAGGACAAACCCCGCCAGGATCGAAGCGATGGCGATCCAATGGAGTGCCGTCGGCCGTTCCTTCAAGACGGCCCAGGCAAAGGCAAGGGTGACTACGGGATAAGCGCCCTACAAGGGCGAGACGATCGAAGCCGGTCCCTTCTTGTAGGCGATGGCAGCCATCAGGCCTCCCAAGGCCATCGTGGCCATCGGCAAGAACGATCGCGACCATTCCTTCCCCGACATCGCGCCCTTGCGACCAAACAAGAAACCGTAAGTCCCGAGCGTGAGCATTCCGCCGACGGCGATCAGCAGCGCCATATTGGCCTCGTTGGCGATATTGGCCTCGTTTTCACCATAGTAGGCGTAGGCATACTTGATGATGGTGCCGTTCACACCCCAGATCAGAAGCGCGACGCCGGCCAGCGGCATCCAACGCCTCTGAGTCTTTTTCCTGTGGGGATCGGGTGGTGAATACGCCAGCCCCAAACAGCCGGCAATAACACCGATTACGCCGGCAATCTGAAAAAACGACAGGGTCTCGCCCAGAAATCGGTTGGCAAGAATTACCGTCAGCGCGGGGTAAGCCGCTGACAAGGTTCCGACAATGGAGATCGGCCCGTAGACAATCGACTGGTAGTAGAAAATCCACGCGATACCATCCAGCACATAAGCAAGTAGGCCCAACATGAGAAACATTCGGCCGTCGACAGCCAGAATGGGCGGCGGATCCTGGCTCGCCCAAAACAAGACATTCACCACCGCGTTGGCCACCGCGTAATAGAGACAGAATCGTGCTGGAGGTACTTCGCCAATGTACTTCTTGACCAGGCCCTGCGCGGTGCCCCAAAAGAACGTGGCAGCGAGAGTCGGAGTCAGCCATACAAGCAAGCTTGCGTCCAAGGTGGTCTCCCATTGCCGCTGACCGCGTTTCAAGGCGCGCGATGAGCTGAATCAGCAGACATTCTTGCACGGGAACCGGTGCCCGCATTCGCTTGACCCGCATGCCTTGGAAAGCACGCGCATACGATTGAGCATCGTGATGCCCCAGCGGATCGAGGTTGGCGATGAGACGGCGGCCGTTCGTGTCGATCTGAACGAGGCTGGAGACAACGCCCTGCTTGGCGGCGCTCGC
Source organism: Steroidobacteraceae bacterium (assembly GCA_036397615.1). GTDB lineage: Bacteria > Pseudomonadota > Gammaproteobacteria > Steroidobacterales > Steroidobacteraceae > SCUD01. The sequence goes on from DASWIQ010000158.1 coordinate 24,959, forward strand.
GAGATCCGGCTAATGCCAGGGAATCGAACGCAGCAACCAGAATTCGTAGCCCACCAGCACGAGATATCCGCACAGAACCACATACAGGAGGCATCCTACGGGGATCCCTCCGAAGACCCGGAGTCGCGCCGCCAGTGTCAACACGACCACCCCCATCGAGGTGAGCCCGAGCTTCCAAAACGCAAAACCGTGGCCGGAGCCTCGAACCAGCGGCTCCATGAGCGGGTTGATCTCGATCGCACCGCGGGAAATGAGCGCAAGCGTGAGCACGGCATCCACACTGGACAGGATCATGATGAGCATGGCCGTTGCCAGCCACTGCGCATGGAACCAGTCGGTCATGACCGGGTGCCGGTCCGTGTCGCGTCGCGGACCCAGGCGGCGGCGCGCGAAGCTGCTCTGCCACAAAGCGCCCAGGATCGAAAGGCGCCGTTCCGCCGGAAGGCGGCGGTCGCGGGATGGTTCTTGTTGGCTGACTACGCTCGTCGTCGGGGGCATATGCTGATTATTTTAAGAGTGCCAACGCTCCGTGGATCGCTCGAATGGCCTCCGCGAGTGTGAGGCAGGTCGCAGTCTCCGCTTCGGCGGACCTGTGCGGTACTATCATGCATGTTGAAAAGGTCAGGCGCGCAGCAACTGCCCGCCGGCGCAATGACCGCAAACGGGAGTCACGCCATGCCTGTCCTCAGAATTCTTCTGGTTGTCGTCCTCATCGCCGGGGCCGGTCACGCCATCGCGCCCGCGGGCGCCCAGGAAGCGGCGACGCCCGCCGTCGCGCCTGCGGACAGCCTGAGTTACTCGAACAAATGGCGTCTCGAGGTCAGCGAAGGCGCGAACAACGAGGGCGTCATGCGGTTCCGGGTCACGCCAAAGGGCGAGACGCCGATCGACGTCGAAGTGCGATTGAAGAACGGCCGCGGCGAAGACGGTTGCGCGCGCGACATTCGCGACGCGTTCAAATCGGCGCTCGACAAGAAGCTCTACAAGATTGAGCTCGACGACGGGGAAGACGTGCTCGTGAAGAAACGCAAGGGCGATGGGTTCGCCATCGAACTAGTCGAATCCACCGTCAAGGGCACGCGCGTCCATATCGACCGGGAGTAATCGATCGAGTCCGAAACTCCGATCGAGCGCTGGCTGGCCCGCCGGCTGGGTGACGAGGCACCGAGGCATTTCGGGACCGGCTGGATCAGCGGGGTCCTGGCCGTTTTTCTCGGCGCGACGGCGCTCTGCCTCACGGCCCTTGCCCTGACGCTAGCGACCGTCGTCCTGGGCGGCGCCGACGTCGAGATACGCGGCGACTTCGATCGGGGAATTCACTTCGGGCTCGATTGGTTTCTCCTGAACCTGCTCGTATTCGCGATCGTTTTCGTTCCGCTCGAGCGGGCATTCGCACTCAGGCCGCAACAACCCGTCCTGCGCGCAGGCTGGGCGGCCGGCCTGGACGAGGTGTCGCGGCTCATCTCGTCCCAGCCGGTCTGGCTCCAGGTTCTCGAACTGATGCTGCTCGCCGGCTCGCGCCTGCACCTGGCCGATGTCGTGGTGACGCGCGCGCTGGTCGTGCTGCCGGCGTTCGTGCTCGGTTTCGCGGAACCGGCGCTCTATGTCTGGCTCGTGATCATTGCGATTCACGGCGTGCTGAATCACGTGAACCTCCGCTTCCGCCTGCACTGGATCGAGAGCCTCGTCGTGACGCCGCGCTTTCACTACTGGCATCATGCGGTGTCGCCGCCCGACCGGAATTTCGCTGTTCATTTTCCGTGGCTCGACCGGTTGTTCGGCACGCACCACCTGCCGGGCGACCGCTGGCCGGAGGAGCTCGGTCTCAGTGGTCACCCGGTGCCTCTCGGCTTTGCCGGGCAACTGACCTATCCGCTACGTCGGGGCTGAAGAAAGCAAAGCCCCCGAAAGGGGGCCTTTGCATGTCCGCGCAATCGGGTTTGATACCCGAGGCGCCTGCTGGCTCTGGTTTTACGACCTGCTCAGGTCCAACTCGCCGTCTTCGACGGGAATCCGCTTACCCGGGTCATGGTCCATGCGGACCACACCCTGCGTACCATCGAGCACGTAGGTGACTTCAAAGCCGGCCGGAGTCTTCTGGTTGTCGTAGACGGTCCCGCAACGCTCTTCCACGACTGTCTCGGTATTGCCTTCCTGCAAGTGTTTCTGGACTTTGCTGCCGCCGTAACCGCCGGCTACTGCGCCTGCCGCCGTTGCGAGCTTCTTTCCGTCGCCGCTGCCGACCTGGTTGCCCAGCACACCGCCAATGACGGCGCCGATTGCCGCGCCGGCAATCCGCTTTTCATCCTTGACGGGCACCTGCTGCGTGACCGCCTTGTCATTGCAGATATACCGCCCGACCTGCTTGTTGTCGTACGCGGGTTCGACTGCCACGACGTCTGCATAGTCCTGCCACGGATTCAGACTCGTTGTGCTCGCGTAGGCGCCGACTGCCGTGACCACGACGCCACCGAGAATCAATCCGGCCAATAGGGAATTCTTCATCTGTACTGCTCCTGAATGAATGCCGGGCTCAATTGTCATTCCGGCCCGGACCACCGCGGCTGGGCCCGGTGGCGAGTCATCGGGGGCAACCCCGCGATTTCGCACTGGATTTGGCCCCGGCACCGCTGCAACTCTCAGCTGCACGAGATGAGACGACGTCAGAAGGTACCTTTTTCGATGCGGTGCAGTCTGTGCGGGAACGTACACGGCACGCGCCGCTGTAATGTCCCGGCGCCGCGCGGGCTCGTCGGCTACATTCATTCCGCGATCGTCGCGACTGCATTTTCCGTGCGGCTTCTTATGTCAATAACGGCCAACTTTTTGCTCAACGAGGAAAAGCTTTTCGATCCCGAGTCGTTAGAATGACACTGGCCGCGCGGAGCGCCGGCGTGTCGGGAACAGGGATGTCCGTAATTCAGGCGACTCGCCTTTCACCTCCCCGTGACAAGATCGCGGGTCTCCACGCAGTCCGTGCGTACCCGCGCACCTGGGTGCGCCCCGGCGCGGGAGAGCCGCCCGCGATCGCACTGATCAAGGAGCACCTCAATTCGGCCATTGTCGCGGGCGTGCTGCTGCTTGCAGCTGCAAGCCAGGGCCAGCGCATCACCGGTCTGTACGGCGTGCTCGCGGCGATCTCGTACGCCGTCACGTTCAAGGTGATGAGCCGGCCGCGACTCGAGCTCATTGACAGCCGCGAAATCTGGTGGCGCGACCTGCGCCATGTGACCGTCGAATGGGGCTGCATGATCGCCGCCCTGTTGCTGGCTGGTCTCCTGCTCGAGGTCAACGGCCTTTTTTCGCGGAAGGTCCTCCTCACCTGGTTTATCGCGACTCCCGTTGTCCTGACCGGTGCGCACGCGGCGACACGAAGATTCACCGACTGGTTCCACAGGCACCGCCGCATTCAACGCCGGCAGGTCATCGTCGGCGCGAACAAGGTCGGCTGTGAGCTGGCATCACGACTCGCCGACGAGCCATGGCTCGGCACTGTCGAAGGGTTCTTCGACGACCGCAGGATCGAGCGGCTGCCCCGCGAAAGCCGGTCACGGCTGCTCGGCCGCTTCCGCGACCTGCCGGAGTACGCGCGACTGCACCAGATTCACGTCATTTATGTGTGCCTGCCGATTTCGAAGCAACCACGAATCCGGGCGCTTCTCGACGGGTTGCGCGATACGACGGCTTCGATCTATTTCGTGCCCGATCTGCTCGCATTCGACCTGATGCAGGCCCGTTTCGGAGAGATCGGAGGGATTCCGCTGGTTGCGGTCCGCGAGACGCCGTTCTGCGGCATGGCCGGCGTGCTGAAGCGCGCGAGCGACATCCTGCTCGCCGCTGGCGCATTGCTGGTCGCCGCTCCGGTCATGATCGCAATAGCCGCTCGCGTCCGGCGATCGTCGCCCGGGCCCATCCTTTTTCGTCAGCGGCGCTATGGTCTCGATGGCCGCGAATTCGTCGTCTACAAGTTCCGCACGATGACGGTCTGTGAAGACGACTCGATCACGCAGGCAACACGCGACGATCCACGCGTCACGCCGGTCGGCCGATTTCTGCGGCGCACGTCGCTCGACGAGCTGCCGCAGCTCCTGAACGTACTTGAAGGCACCATGAGCCTGGTGGGCCCGAGGCCTCATGCGGTCGCGCACAACGAGCATTACCGCAAGCTCGTGTCCGGCTACATGTTGCGCCACAAGGTGCGACCTGGAATCACCGGGCTGGCACAGGTCAATGGGCTGCGCGGAGAGACCGCCAGTCTGGAACAGATGTATCAGCGCGTGCAGTTCGACCTGGAATACCTCAAGAACTGGTCCCTGGGCCTGGACATCCGGATTCTGCTCAGGACGGCGTCCATCGTTCTGCGCGACCGAAGCGCATTCTGAACGCAGGGATCTGGTCGAACAGGATTCGATCTGGGCGTCCGCGTCAGGCTCGGCAGCCATGGCCCGGGGCGTGTCCCGTCAGGTTCGCCCAGCCCGGCCTCGCCGGCGGGCAGCGACCTCGATAACAGGATGTTCAGGCGGTGGCGGCAACTGCGGCAGTTCGGTCTGCTCCCGAAGGCCCGCGATGATCAGGCGGCGCATTTCGGCATCGGCGGACCGGTCGGTGTCAAAAGGCGCATAGGCGGCGAGGCGTCGGTCCACCTGTTCGCAGGCGCGCTGATAGAGATCCTTCGATCCGGCATTGGCCCAGTTTTCACGATTCTCCCGGTCGATGACCGGGTCGGTCAGGTGCAACTCCTGCGGCCAGTACTTCAGCGTGTGCGGTGCCGTGATCAGGTGATCGTTCTCCCGCAGGTAGTCCATGAGCTCCGTTGCCGGCAGGTCTTCGAGCACCCGGATCTCGCGCACGAAATGCAGGCATTGGCCACAGACTTCGTTGTCAAAAACAAGTTTCGGCAGGCTGAAAGTCAGCACGAAGTCGAGCATGCCGGAACCGGACACCGAGTTGACCCCCGCGAGCGCCGCCAGCATTGCACTCGTCATCGTCTCCGCGCCGGCCTGCGCATCGAGGAATTTGCCGTCGCTGAGCGCCATGTAGGCCTGGGTCGGCAGTCCCAGCGACCTGGCTATTGCGACGTAGCCGACGCTCAGGTGCTGCGCTTCGATCGCCGCCATCGGCGCGCTGGCCGCTTTCATGTGGAAGGTGGCGGGGGCACCACCGAACAGCACCGGCGCCCCTGGCCTGACGATCTGCGCCATCGTGATGCCCGTCAGCACGTCCACGCAGTGGAACACGAGAGCTCCCACCAGCGTCACCGGCGCGATGAGCCCCATCAGCGTGACAGGGACGATCTCGACCGGGATGCCGGCCTCGACGCAGTCGAGCAGGTTCTGGCAAGAGTCCTCGCCAAAGCGGAAGTTGCCGGTCGCGGTGACGGTGAATATCGACAGCGGCCTGCCGATCAGATCGGCGCGGTCGCGGCGGAACAGCTGCATCATCTCGACCATGCGCGACACGCCGTGCTCGCTGAATGCTCCTGACACGACCGGTTTCTTCGAGTTCACGAGCGTCATGTACAGGCGCCAGGCGTCCGATACCTGCGATTCGATGTCCTTGTTTGTCGAGAATGCCGTCGCCAGGTAGGCAATGTTTTGCAGGCCGTCGCAGAGCCGCGCGTACTCAACGAAATCGGTGGAATCGGCGAGCCGGGTCTCGCCGGTGCGATGGTCCATGATCTTGAGCCCGCTCGAACCCGGCACGTAGTGCACGTTGTAGCCACCGATCTCCGCGTGCGGGCGCCCGTCGCGGTCGAACAGCGTGAAGGACTTCGGTGCCGTCGAAATGGCGCGGTCGACAACTTCCGCCGGAAACAGCACGCGATTGGCTCCATTCGCGGTCTTCAGTCCATGATCGAACAGGCGCTCGCGCAACCTGGCGCCGCTGATTTCCATGCCGACCTCGGCCAGGATTCTTTTGGCCTCGGCCAGTATCCGGCTGATGAGTTCGTCGCTCAGGACGTTGATTGTTGGCCTCATGTCGCCTCCCCAGCCCGTCACGTACGAGCCCGCCTCCCGGTTGTCGGGAAAGATGTACGCATTGACTGCGCCTTCGGTCAGCGCCGGGTGAAATGCGCGGGACTCCGGCGTCAGATCACCCGGGAATACCGTTGTCCTTGCGCGCCTGAAATGTAGGCGTCGAAGCACATCGCGATGACGCGCAGCAGGAACCGCCCGCGCGCGGTGGCGGCGATCTGGCCGGCCTCGACCGTCACGAGGCCATCAGTGCCAAGCGGGTCGAGCTGCGCCAGTGCATCGGCAAAATAGTGCCGGAAGTCGATTTCGTAATCGCGTTCGATCTGCGCGATGTCGATCGCGCCCGTGCACATCAGTTGCTGGATCACGTCCGCACGCAGCACGTCGTCGGCATCGAGCTCGAGCCCGCGACAGATCGGGAGCTGATTGGCGTCGAGAGCCCGTTCCCAGCCCGGCAAGTCGCGGTGGTTCTGACTGTAGCTGTCAGCAACGTGGCTAATGGCGCTGACGCCGAGTCCGATCAGGTCGCTGTCGCCGTGGATCGTGTAGCCCATGAAATTGCGTTGCAGGTTTCCGGCCGCCTGCGCAATCGACAAATCGTCGCTCGGCAAGGCGAAGTGATCCATGCCGATGAAACGATAGCCGTTTTCGGTGAGCTCTTGCGCAGCAAGCTGGAACAGCTCCATACGCGCCACGGCGTCCGGAAGGTCGTAGCTATCGATCTGCCGCTGTGGCTTGAACATCTCCGGCAGGTGGGCGTATCCGTAAATCGCCAGCCGGTCGGGACGCGCAGCAATGATCGTGTCCAGCGTGCGCGCGAAGCCTTCGCAGGTCTGTTTCGGCAGGCCGTAGATCAGATCGACGTTGACAGACCGCATGCCGCTCGCCCGGCACTCGTCGATCACAGCCAGGGTCTGCTCCACGCTCTGGATGCGATTGACGGCGCTCTGAACCGCCGGATCGAAGTCCTGCACGCCGAGGCTCACGCGGCGGAGGCCCAGCGCGGCGAGTCGCATGACATCACCGCGCTCGAGCGTCCGCGGATCGAGTTCGATCGAAAAGTCGCGGTCCTCGCGGTCGCTCAGGCTGAAATGTCCGTCCAGGCAATGCAAGAGCCTCGCCAGCTCGCCGGCATCCAGGAAGTTTGGCGTACCGCCGCCGAAATGCAGCTGAATGGCATTGCGGTCCCTGTCGAAAAGCGGCGCGACAATCGCGATTTCGCGCTCAAGCCGCGCGACGTAGGCGACGCCGCGCGCACGGTCGCGCGTGATGACGCGCGTGCAACCGCAGTAAAAGCAGGGACTGAGGCAGAACGGCACGTGGACGTAGAGCGACAGCTCTCTGGAGATGAGCTCCTCGTTGCTTTGACGCGCGCAGGCGCGGTAATTTCCGACGTCGAATCGGGGGCTGAAATGCGGTGCAGTCGGGTACGAGGTGTAACGCGGGCCCGGCCGGTCATAGCGGCGAAGCAGCGCTGCATCGAAGATCGCCGGCGCGTTCATGCCTGCAAATATGGACTTCGCTGTTCCGGGGCACCTTGATCTGAATCAATCCTCGTCGTCGGGGACGTGCGCCCAGGTCACCAGCCTGATTCCTGCGCCTAGCCGAGCTCGATCAGAAGCTGGCCCGCAATCCGCTTGAAAATGCGCCGGTCCCGGGCGTCGAGATCGCGCTGCCAGCAGCTGAGCGAGGCCGTGTTGACGGCGGCGAGCGCCTCCGGATTCTGCGCGAAGCGGGTGGCGTCCCGAAACGGCGAGTCGGCGCCCGCATGCGCGAGCATCGCCTCGTCCCAGGCTTCTCCGAGAAACGCCATCAGCTTCTCGAGCACGGGCCGCGGGTCCAGCACCAGGTCCTCATAGCGAACCGTGTGAAACCGCCGGTCGCCCCAGTACGGGCGCGAGCTCTCGATGTCGTCGCGCCGGCGGCGCGCGCAACGAGCAGGCGACGTCGCGCCTGTCGCGCAGCACGTGCACGAAGCGCGCTTCCGGAAAGCAGCGGAAGGTCTCGCCGACATCGTCGCCGTCCCGGGCGATCCGCTCGCCGACATCCAGGTTGTCGAGAGGGTGCAGTTCGTCATGAAAGGCGGCTTGATCCATCGCTCGCCCTAGACTCGCCAGGCCGATCATGGCGCCGTCGCAGCCAACATCCGGTCCATCCGGAACGCTTGAATTCGCAGCCATGCTTCGGCGTCCGGCGCAGCAAGAAGATCGAATCCGAAATCTTCAACGATCTCCGGCGCGGTGCCCGCCGGAAACGCCGTCCGGAACATCCTTGCCGCCATCAGCAATCCCACTGTCGGACGCGGGTGGCCGTCCGGACGGTAGTACTCGCTGAAGCGGTCTCGTACCTCGAGCCCGTCGAGCGTTACCGCATTCGGGTAATTGAAGTTGTAGTAGTGCAATTTCGCCCGGCAATCGCGCTGGCGCCGCACGAGCACATCCAAGCCGCGCAGTGTCGCGGCGAGACCTCGTCCCTGCTCACCCTGCAGAATCATCGACGGCGTGAAGTAAGCGTGCACATCGATGCTCTTCTGGCACAGCAGCGCGAGCATGCGTTCGAGTTCGGCCGCTCCGGGCGGCAAGGGCAGTTCGCCCAGGGCAGGCCCGACGGCTGCCCCGCCGCTGCTGTCGAGTTCAGCCGCGGCGGCGCGCATGCGTTCGATGTCACCCTCGCGCCCGGCAAAGTCATGCCGCTCGAAGGAATTCAGATACCCGGCGGGATCCGCGCCCGAATCGCGCATGCGGATGGCGCCCAGGACTTCGAGACTGTTGCCGATCGCCGCGCCCGACAGCGTGATGGCAACTTCGCGCTGAATCGTTAGCCAGCGCGTGGGATTCCCATCGGAATCGGTGTCGAGAAGCGCCTCGTCGAAACCACGCTTCATCCGGATGCTCGCGTCGGGCCGCAGGAACGTGTCGAGATTAAGGACGACGGCCGCCAGCTCCTCCACGTCCATCGAGGATTGCGCAAAGCGCCGCATTTCGTACGGTGTCGCCCCGGACATGGCGTGATTGAACCATTTCTGGCCGGTCAGGCGGTACAACGCGACCGGATCGAACGCATCACGTGCCCAGGATGCTCCGAACACGACAACTTGTGGATCGGAATGATCAATCAGGATGGGTTTGTAGATCCGGGCCCAGCCGTCGATGAGCTGCACAATCGTCTGGTTCTCCGGTATCAGCATCTGCCGGTAGGTTAAACGGGTGAATGCGGCGACCAGCACGACAACCGATGCGATGACGAATGCGAAGATCTTCAGGAACCGGATTCCTGCACCGCGCTCGGCGATGTCTGATTGATTCGATATGTCCATCGGCGACATTCAGAATTGGTAGTAGATGAACGGGCTCAACTTCGACATCGCAAACCAGGCCGACAGTAGCACCAGCGCCGAAGCCGCCGCCCAGGCGCCCGACAGGCGGAATGAAATCACCCGGAACAATCGCGACGACTGAGGCCTAGCGTCGTAATCCTCGATATGCAGGATCGCACCGCAACGCGCGAATATTTCCATGGTGCTTGGCAGGCACCACACGATCAGGAAATACGCGAACAGTATCGGAACGAAATCGGCGGCCATCGACGCGACGCCGGAGTCATCGCCAAGTCCGAACATCGCCGATGCGAGATGAAGGGCGGATTCCATGTCATTTGCGCGGAAGAAAACCCAGGCGAACGACACCGCCGCAAATGTCAGCAGCACGCACAGGGCGCGCACAAACCTCGACCAGCCCGGCGACGCGCGCACACGGGCGGCAATGCCCGCGAAGCGCGGCAAACCGACGGCGATCCACAGGTGATTGATCGCCAGATAGGCGCCGTGGAGCAGTCCCCAGACGACGAAAGTCCAGCCGGCGCCGTGCCAGAGTCCACCGATCCCCATCGTCGCGATCAGTGCCAGGATCGTCCGTGCCAGGCCATGGCGGCTGCCGCCCATTGGAATGAACAGGAGGTTCCGCAGGAATCGCGACAGCGTGACATGCCAGCGCCGCCAGAACGCGCGAATGCTGGCGGCCTTGTAGGGCGAGTAAAAATTGAGCGGCAGGCTGAACCCGAACATGATGCCGAGGCCGATGGCCATGTCGGAGTAACCGGAAAAATCGAAATAGACCTGGAATCCGTAGCCGACGCCGGCCGCCCACCCGTCCAGCATGCCGATCGGCAGGCCGCGATCCGCCGCAGTGTATATCGCGTCCACATAGCGGACGATCGAATCGGCCAGCACGGTCTTCTTGAACATGCCGATCGAAAACAGCGCGGCGCCCACGGCGACCTGCCTGGGGTCCAGCAACCAGCGACTCTTCGCGGCAAGTTGCGGCAGCATTTCCTGCTGCGACACGATCGGACCCGCGATGAGCTGCGGAAAGAATGCGATGAAGTAGACGTGGTCCCAGAATGCCAGCCGCTCGACTCGGCCTTTCCAGGTATCGACGAGCAGGCCTATCTGCTGGAATGTGAAGAACGAAATGCCGATCGGCAGGAGGATCTCGGGCACCTGCAGATTCGACGCCGTGACGAAGTTCAGCGTTTCGATCAGGAATGCAAAGTACTTGTAGTAGGCGATCAGACCGATATTCAGCAGGATGCCTGCGGCGGCCAACAGCGCCCGGAGCCGTGGTTCCCGGTTCGCAAGCAGCGCCTTTACGACGACAAAATTGACGACAATCGAGCCGAGCAGCAGGAGCAGATACGGCGGGGACCAGTATCCGTAGAAGAAGAGCGACGCGGATATCAGCCAGGCCTTGCCGGCGCGATCGGACCAGCACCCGAGTAGCCAGTAAACGCCGAGTACGATCGCCAGGAAGGCGAGGAACGCCTGCGATGCGAATACCATGCAGCTCTACGAAATACCGGTTCGATCGCCGGTCTCTAGGGCGATTCGCGAAGCGCGCATGCCTGCAATCCGGTCGTGGCCAAACCGGACTGTATGTCATCCGCGGGCGGCGCGGAAACTGCGCCTGTCCGCGGCTACTTTGCCGTCGCCGTGGCGCCCCGGAATTGCTCGATCGTCGCCGTTTCGCCGTGCACGGCCGCGATGCGCTCCACCGGCAGGCCAAGTTCCGTCAGCTTCTTCGCAAAGGAAGCGGTCGATGGCTGCGGCGGCCCGAATGGGGCGTCGTTGTTCGGAACGAAGAACAAGTCGCCCTGGAACACGACCTTCTCGGCCGGCAGCCAGGCGATGACCATCTCGCGCGCATGCGGGTTTGGGCCGATGTCGATGAGTTCGAGCCTGCGTGTCTTGTCCTCGAGCACGCGCCTGCCGTTTTCGATCAGCAGGAACTGCGGCTTCCGCGGATCGCGCGACAGCCGGTCATTCTGCCTGGCAGCGGCCATTTCCTCGATCACCGGCCGGTTCGCGGCGGTCGTGACGATCGTCGCGCCTTCGGCGATGAAGCTCCGCATGCCGCCGATGTGATCCCCGTGGTGATGAGTCATGGCGACGTAGCGGATCGGCCTGCCTGGGAAGAGCTCCTTGATGCGCTTGATCACGGTATCGGCACCGTCGCTCGAACCGGGCGCTTCGACCACGGTCACGTGATCCGAGAACCCGACCGCGAGCGAGTTGTACCCCTGGGCGATGATGTTCTGGATCACGTAGACGCCGTCCGCGAGCTTTTCGACTTTTTCCTCCTGCGTGGTCGGCACGGGCCTCGCCTGGGCATAGCCCGAGGCGTCGACGCGGAACGAGTCGTCGGTCACGGCCGGATTGAGTTCGACCCGCGCCGAGTAATCCGCGGCGACTTCGCCCGCGAGGCGATTCCTCCAGCGGCGCGGAACCTGGTAGTCGCCGACTTTCTGGTAGTCGCTGAAGATGATTTCGGAAGCTTCTTCGCCGGTCAGCGAATCCACGAATATCAGCTCATACTTCGAGACCAACCCGGTAATTGAATCCAGATACAGCGCGACCTGCTGCGTATCCGGCATCACGAAGGTCACGACCTCATGCCGGCGGCCTTCAAACTGGTCTTCGCCGAGGTAACGCAGCGAATTGGCGTTGTTCAGCGCCTGACGCAGTATCAGGTTGGGCAGGCGCCGGTGGTACTGGATGAACTGCTGCTGGGTCGCCTGGTCAGGCGGGACCGGCGTAATCGTTCGGGCGCGATTGTCGTAGACATTGCCGGCGCCGTCGACGATCGCGATCGTATTGTTGCCGTCGAACCCGAAGCCGCCGAATTCCTGTTCGAGCCGCAGGCGGTTATTCTTGAGATCGACCAGCAAGGTCTCTGCAAAGTTGCCGCCCTCGAATGGCGGGGCGGGCGTCGTCATCTGCAATCGCGGATAAGTCTTGCCGGCGAGTTTGAGTCTCACGACGTCCACGGCACGGAGCGCCTCGGCGCCGCCATTCGCGGCGATCGCGCGGTCGAGCGCTTCGCGCGCCTTCGATTGCGAGCGTTCGGCCATCGTTTCGGGATTGTCCGCGACGGACGCGGCGGCGCTGGCGAGGAGGATCAGGGCAGCGGCGGATCGCAGCATGGCTTGCACTCCGGTGATGACCGCGGACACGCTAGGCGACCTGTATCGGGCATTTCAATGGCGATGCGGCGATCCGTTCAATGGCATCGGCAGGACGTGAACCCCGGCGCGCCAGCCGCTCGGGTGACAGCCCGCGGCTTCCCTGCCACCATTCGGCCATGCGATCTTTTCGCGCTTTCTCCACGGTCGTCCTGCTGTGGACCGCCTTGCCACCGCCGGCCCTGGCTCAGGATTCCGGCATTTCGCCGCCCGAGGGCGTGGCGACGCATGCGGACGGCCGGGCCCCCATCGAATCGCTCTATCGCGCGTACCTCGGACTCGTCGACCGGGGCTGGACCGCGGAGCTCATCGTCAATTCGCAGCCCGCGGGAACGGCGGCGGCGCTCCCGATCATCGCGCTCCGTTCGCCGTCCTCCGGCCCGGCCGTCTGGTTTCTCGCCGGTATTCACGGCGAGGAGCCGGCGGGCCCGAATGCAATTGCCACCGCCATCGACGACATCGCGCGGCTCGGCGCAAAGCGGCCGGTCGTGCTTCTTCCCTTGCTGAATCCGCAGGGCTATGCGCGCGACTGGCGCTACCTGAATGCCGCCGATTATTCGGAAAGCAGCGATGGCCAGAGCGTCGGCGATTCGTCGCACCTGCTGCCTTCGGCAGAAGACCCGGGGCGGCCCCGCCAGGCCGCGGCGTCGAGCCCGGAGGCGGCTGCGATCACGGCCTTCATCCTCCGGCTGCGGAACGAGTACCCGCCGCTCGTCAGCATCGACCTGCACGAGGACAACCTGATCGACGAGGGCTATGTCTACTCGCAGGGCACGCTGGGCGAGAGGGACCCGCTCGCGATCGCCGCGGTCGGCGTGCTCAAAGAGAACGGCGTGCCGATCCGGATGGGCGGCACGACGCGATTCGACGAGGCGATCGCGGACGGTATCGTCGGCCCGGTCGTCGACAGCTCGATCGACGAGCTGATGAGCGCCCCGCGCGTGCTCGCCGGCGGCAGCGAATTGCCCGGCCCCGCCGCGCGCACCGTGCTCGTTTTCGAGACGCCGGCGGCTGCGCTGGCGCTCGATCGCCGCATCGGCGCGCACGCCGCGCTCATCCGGCGGCTTGCCGCCCTCCTCGACGCGGACCGTGCCGGACCCTGACACCGGCCCGATGAATACGCCGCTCGCGCCGAAGTCGGTTTTCGACCAGACCGTTGGCCTGATCAACGCCGGCGAGCTCTGCGCGGCGGAGCAGCGATGCCGCGCGGCGCTCCTGCGGTATCCGCGCGACGTGAACATGCAGGCGCTGCTCGGCGCCCTCCTTGTCAAGATGGATCGGGTGGACGAAGCCGAAAAGATCCTGCGCGACGTGGTCGCCGCCGCGCCGACTTTCGCCAAACCGCATGAGGATCTGGGGTTCCTATTGGTGCAGGCGAACCGGCCCGCCGATGCCCTGCCGTTCCTGGAGCGCGCGACGCGGCTCGATCCGTCGCTCGAGCGCGCCTGGTTCACGCTCGGCAAGGCGCTCGCGCTCCTCCGGCGCGGGCCGGAGTCCGACGCGGCATTCGAGAAATGCTTCGCGCTGTCGCCGGAACGGCGCCTGATGGCGCTCGCCGCGGAGCACCAGAAAGAGGGCCGCATCGAAGAGGCCGAGCGCCTCTATCGCCGGGTCCTGCGCGACAGCCCGCGCAACGTCGATGCGATGCGCCTTCTCGCACTGATTGCGGTCAAGGTGGATCACGCCGACGACGCCGAGAACCTGCTCGAGCACGCGATCTCGATCGCGCCGGATTTCCTGATGGCGATACTCGACCTCGGCCGGCTCCGCAAGGACCAGGACCGGTACGGCGAAGCGCTCGAATGCTTCGACCGCGCGATCGCGCTCGATCCATCGCAGCCGCAGGCCCATTACCTCCGCGCCTCGACGCTTGCACGCGCCTCATTCACGCGTGAGGCCGTCGATTCCTACCGGCAATGCCTGAAGCTGCGGCCCACGCACATCGGCGCGCTGCTCGGGCTCGGTCACGTTCTGAAGGCCGTCGGCGATTACGACGAGGCCGTTGCGTCCTACAACGACTGCATCCGCCATGCGCCGGATTTCGGCGAGACCTACTGGAGCCTCGCGAATCTCAAGACCTACCGTTTCGACGATGCGATGGTCGCGGAAATGGAGAAGCGCGCCGCCGCGGCGGGTGCAAACGCGCAATCGGAGGTGAACTTCCTGTTCGCACTGGGAAAGGCCTGCGAGGACCGCGACGACTTCGGGCGCGCCTGGGACTACTACCGGCGCGGCAACGAAAGGCAGCGCTCAGAGGTTCACTACGACCCGGTGCAGACCGAAGTCATGAACGACCGGCTCGTCGCCGTATACACCGCCGAGTTCCTCGCGTCGCGGGCCGGCACGGGAAATCCTGATACCTCGCCGATCTTCATTCTCGGCCTGCCGCGATCGGGATCGACCCTGCTCGAGCAGATACTCGCAAGCCACAGCCAGGTCGAGGGCACGAGCGAATTGCCCTACATCGGCCGTGCCGCGACCGGGCTCAACAGAAATCGCGCCGACGCCATCAACTATCCCGAGGCCATGCGGGAACTCGCGCCGGAAAACCTGCGGGCGCTTGGCGATGAGTACCTCGCGCACGCGCGCATGCATCGGCGGACCGGCGCCGAGCGTTTCATCGACAAGATGCCGAACAATTTTCCGAACATCGGACTCATCTCGCTGATCCTGCCGAACGCGAAGATCATCGATGCCCGCCGTCATCCGCTCGACACCTGCCTGTCTTGCTACCGGCAACTCTTCGCGAAGGGCCAGAATTTCACCTATGACCTGACCGAGATCGGCGAGTACTACCTCCAGTACCAGCGGATGATGGACCACTGGGCGCGCGTGCTCCCGGGCGGCGTGCTGACCGTGCAGTACGAGGACGTCGTCGTCGACTTCGAACCGCAGGCGCGACGCCTCCTCGAATTCTGCGGCCTGCCCTGGGAGGATGCCTGCCTCAGGTTCTACGAGAGCGACCGCCCCGTGCGCACGCCGAGCTCGGAACAGGTGAGGCAGCCCATCTACGACCGCTCGATCGGCCATTGGCGGAACTACGAACGGGAACTCGACGAGCTGATCGCGGTGATCGAGCCGATCCGCGATCGCTACCGGCGTTACGAGCCTGCGGGCCGCGCCTCCGGCGACGCAGGCGATGAGGCGCGCCCCGGAATCGCGCCGGGCGGCATGTAGTCGAATATGAAATTGATCCGGTCCGCGTCGCCCTTGTTCATGACGCTGTGGACCTTCTGGTTGTTGATCTCGTAGGCCTGGCCGACCTCGAGCTGGTACGGCCGCCCGTCGATCATGAAGCGCACGCGCGGGTTCGTGATGATCGGCACGTGAATGCGGTGGCCGGCCCCGAAGGACGGATGAGAATCCCGGTGCGGGATGATCCGCCCGCCGGCCAGGAGTTTCGCCGCCATCGCGCGGATGATCGTGCCACCGGGCGGATACCAGTTGCGGATGATCTGGTGCATCAGCGGCACCGCGAGATCCGCTAGCCGGTTCCAGCCCGGCTGCTTGCTCACCTCGATGGCCGGCCAGTCCTCGACGTTTGCGAAGAGCAGCACGATGGAGCGCGTCTGCTCATGGACTTCATAGTCCTTCTGGCGCTGGACATTCTCCTTCCAGGCCGCCTCGTCCTGCGCAAGAATCGCGGCGCCAAGCGCCTCCATGTCAACCTTGCCGAAGTTCCGGATCGGGACGCCGATGTCCATGCGGACATCTAGAAATCGTAGCGGAACTGCAGCCCTATCGTCCGCGGCCGGTTGATCGACTGCCGCTGCACGGCCCAGCGATTGCTCAGGAACAGCTCGGCCCGCTCGTCCCAGAAATTGTCGACGAAGAGCGACGTGGTCCAGTTCTCGCCCTCGACCCCGATGCGGAAGTCGCCGGTCTGATAGGCGTCCTGGATCTGCACCCCTCCCGCACCGACCACGGATTCGATGCCCTCCAGATTGTTGACGGATTCGCCGACATACGCGAGGTCGACACGCGCGAACGGCTGAGCGTTGAACAGCTGCCCTCGGGAGCGGTACTCGACGCCGAGCGTAATGCTCCAGTCCGGCGTCAACGGCAGGCGCGCGCCGTCGGTGACAGGGATCTCGTACACGACGTTATCGGAGTCCACGAGCGTCAGCACGGTCGCCTCGGAGACTTCCCCGTCGTTCCAGCCCAGCGTCGCGTCGATCTGCCAGGCTTCATTGACCGCGAAAGAGAACTCGGATTCGACGCCCAGGATCTCGGCGGTCGGAAGGTTGACGTAACCGAGCTGGAACACCCCGGGCTGGGGATCTTCGATCTGGACCGCGAAGTCGTCCCATTGCATCAGGTACGCGGCGATGTTGAATCGCACGCGGTTGTCGAGCCATTCGGTCTTGGCACCCAGCTCCATGTTCGTCAGCTCGTCTGAGCGGAACGACCCCGGCAGAATCGAATTGGGCCGCACCGGATTGCTGCCACCGACGCGGAATCCCTCCGAATACGTCACATAGATCAGGCGATCCTCATTCAGCCGGTACGACAGATTCAGCTTGACGACCGAACCGCTTTCGTCCGTTTGCGTAGTGGCGTCGGTCAGCGAGAAGCCGCTGAATCCACGCGGCGACTCCTGGTGCAGCGCGAACTCGCGGTCATACTCGAACCAGCGGCCGCCGGCCGTGATCGTGAAGTTCTCGGTAACGTCGAAGCCGAGTTCGCCGAACACCGCTTTCTGCTCGAGCTCGGTATCGTAGCGGCCGAGGAACCAGTTCTCGGTCGGGGCGAGCGTGCCGTTGTAGACGTTGTATTCGAGGTAACTGAAATACGCGAAGGCCGTCGTGTTTTCGTAGCCCCGTATGAAGCTGTCGAATTCCGTGTGGCCCGTTTCCTTGCTGTAGAAGACGCCGGCCAGCCAGGACCATCGGCTCTCCGCGTCATTCGAAGACTGCAAACGCGCCTCGAAGGTCGTGATTTCGGTCTGCTCGTCGTTGGTCGCGAATCCCCGCGGATCGCCGTCGAAGTCGTAGATCACGTAGTTTGGCGCACAGAACGGCGGCGGCGGGTTCGGGTTCCCCAGGCTGTCGTAGGCCGGGCAATTGAAGTTGAACTCGTAGTCGGTGGCATCCGCCTCGTAGTGGAAGTCGCGGTCGAAATAGGAAGCCGACACAATGAGATCCCCGACGGGGAGTGAGGCATTCACGGTCAGGCCGAGCTGGTACCAGCTGTCGTCGAGGCTTTCCTCCTCGAAGCGCACCTGCTCCAGATCGCCGCCTCCGACCGTCACGTCGCCGTGACCGTCGGCGGCGACATCCTGGTAAATGGCTCCAAGCGTCGCATTCACGTTCTCACTGATGTCGAAACGCAGCGCCGCGCGCGCGCCAGTCGTCTCGATGCCGTTGATGTCCTCTTCAACGACATTGGAATTGTCGAATGTGGCTCCCTGGCTGCCGGAAAGCACATTGTCGATGAAGCCGGCGTCCTCCGCGGCGAATCCGACGAGACGCAGCGCCACGCGGTCGGCCGCAAGCGGGATGTTCACCATCGCGCTGATGTCGTAGCCGGCGGCTCCGTCCTTCGTGTCCGAAACCTGGGCCTCGGCCCAGGCGTCGAAGCCCGACGGATCGGGTTTCGCCGTAATGACCCGCAGCGTGCCGGACTGCGAGCTTGCGCCGTAAAGCGTTCCCTGCGGGCCTCGCAGCGCCTCGACGCGGTCGATGTCGATCAGTCGCGGATCGGGGCTGCGGCCGCTCTGCGTGATCGGCTGCTCATCGAGATAGAGCGCGGACGACGACACCGCGCCGAATGCGATGCCGGAACTCGCGACACCGCGGAAGACGAGCGTAGTGCCGCCCGGCTCGCGCTGGGCGATCGACATTCCCGGAATGTACTTGACGATGTCGTCCATCTGCTGGAGGCCACGCATCGAAATCGCGTTGGCATCGAACGCGCTGATCGACTCGGAAACGTCCTGGAGCCTTTCCGCGCGCCGGGTCGCGGTGACGATGATCTCGTCGAGGCTCGTGGTCCCCTGCGCCGCCGCGGTTCCTGCGGCCATCGCGAGCACCGTCGAAACGGCGCTCGCCAGCGCAGGTGATCCTGTCGTTTCAAGTCCGTGAATCGGGTCAGTCATGTGCTTCTCCCCGCAGTCGGTCGATAGTAACCACAGCCCGCCGTCCGGGCAATCCGCCGCCGGCGGCGCTCTGCATCGCCGCGACATACCAGTTCAGGAATTCCTGAGTGAACGCCTCCATCGGCGAGAGCGGCCCGGGCACGTAGAAACGCGAGTCGACGCCCGCCTGGTTGCGCTCGATGATCCGCTTGTCGGCGATGGTCGTCACGTCCCATAGCCAGGTCAGCTCCGCGCGATCGTAGTCCCGCCCTTCGACGGCATTCTCGTTGACGAGCCAGGTGATCTCGCAATCCGTCAGGTACTGCCCGCGCGGCGTGAAACGGTAGAACACGACATGATCGCAGTACGCGAGCCCGAAGGTCGTGGGCCCGAGTTGCAGGTCGGTCGTGCCGCCGTCATAGCCCCTGATCGTGCCGAGGAGCGGCGCTACCGGCTTGCCGTCGCGGCTGCCGGTCTGGTGGCCGCGGAGCAACGGGTACCGGTCGAAACTGTATTCGAGGCCGAAGGTCTCGGCGTGGAGCCAGGAGCGGTTCACGTAGTGCTGCGTGAGCCCGACCGCCGGCGCCCGCGCCATCACGTCCTCGAGCATCGCCGTGCACTCCCCAATCGGAATCGCGCGGCCGTGGCCGACGGAGTACTCGGGATGCGCGGGCTGGCAGTGATAGCACTCGCAGTAGTTCTCGACCGCGAGCTTCCAGTTGCTGGCGATCGGATAGTTCTGCCGGTGCGCGACGCGCGCCCGGTCGAGGGCATAGGGACGCATCGGATCGGCCATGTCCCGCTCGAAGGCGTCGAAGGACGGCGGGTTCTCGTCGAAATTGACGAAGATCAGCCCGTCGAACACGCGAAGCTGCAGCCGGCGCAGGCCATGTTTCGCGCGGTCGAATCCTGCGGGCGTGCGCGCCGCGGCCTTCAACGAACCGTCGAGGCCGTAAGTCCAGCCGTGATAGCGGCAGACGAGCCGCGATTCGCGGCCGATCGGCGTGTCGCAGATCCGCGATCCGCGATGACGGCAGACATTCAGGAGCGCATTGATCCCGCCCTGGGCGTCGCGCACGACGATGACCGACTCGCCCGCCATCTCGAACAGGAAAAAGTCGCCCTTTTCCGCGATCTGGCTCTGGTGGCCGACATAGAGCCAGGACTTCAGGAAGATGTGGCGGATTTCCTGCTCGTAGATCTCCGCATCGCGATATACGCCTCCGGGCAGCGCATATCCCTGGCGGTGGCCTTTCAGGTGTTCTTTCAGCGTTTCGCTCAAGGCGCTCACCTCCGGACTCCCTTATTCCGCCGCCACCGGGCGGCGCCTGCTGGACACGATCGAAGCGGTCGCGACTGCGACCGCGACGAGCGCGATGATGATGGTCGTGATCGCATTGATGTCCGGCGTCACGCCGAGCCGGACCTTCGCGAATATCAGCATGGGCAGCGTCGTGGCGCCGGGACCCGACACGAAGCTCGAGATCACGAGATCGTCGAGCGAGAGCGTGAACGCCAGCAGCCAGCCGGAAACGAGGGCTGGCATCAGCATCGGCACCGTGACGTCGAAGAAGACCGCCACGGGCCGGCCGCCGAGATCCATGGCGGCCTCTTCGAGCGATTCGTCCATGGCCGAGAGGCGCGAACGCACGACGACCACGACGTAGGCCATCGAGAAGGTGATATGGGCGATCGTGATGGTCGTGGCGCCGCGATTCATCGGCCAGCCGATCAGGTTCGCCATCGAGATGAACAGGAACAGCAGCGAGAGGCCGGTGATTATCTCGGGCATGACGAGCGGCGCGGTGATCATGCCCGAGAGCAGCAACCTGCCGCGCAGTCGCGCAACGCGGTGCAGCGCGAGCGCGACGATCGCCCCGAGCGCGGTGGCGAAGGTCGCGCTGACGACCGCGACCTGCAGGCTCAGGAGCGCCGCGTCGATCAGCTTGTCGTCGTGCAACAGGCTCACGTACCAGCGCAACGAGAATCCGCCCCAGAGCGTGACGAGCCGTGAGTCGTTGAACGAGTAGACGACGACCGAGATGATCGGCACGTACAGGAGCGCGTAGCCGAAGGCCACTATGGTCGCAAGCGGCAGCGATCGGCCTTTCATCGCGCCTCCTGTTCCCGGCCCTGCAGCCGCTGGAACCACATGATGGGGAAGATCAGGAGCAGGAGCAGCACGACCGAGACCGCAGACGCGACCGGCCAGTCGCGGTTGATGAAGAACTCGTCCCAGAGCACGCGGCCGATCATCAGCGTGTCGGCACCGCCGAGCAGCGCCGGAATCGTGAATTCGCCTACGGCCGGAATGAACACGAGCAGACAGCCGCCGATGATGCCCGGCACCGAGAGCGGCAGCGTCACGTCGACGAAGGCCTGCCAGCGTCGCGCGCCGAGGTCCGAGGCGGCCTCGAGCAGGTCGAGGTTCAACCGCTCGAGGTTCGCGTAGAGCGGCAGGATCATGAACGGCAGGTACGAGTACACGATGCCGAGATAGACTGCGAAATCGTTGTAGAGCATCGGCAACGGCCGGTCGATCAGGCCGAGGCCGAGCAGGAATTCGTTGATCAGTCCGCGGTTGTTGAGCAGCCCGATCCAGGCATAGACCCTGAGGAGGAACGAGATCCAGAACGGCAGGATCACCGCGAGCAGCAGCAGTTGACGCCGCTGCGGCGGCTGGCGCGCGATGTAGTAGGCCATCGGATAGCCGAGCAGCAGGCAGAGCAGCGTGCCGATCGCCGCCATCTTCAGCGAGGCAAGATAGATGATCCCGTAATAGCCGTCCCTGAACAGGAACGCATAATTCTCGAATGTCGCCCGGATGCCCTCGAAGCCCCCGGCGCCCCACTCGAGGAACGGCGTGAACGGCGGCTGGGCGACGACCGGGTCCGCGAAACTGATCTTCAGGATGATCAGGAACGGCGCAAGGAAGAAGAGCAGCAGCCAGAAGTACGGCAGCGTCACCGCCCTGCGCAGCCAGCTCAGGGAATGGCCGCCGTTTCCATTTCCTGCTCCGTTCATGAGCGAAGCAGGATCGTGCTGCCGACTTCCCATGACAGGAACACCTCGTCGTCCCATTCAACGGTCAGTTTCGCGGAACGGCGCAAGTTCTGCGCGCTGACCTGGAGGATAGCGCCACTCTTCGTGCGCACGCGATACAGCGACTGGTCGCCGAAGTAGCCGAGGTCCCACACGACGCCCTTGAGGACATTGCGGTCCCCGCCGTTCGGAGCCTGCCGGCTGATCGTGATCTTCTCCGGCCGCACGGCGACGCTGACTTCGCCGCTCACGGCGGCGGGATCGTCGCAGGCGACCGCGAGCTCGGCCTCGAGCGCGTCCGAGCGGAGCGTCAGGCGTCCGTTGGCGGCGCCGGTTACGCGGCCCTCGATCAGGTTGATGTTGCCGACGAAGCCCGCGACATAGCGGTTCGCCGGATACTCGTAGACCTCGGCCGGCGTCCCAATCTGGGCGATCCGCCCCTCGGTCATGACCGCGATGCGGCTCGCGAGCGTCATGGCCTCGTCCTGGTCGTGCGTGACGACGACGAAAGTCGTGCCGAGCTGGTATTGCAGGTTCGCGAGCTCGAATTGCGTGTGCTCGCGGAGCTTCCTGTCGAGCGCCGCGAGCGGCTCGTCGAGCAGCAGGAGCTTCGGACGTTTGACCAGGGCGCGCGCGAGCGCGACTCGCTGCTTCTCGCCGCCCGAGAGCTTGTCGGGCTTGCGTGCCGCGAGCGGCGTGAGCTTGACGAGCGCGAGCATCTCCGCGACCCGCTCACGGATCGCCGCAGCTGGAACGCGTTCTTTCTTCAGGCCGTATGCGACGTTCTGCTCGACGGTCATGTGCGGAAAGAGCGCGTACGACTGGAACATGAGGTTGACCGGCCGCTCGTAGGGCGGAACCTCGGTCATGTCGACGCCGTCGATCAGGATCCGGCCCGAGGTCGGCTGCTCGAACCCTGCGAGCATCCGGAGCAGCGTCGTCTTGCCGCAGCCGGAGCTTCCGAGGATTGCGAACAGCTCGCCACGCAGGATGTCGAGCGACACGTTGTCGACCGCGGTCGCGCCGTCGAAGCGCTTGGTGACCTCGCGGACCTGAACGAGCGCCGACGGCCCGGTTTCGCTCATAGCCCGGTCTTCACGCGCGACCAGAGCCGCGAGCGCCTGCGTTCGTCGAGCGGGTCATGGATCACGCCCTTGTACAGCTGATTCTTCTCGGACTCGGGCGGAAACACCGCCGGATCGTTCCGCACCGCGGGCGGCAGCAGCGGAATCGCCTTCAGGTTCGGCGTCGCGTATCGCGTCTCGAGAACGATCGGCGCCGCGACTTCGGGCCGAAGAAGGTAGTTGAGGAAGAGATGCGCGTTGTCCGCATGCGGCGCGTCGGCGGGTATGAACCAGAGATCGAACCAGGCGAGCGTGCCCTCGCGCTGCGTCGTGTAGGCGAGATCGACGGGCTTGCCCACCTGCCGGGCCCGCATCATCGCCTGCGCATAGTCGCCCGACCAGCTCATCGCGATGCAAACCTCTTCGTTCGGCAGGTCGATCAGCATCTTGGCCGAGCTGAAGTACCGGATATAGGGCCGCACGCCTTTCAGCAGGCGCTCGACATCGGCCAGGTCCGCGGGGTCGAGGCTGTTCGGATCGTGGCCGAGATAGAGCATCGCCATCGGGATCACGTCGGTCGGCTCGTCGAGAAAAGTGACGCCGCAGTCGGCGAATCGCCGGATGACTTCCGGCCTGAAGATCATGTCGCCGCTCGTGACCGGCGCGTCCGGCATGCGCTCGCGGATCATCTTGACGTTATAGGCGAATCCCGTCGTGCCCCAGAGGTAGGGCACCCCGTAGCGGTTGCCGGGATCGGCCGAATCCAGGGTCTTGAGGACCCAGGGATCCAGGTTCCTGAGGTTGGGAAGTTTCGACTTGTCGAGCGGCCGGTAGACGCCGATCGGGATCAGGCGCGCCGAGTAACGTTCGGCGTGCGCGACGACGTCGTAGCCAGTGCGGCCCGCAAGGAGCCGCGCCTCGGCCATCTCGGTCGAATCGTAGACGTCGTAGTTGACCTTGATGCCGTACTCCGCCTCGAAATTCGCGATCGTGTCCGGCGCGATGTAATCCGGCCACGTGAAGACGTTCAGCACTTTTTCTTCGGCGGCTGCCGCCGCGCCCCCGGCACCGAGCGCCAGCAAGGCTAGCGGCAGGAACGACGCCTGCACGGGCTACATCTCGCCGAGGCCGCGCTTGATGAGCGCGCGCGCGATGATCAGTCGTTGTATTTCGCTGGAACCTTCCCAGATCCGGTCGACGCGGAGTTCCCGGAAGAAGCGCTCCGCGCAGTTCTCGCGCATGTAGCCGCGGCCGCCGAAGATCTGGAGCGCGCGGTCGGCGATCCGGTTCGCCGCCTCCGACGCATAGAGCTTGGCGATCGAACAGCGCGCGTGCAGCGAGCGGACGTCGTCTCCGCGGTCGTGCGCCTCGGCCGCCTCGAAAGTGATGAGGCGCGCGGCCCAGAGCTCCGTGACGCTGTCGGCGAGCATGGCCTGGATCATCTGTTTATCGACGAGCGCCTCGCCGCCGATCATGCGGGTGCCGGCGAAGGCGGTCGCCTCCTCGATCAGGCGCGCCGAGGCGCCGCAGCAGCGCGCGGCGATCATAAGTCGCTCGCGGCGGAACCAGCTGTGCGAAAAGCGCATGCCGTCGCCCTCGGGGCCGAGCCGCCGGTCCTCGGGCACGAACACGTCGCTGAAACGGTAAATCGGGTGATGCGCGCTGAACGTGTGGCTGAAGTGCGGCGTCCGCACGATCTCGATGC
The DNA here is from genome assembly GCA_036397615.1 of Steroidobacteraceae bacterium. GTDB lineage: Bacteria > Pseudomonadota > Gammaproteobacteria > Steroidobacterales > Steroidobacteraceae > SCUD01. The sequence continues at coordinate 49,337 of DASWIQ010000158.1, forward strand.
CGGGCTGGTCCACGTCGATGAAAAAGAGCGAGTGCGAGCCCGCGTGCGGGCCGTCGGCGAGCCGCGCCTGGAGAATGAAGTAATCCGCGTGATTCGCGCTCGTGACGTACCACTTCTCGCCGGAGATCCGGTAGCCGTCGGACACACGCCGCGCGGTCGTCTCGATCTCCACGTCCGAGCCGGAGCCGCTTTCCGTGATCGCATAACACTCTTTGCGCGCGCCGCTCATGAGCGGAAGGATGAAACGCTCGATCTGAGCTTCCGTGCAGGCTTCGAACATCCAGTTCTGGGCCTCGGAGAAACACCAGCAAAGCGCGTTCGTCACGCGCCCGAGCTGTTCCCACACGGCCACCTGGTCGACGATGCGCGCCTCGCGGCCGCCCCGGGCCGCCGGCACGTCCATGCCGCTGAAGCCAAGTTCGATTGCCAGCTTCTTGTGCCGCTTTTCGACGTCCGGCGGCAGCCGTCCTTCATGCAGCTCCGCCTCGACTTCCCAGGGGATCAGTTCTTCGGTTGCGAATTTCGCCGCGCGATCGCGCCAGGCCCGGGCGGTGTCGTCGAGCGCGATTTCCATGGGCTCAGCCTCGCGTGACCGCTTCGGGCTGCTGGAAGTGCCTGGGGAACGCGTCCGCGAGATACGAGAGCGAAATGCGCCTCGCCCGCTCGCGGCTCATCGACTCGGGCCGCACGAGCAGGTCGAGCCAGAGGCCGTCTGTCAGCGCCGACAGGCCGTCGGCCACCAGTGCCGGGTCGACCTCCGGGTAATCGCCGCCCTCGCAGAGTTTTGCGCACATGACCCGCACCATGTCGTCGTAGGACCTGTCCCGCTCCGCGCAGATCCGCCGATAGGTCGGCCGGAACCTGCGTTCTCCCCAGAAGGCGAACCAGACGGCGAGCTTATCCCGGGCGCAGATGCTGCGCCGGAAGTCGAGGTCGACCATCGCCAGCAGGCCGGCGACGGGCGCAATCTCCGCGGCCGCGGCCGCCTCGCGGCAGGCATTGCGGTACTCGTCGGCGAGGTAACGGAGCGTCTCGGTGAGCAGGCCCACCTTGCTCCGGAAATGCAGGTTCACGATGCCCTGGCTGAGCCCCGCTTCCTGCGCGACCGTCGCAATCGTCGTGTCGGCGAGACCGCGGTCGGCGACGCAGCGGATCGTGGCCTGGATCAGCTGCTCGCGGCGCTCTTCCGGGGGCGCCGTCCGGCGCCTCGGCACGACCGCGAGCTGGCGTTTCCCGTTCACCTAATATCTTTTGTATTCAAGTACTTGTGTGAATGCTGGGTCCGCAACGAGGGGTCATATTACCGGGTTCCACGGGCCATTCCAATGAATGAACACATATTCACTGGACATGGACGCCGCGACCCCTTTTATGGGACCCTAGGCGGCCGGAAAAACGAGCCCCAAAAGGACCGCAGGAGGCCAGCGACCATGACCCGAAGCCTCGCGAATTCCAATGCCCAGTTCCGGAAGGCCGTCCGGCGCCTGCCACTTGGCGTGTCGTCGAATTTCCGTTACTGGGGCGACGACAAGACCATCTACGTCAAGTCGGCCAGGGGCGCCCGCCTCACCGACATCGACGACAACGAGTACATCGACTATCGGATGGCCTACGGCCCCTGCATCCTCGGTTATGCGGATCCCCGCGTGGATGCGGCCGCGCGGGCCGGCATGGAAATCGGCGGGGTCTTTGCCCTCTCCACCGAGCGCGAATGCGCGGTTGCCGAGCGGATCGCGAATATGGTGCCGGCGGCCGAGCTCGTGCGATTCTCGAACTCGGGCACGGAAGCAGTCATGGCGGCACTGCGCCTCGCGCGCGCGGTCACCGGCAAGGACTCGTATGTGGTGGTCGAGGGCGGCTACCACGGAGTATTCGACGCCGCGCTCTGGACCACGCCGATCGAGGACTGGCGCCCGGCCCTGGGCGAGCCGCACCTCGTGCCGTACAGCAAGGGCGTCCCCGGCATCCTCCGCGCCCTGCTCCACGCCGTGCCGATGAACGATGCCGACCGGCTCGAGAGCGTGTTCAAGGCCTACGGCCATGAGATCGCCGCCTTCCTGATCGAGCCGATCATGGGCAATTGCTGCTCGATCTCGGCCACCCGTGATTACCTGCGCGATGCGCGCGCGCTCTGCGACCGCTACGGGATCCTGATGGTCATCGACGAGGTCAAGACGGGCTTTCGCGTCGCGCGCGGCGGCGTGCAGGAGCTCTTTGGCGTGAAAGCCGACCTCTGCACCTTCGCCAAGGCGATGGCCAATGGCTACCCGATCTCGGTGCTGTGCGGCCGCGAAGCGATCATGCGCAAGATCGGCGACGGGGTCGTGCACGGCGGCACGTTCACCTGCCATTCCGTCGCGCTCGCGGCCGCCGACAAGACCCTCGAGATCCTGGGAGAGACGCCGGCGCTTCAGACCATTGCCGAATACGGCACGAAGCTTCGCGCCGGCATGAGCCAGATCCTCTCGCAGCGCGGAATCAAGCACTCGTTCAGCGGCCATCCGTCCATGAGCGGCCTGTTCTTCAGCGAGAAACCGCCGCATGACTACCGGGACTGGGCCACGAGCGATTACACTTTCTATGAGGCGCTGGCGCCGCAGCTTCACGACCTCGGCGTGCTGTGCGAGCCGGATTCACGGGAGCCCTGGTTCGTCTGCGAAGCGCACGACGAGCGCTGCCTCGGCGAGACGCTGGAGCGGTTCGAAACCGCGGTGGACCGCGTGGTACGGAGCGCCCCCGGCACGACCGGCGCGCGCAGCACGCAATAACGAAACGAGCGGGATCGGGGATCGACTGTGGCGAAATACGATGCGATCGTCGTCGGCGCGGGCCACAATGGCCTGACGAACGCGGCCTATCTCGCGCGCTCCGGACTCAAGGTCCTGGTGGTCGAACGCAACCCCTGGATCGGGGGCGCGGCGGTCAGCCGCGAGATCGAGAAAGGCTGGATCTACTCGAACTGCTCCTACGTGTGCAGCCTGCTGCGGCCGGAATTGTTCCGCGACCTCGAGCTCGCGCGACACGGCCTGCAGATCGTGCCCTACGGCGGCGGCGTGTCGATCACCAGCAACGGCGACATCCTCGGCAACTACACGGACGAGCAGGTGCAGCGGCGCGAATTCGCGCGCCATAACCCGCGCGACGCGGACGCGTATCACCGGTACTCGACCGACGTCATGCGCCAGTGCAAGTTCATCCGCCCGCTCCTGCTCCGCACCCCGCCCGACCCGACCTCGCTGAAGCCGCGCGACCTGCGCGAGATGATCTTCCTCGGCCGCGAACTCAACAAGTTCGGCGAGCAGTTCATCTACGACACGCTGCGCTTCTACTCGATGAGCATCGCCGACTTCCTCAATGAGTACTTCGAGTCGGACGTCGTCAAGTGCCACCTCTCGGGCAGCGGCATCATCGGCTCGGCCATGGGCGTCTACTCGCCCGGCACGGCCTATGTGCTCCTGCACCACTACATGGGCGACGTGGACGGGTCGATCGGCGCCTGGGGCTTCGCGCGCGGTGGCATGGGCGCGGTCTCGAAGGCGATTGCGAGCGCCTTCAAGTCCTTCGGCGGCGAGATCGTGACCGACGCTTCGGTCGAGCGCGTGATCGTCAAGAGCGGCCGCGTCGCCGGAGTTGCGACCGAGAGCGGCACCGAGTACCACGCCGACATCGTCGTCTCGAATCTCGACCCGCGGCGCACGTTCACGAAGATCTTCGATCCCAGGGACCTGCCGCCCGCGATCGTCGAGAAAGCGCACAACTGGAAGATCCGCGGCTCGTCCGGCAAGCTCAACATCGCGCTCGACGGCCTGCCGGAGTTCCCGGCGCTCGGCAAGGACAATCCCCTCGCCTACGGCGACATGCACTTCCTCGATTCGCTCGAGAAGATGGAGCGCGCCTACGACGACTGGAAGAACGGCAGCTGGTCGAAGGAACCCTACCTCGACCTCCTGATTCCGTCGATGACGGACCCCACCATGGCGCCCCCCGGAAAGCATTTCATGTCGGTGTTCGTGCAGTATGTGCCGCCGAAGATCCACGGCCGCGACTGGACCGACGCCGATCGTGATGGCTTCAAGAACACGGTGCTCGACCAGATCGGCCGCTACAGCCCGAACTTCAAGTCGCTCGTCCGCCATGTCGAATGCCGCACGCCGCGCGAGCTCGAGAACGAGGTCGGGCTCACCGAGGGCAATATCTTCCAGGGCGAGCTGACGATGGACCAGCTCCTGTTCAATCGGCCGTTCCCGGGTTACGCGCAGTACCGAGGGCCGGTGAAAGGCTTCTACATGTGCGGATCCGGCACGCACCCGGGTGGCGGCGTGATGTCGGCGCCCGGCGCGAATGCCGCGCGCGAGATCCTGATGGACCTGCGTCGGCCGAATATCGTGCCGGCGGGTTGGCGCGATGACTGACCGCGATCGCATCGTCGTCGTCGGCGGCGGCCACAACGGCCTCGTCTGCGCCGCCACTCTCGCCCGCGCGGGGCGTGAGGTGGTCGTGCTCGAGGCTGCCGCCCAGATCGGCGGCGCGTCGGTCACGCGCGAATTCGCAAAAGGCTTCAAGGTCTCCGGCTGTGCGCATCTCTCGTACCTGCTCGATGCGGGCATCGCGCGTGAGCTCAAGCTCGCTTCGCACGGTCTGAAATGGGCGCGGAGCGGGATGAAAACCGTCGCTCTCGCCGCGGCCGGCGATCATCTCGTGCTCGACGGCGGCAAACTCGAGTCCGGCACGCTGTCCGAGAGCGATCGCACGGCGCTCGTCGCCTATCACGCGCAGATGCTCCGCTTTGCGCGCGTGCTCGCAAAGCAGCACAACCGGCGGCCCCCGCGCCTCGGCGGCGGCGGACGCTCCGACCTGATCGGCGCCGGCATGCTCGGCCTCGACATCCGGCTGCTCGGCCGCGAGTCGATGCGGGAGTTCCTGCGCATCGCCGGCATCAACATCTACGACGTACTCGAGGAGAAATTCGATTCGCCGCTTCTGAAGGGCGCGCTCGCCCTCGACGCGGTGCTCGGCACGAACCTCGGCCCGCGCTCGAACAATTCCGTGCTCGCGCTGCTGCACCGGCTGAGCGGGCAGGCCCTGGGTAACAACGGGCCTTCGATTCCGGAAGGCGGCATGGGCGCGGTCAGCGAAGCCATGGCGGCCGCGGCACGCACCGCCGGCGCCACGATACGAACCGGCAGCCCGGTCGCACGCATCACGCTCGATGGCGATCACGTCGCGGGCGTCGAGCTCGAGAGCGGCGAGAAGATCGCCGCCGGCACGGTCGTCTCGAACGCGGATCCGGCGCGGACGCTCCTTTCGCTCCTCGGCGCGCGGCACCTCGAGACCGGTTTCGTCCATCACGTGCGGCACTTCCGAACGAAGGGCATGGCGGCGAAGCTGCACCTCGCGTTCGACGCCCTGCCCGCGTTCGCGCGGCTGCCCGCCGAACTCGCGGGCGAGCGTCTCGTGATTGCGCCGGACCTCGTTCACCTCGAGCACGCCTTCGACCACGCGAAGTATGGCCAGTGCTCCCCGGACCCGGCGCTGGAAATCACCGTGCCCTCGGTTCATGACAAGACGCTTGCGCCCGCAGGCAAGCACGTGCTATCGGCGATCGTGCTGTACGCGCCCCACGACCCGCGCGCGAGCGGCGACGGCCCGCGGCGCGAGCTCCTCGAACGCACGCTCGGAGTGCTCGAGCGCCACGCGCCCGGACTGCGCCGGCAGATCGTCGCCTCGGAACTCCTCCTGCCCGCGGACCTCGAGCGCGAGTTCCGCATCACGGGCGGCCACTGGCACCACGGCGAGCTCGCGCTCGACCAGTTCATGATGATGCGGCCGGTGCCGGGCGCGGCGCAGTACGCCATGCCGGTCGGCGGGCTCTTCCTCTGCGGCGCGGGCTGCCATCCCGGCGGCGGCGTGATGGGTTCGGCCGGCCGAAACGCCGCGAACGCGGTCCTCGCCACGGAGCGTTCAGCATGAGCATCAAGGACGCGATGAATCGCAAGGACCATTTCCGCAGGGCCGTGTGGGAGACGCCATTCCACCCGCGCACTTCGGCGCTCAACACGCTGAACGAATGGCACCGCTGGAAGGACTACACGACGGCCGACGCCTACTTCGACGAGGCGCTCGAGTACGCGGCGATCCGGAATGCCTGCGCCGTGTTCGACCTGACGCCGATGACCAAGCACCTGATCACGGGTCCCGACGCGCTCCCCTTCCTGAATCGCCTGGTCACGCGCGACGTGGCGAAGATCAAGCCCGGCAAGGTCGGCTACTGCGTCTGGTGCGACGACAACGGCCAGGTCATCGACGACGGAACCATCTTCCACCTGCGCGAGGGCGTCTACCGCCTCTGCTCGCAGGAGCGCCAGCTCGACTGGCTCACGCGCTCAGGCGTAGGCTTCGACGTCACGATCGTCGAGGACACGCACGATGTCGCCGCGCTCGCGCTCCAGGGGCCGACGAGCTGCGCCGTGCTGAAGGCGATCGGCTGCACGGGCGCGGAAAAGCTCAAGCCTTTCGACATTGCGTACTTCCCGTTCGCCGGCAGCGAACTCATGATCTCCCGCACGGGCTTCACGGGCGATCTCGGCTACGAGCTCTGGATCGATCCGGAGCGCGCGCTCGATCTCTGGGACGCGCTCTTCGACAAGGGCAGGATCCACGGCATCCGGCCGATGGGAACGCATGCGCTCGAGGTCGCGCGCATCGAGGCCGGATTCATCCAGGCGCAGGTCGATTTCCACCCCGCCGACCAGGCGATCATGCTCGACCGCTCGCGCTCGCCCTTCGAGCTCGACCTCGGGCGGCTCGTGGACTTCAGCAAGCCGGTCTTCAACGGCCGCCGCGCCCTGCTCCAGGAGAAGAAGAACGGCTCGCGATTCCGCTTCGTGAAGCTCGACGTCGAGGGCAACAAGCCGGCGCGCTCGGCCTACATCTACGACAAGAACAAGAACGTCGTCGGCACGGTGACCTCGGCGGAATGGTCGCCGTCCGCGAAAGCGAACATCGCCTACGCCTCGATGCACATGCCCTGGGGCCGGCCAGGCGACGAGCTCTGGGCGGAGATCTACTACCAGCGCGAGCTCAAGTGGTCGCGCGTGATGGCCCGCTGCCGCGTGGTCGAAGGCGCTTTCTGGGATCCGCCACGCAAGCGCGCGACGCCCGCCGCGGATTTCTGACTGCTTCGCGCGGGGCCGGCATGGCTCATCGGCTCGATCCCCTGCTCCGTCCCCGGTCGATCGCCGTGCTCGGCGCGACCGAGCGCGAGGGCACCGTCGGGCGCCACACGCTCGAGAATCTCCTCAAGGGCGGCTTTGAGGGCGGCCTGTACGCCGTCAACCCGGGCCGCAAGTCCGTTCTCGGCGTGCCCTGCTATCCCGCGCTCGATGCGCTGCCCGAGCCGGTCGAGCAGGTGATCTTTGCCATCGCAGACACGCGTGTGGAAGCTGCGGTCGACGAGGTCATTGCGCACGGCGCGCGCGCGGCGACGATGATGTCCTCCCTCGTGCTCGCGGACGACACCGATCCGCCACTCCGCGACCGGGTCCTTGCCAGGATCCGCGCGTCGGGACTGCTCGTCTGCGGCGCGAACGGCATGGGCTTCTACAACTTCGTCGACGGCATCTGGGGCTGCGGCTTCCGCACCCGCATGCACCGGCGCGGCGGCAACGTCGCCTACATCAGCCATTCGGGCTCCGGCATGTGCGGCATCGTCGACAGCGAGGAGCGCATCGACTTCAACCTCGTCGTCTCGACCGGGCAGGAGCTCGCGGTCGCGATGGACGAGTACCTCGATTTCGCGCTTGAGCAGCCCGAAACGCGTGTCGTCGGGCTCTTCATGGAGACGGCGCGGAATCCCGAGGGTCTCCTGCGGGCGTTCGAGAAGGCGCGCGAGCGCGGTATCCCGATCGTCGCGCTGAAAGTCGGCCGGACGGAACTCGCCGCGCGCCTCACGGTCTCGCATTCCGGCGCGATCGCAGGGCAGGACGGCGTGTACGACGCCGTGTTCGACCGCTATGGCGTGCATCGCGCGCGCGACATGGACGAGCTCGCGACGACCTTGATCATGTTCGCGCAATCGCATCGCCTGGGCTCCGGCGGGCTCGTGACCATCCATGACTCCGGCGGCGAGCGCCAGCTCCTGATCGACCTTGCCGACGATGCCCGCGTACCGCTCGCGCCCTTGTCTCCCGCCTCGACGGCGAGGCTCACCGAGCTGCTCGATCCGGGCTTGCCCGCGGTGAATCCGCTGGACGCCTGGAGCACCGGCGGAGCGGACTTTCATTCCAGCATGGAAACGTGCTTCGCAACGCTCATGAGCGATCCGCAGGCGGCACTCGGCGCGGTCGTGCATGATCGCATCGCGGGCGGAGGCATCCATCCGGGCTACATTGACTACCTGAGGGCCGGTCACCGGGCGTCGGGCAAGCCTGCCTTCCTCGTCGCGAACCGGCAGGGAACCGGGGCGGACCCGTTGATCGTCGAGGCGACACGCGAAGGATTTCCGGTGCTCGACGGCCTCGTCTCGTTCCTGCGCGGCGCGCGGCATCTCCTGGATCATCGCGACTTCGCGGCGCGCGAGCGCGGATCGCCGCCGCGCCTTCCCGATTCCATGCTCGCGCGATGGCGCGCGCGTCTCGCCGACGGTCGGGGGCTCGACGAGCACGAGGCGATGCAGCTCCTGCACGATGCCGGGCTGCCGGCGAACGCGGCCCAGATTGCGGAGAACGAGTCTGCGGCCCTTGCCGCGGCGCGGGATTGCGGCTTTCCGGTCGTGCTGAAGACGGCGAAGCGCGGCATCGACCACAAAAGCGACTGCCAGGGCGTGATTCTCGATATCCGCGACGAGGCTGCGCTTACGACGGCCTATCGCGACCTCGCGAAGCGCATCGACCCGCGCGTGCTCGTGGCGCCGATGGTCGCCGCGAAGGGCGTCGAGATGCTGCTCGGCATGATTCAGGACGACCAGTTCGGCCCGATCGTGCTGATCGGTGCCGGCGGCGTGGACGTCGAGGCGGTCGCGGACGCGGTGTACGCCGTGCCCCCGTTCGACGCCGCGGAGGCGGCGCGGCTCGTCGAGAGGCTGCGTCTCGCCCCCCTGCTCCGGAGCCGACGGCATCGGCAACCGCTTGCGCTCGACGAGTTCTGCCGGGTCGCCGCCCGCTTTTCCGCCCTCGCGGCGGCGCTCGGCGACGAGCTCCAGGAAATCGACCTGAATCCCGTGATCCTGCACGCGGACGGCTGCGTCATCGTCGATGCGCTCGTCGTCCCACAACTGAGGCAAGCGCAATGAGCATCCAGGCACTCGCAGAATATGACCGCAGCCGCTGGCAGGCGGTCGCATCCAAGGCACAGAAGAAGCTCGAGACCCGCCTCTTCATCGACGGCAAATTCGTCGACGCGAAGCAAGGCGGCCGCTTCACCAGCGTCAATCCCGCGACCGGCACACCGATTGCCGAGGTGTCGGCCGGTACGGCCGAGGATATCGACCGCGCGGTCCAGGCCGCGAGGCGCGCATTCCGCTCCGGCGCCTGGTCGAAGATGGCGCCGAGGGCGCGCATGGAAGTCATGAATCGCTTCGCCGCGCTGATCGACCGGAATGCCGAGTCGCTCGCCGTGCTCGAAACGCTCGACATGGGCAAGCCCATCGCCGACGTCATCGGCATCGATCTGCCGGCCGTGGTCGAGACCATCCGCTTCATGGCGGAGTGCATCGACAAGGTGGATGGCGCGGTCACCAGCACCGAATCCGGCGTAGTGCACCTGGTGCTGCGCGAACCCTATGGCGTGGTCGGCGCGATCTCGCCCTGGAACTACCCGCTCCTGATGGCGACCTGGAAAATCGCGCCTGCGCTCGCCGCCGGCAACACGGTCGTGCTGAAGCCCGCGGAGCAGGCACCGATGAGCTGCCTGCGTCTCGCGGAACTCTTCATCGAAGCCGGCGGCCCTCCCGGCGTCTTCAATGTCGTGAATGGCCTCGGCGAGGAGGCCGGCCGCGCGCTCGCGTTGCACGATGATGTCCGGAAGATCACGTTCACGGGATCGACCGCGGTCGGCAAGCTGATCCTGCAATACGCGGGCCAGTCGAACATGAAGCAGGTCGCGCTCGAATGCGGCGGCAAGACGCCGCAGGTCTTCATGGCCGACACCGAGGACCTCGACCGCGCGGTGACGGCCGCGTATCGCGGCATCTATTCGAACATGGGCGAGGTCTGCAACGCGGGCTCGCGGCTCCTCGTCGACCGCTCGATCCGGAAGAAATTCGTCGAGCGCTTCATCGAACTCGGACAGGACGCGTTCAAGCCGGGCGATCCGCTCGACCCCGCGACCAACATGGGCCCGCTCGTCACGCACGAGGACCAGAAGCGCGTGCTCGGCATGATCGACAAGGGCCGGAAGGAAGGCGCGAAGCTCGAGTTCGGCGGCGACACGCCGGCGAAGCTCAAGAAAGGCGCTTATGTGAACCCGACGCTCTTCACGGGCGTCAGTAACGACATGACGATCGCGCGCCAGGAGATCTTCGGCCCGGTCGCCTCGGTGATCGAGTTCAATGGCGTCGACGAAGCGATCAAGATCGCGAACGACACGATCTACGGCCTCGCGGCCGGCGTCTGGACGCGTGATCTCGACACGGCATTCCGGCTGGTGCGCGGGATCGAGGCCGGCATCATCTGGGTCAATTCCTTCGACGAGGGCGACATGACGCAACCGTTCGGCGGCTACAAGCAGTCCGGCAACTCGCGCGACAAGTGCCTCGACAGCTTCAAGAGCTACACGCAATCGAAGTCCGCGTGGTTCCGGTTGCGGGAAGGCTGATCGTGCCCGAACCGCTCGTACTGTCCCGGCGTGAGGGCGCCATCGCCGTGCTGACGCTCAACCGGCCCGACAAGCTGAATGCGGTCAACGCGCCGATGATCGAAGCCCTCGACCGCGCGCTCGCGCTGCACGATGATGTCCGGAAGATCACGTTCACGGGTTCGACCGCGGTCGGCAAG
>DASWIQ010000159.1:0-23843 GCA_036397615.1 Steroidobacteraceae bacterium
CGCAAATCGCCCGCGGATGGAAGGTTCAGGCCTCGAGCAGAACGTGATCGTGAGCCGGTTCATCCACACGTGGCCGAACCAGAATTGCGAGCGCTCGCGCGCGGACGCGCCGCTCGTGAACACCTATTGGCGCATCGTCAGTGTCGCCGGCCAGCCCGTAGGACCCGCGGACGGCAAGCGCGAGCCGCATCTACTCGTCAGGGACGTGAACGGACGCCAATCCTACGCGGCGACCGTCGGCTGCAACCGGATGGCGGGGAGCCTGACGCTTGCCGACGAAAGCGTTCGCTTCAGTTCTTGCATCGCCACGCTGATGGCATGCCCGCCGCCGCTCGACGAGCTGGAGAAAAGCCTGGGCCAGTCGCTCGCCGCGACGCAGCGTTGGCAGATCGAGGGCAACACGCTCGAATTCCTCGACGCGCAGGGCATGGAAACAGCCTTGTTCGAAGCGGTCCATCATTAGAATCGCTGCGTGCAGTTGATAGCAATTACCGCCGCAGGCAGGCCCGCGGTTCCTGTCGGCGAAATTTCCGAAACGGCCACGGAAGCCATAGCGGCGACCGCCAACATGTATCGGACCTCCGGGTTCGAGCCGCCCTGGATCGGCTATCTGGCGATTGACGAGGGACAGATCGTGGGCACCTGCGCCTTCAAGTGCGCGCCGGTGGATGAGCGCGTGGAGATCGCCTACTTCACTTTTCCGGAGTTCGAAGGCCGCGGCATCGCGACCGCCATGGCGAAGGAACTGATTGCCCTTGCGCGCGTGACGCGCCCAGGGCTTCTCATCACGTCGCAGACGAGGCCGGAGCGCAATGCCTCCAATGCCATACTCGGCAAGCTCGGATTCACGTTTGCGGGTTCAGTCATGCATCCTGAGGATGGCGAGATCTGGGAATGGCATTTGTGACAACGTCACCCGCGACGCGGCGTACCCCAAGTACCGGTAATCCGTGAACCCTTCATGACCGCCTGGTACCGCGACATCACGGCGGAGCAATGGCGCGCGCTCGTCGCCGCCAAGCTCGGCTGGGTGCTCGACGCCATGGACTTCCTGCTCTACGTGATGGCGCTCGGCCATCTCAAGGCGTACTTCGATTTCGACGACGGCACCGCGGGTCTCCTCGGCACGATCACGCTCCTCGTCTCGGCATTCGGGGGCCTCCTCTTCGGCTTCATCGCGGACCGCTTCGGCCGCGCCCGGGCGCTCACCTGGACCATCCTGATCTTTTCGCTCTGCTCGCTCGGCGCAGCCAGTTCGCAGACGCTCATCCAGCTCCTCTTCTGGCGGTTGCTGCTCGGCATCGGCATGGGCGGCGAATGGGCGTCCGGCGCCACGCTCGTGAGCGAGACCTGGCCGCCGGAACACCGCACGAAGGCGGTCGCGATCATGCAATCGGGCTGGGCACTCGGTTACATTCTCGCCGCGATTCTCGCCGCGCTGATACTCGATGTCCTGCCGCTCGGCGACGAAGCCTGGCGCTGGCTGTTCGTCGCGGGCGTGCTGCCTGCGTTCTTCACGTTCTGGATCCGCAAGCGCGTGAAGGAACCCGCCGTCTGGGCCCGGCGCAGCAACGCCACGGCGCCGCGCGCGAATCCGCTCACAGTCCTCTTCGGCCCGACTCTTCGCAGCCGCACCGTGCTCGCGATCGTCCTCACGGCCTGCGTGCAATTCGGCTATTGGGGGCTCTTCTTCTGGCTGCCTTCGTTTCTCGCGCGGCCGATCGACCAGGGCGGAGCGGGCATGACGATCCTCCGCTCGATGGCGTGGATCATCCCCATGCAGGTCGGCGCCTATCTCGGCTATCTCTCCTTCGGCTTCATTTCGGACTGGATCGGCCGGCGTCGCGCATTCATCCTGTTCCTGACGGTCGTCGCGATCCTGGTGCCGATCTACGGGCAGCTCGCGCGCAATCCGCTGTCCCTGATGCTGCTCGGGCCCGTCATAGGATTTGCCGGTCACGGCTACTTCAGCGTTTTCGGAGCATTCCTCGCCGAACTCTTCCCGACCGCGGCGAGAGCGACCGGTCTGGGCCTTGCCTACAATGGCGGCCGGGCACTCGGCGCGCTCGCCCCGTTCACGATCGGAGCGCTCGCGACATTGCCGAATGTCGGCATCGGTTCCGCGCTCGGCCTGACCTCCGCATTCTTTCTGGCCGGCGCGCTCCTGATGCTGGCGTTTCCGGATACGAGCCGTGAACCACTGGAGTGAGGATCCAGCCCATGCGGAAGAAATCGTGATCGAGCGTCTCAAGCCGCCGGTCTCCGAAGCTGACCTGCGCTCGCTCTCGGCACTTCTCGTCGATGCCGTGGAATCCGGCGCGGCCGTCAGTTTTCTCGCGCCGCTCACGCCGGAACAGGCGGAGGACTGGTGGCGGCGAAATCTCGTCACCTCGTCGTCCGGCACAATTTTCCTAGTCGCCCGCGACGCGGATGGCATCGCCGGGGCGGTACAACTTCATCCGGCATGGGCGCCCAATCAACCGCATCGCGCGGATGTGATGAAACTCCTCGTTCATCGGCGGGCGCGCCGTCGCGGCGTCGGCTCGCGATTGATGCAGGCGCTCGAAACGGAGGCCCGGTCCGCCGGCTTTCGCCTGCTGACGCTCGACTCCAGACGTGGCGATGCGGGTGAAAGCCTTTATCGCCGGCTCGGATGGACGACCGTCGGAACGATTCCGCGGTATGCGCTCGATCCCGACGGCGTGACGCCGCATGACACGGTCGTCTTCTACAAAGAGCTGTCGACAGGTTGATCGAAGTTTCATGAAAGCGGGCGGCGAAACGGAAATCTGGGCGCAGGTCACGAGCCAGCTCGATTTCCATCGCCGCCGCCCGACCGACGCCTGGATCGACACGCTGAACCGGTTATGGCGCAAGAACCGCTTCGTGATGACGATGGATGGCGTGCTGCGGCTGGCGGAGGCGCCGCCGGTGCTGACGCGCGACATGCTCGCGGTCTCGACGGCAAGGTGGCCGCTCGAGAGACTGACGCCGCTCGTGCATCCCGATGCCCACGATCGCTCGCGGCCCAGACGCGACGAGCTGCCGATCCTGATCCTCGAATGGGCGGGCGCATACTTCCTCATCGACGGCATCAATCGCATCAACCGGCGCAAGCGGGACCGCGATACCGGACCGCACGACGTCATCGTGATCCACGGGAGAAGGTCTTGAACACCCGCCGCATGATCCGATTCGCCCGGCTTGCCGCCCTGCTCCTCGCCACGGGCGCCGCTCGGGCCTACGACGTTCCGGTCGAGCCGGAACAATGGGATTTCGACGAAGCGGGCATCCGCCGCAGCCTCGATGCGTCGGTGGAGGCCTTCAATCGCGGCGACCTGCACGGCCACCTCGCGATTTACGACGAAGACGTGAATTTCATGACGAAAAACGGCCCGCGACCGGGCATCGCGCCGATCGAAAAGGCCTTCCGCGAAACCTATTTCCACGAGGGCAAGCCGAAGCAGCAGCTCCGCTTCGAGCAACTGGCCGTCCATCCGCTGACGCCGGACGTCACGCTCGCGACCGCACGATTCGTCTGGGTGCGCACACCCGCCGGCTGGAGGGCCGTCCACGATCACTCGAGCTAGCTCGCAAATCCCGCCGGATTTGAGATAATCCGCGGCCGGCCGGAGCGCGGACCAGGATGTCCTACCAACTGACGATCGTCGAGAAGCCCACCTACCTGCACGCCATCGTGACGGGGCCGAACACGATCGAGAATGTCGTCGGCTACCTGCAGGAATTGCAGCGCGAGTGCAAGGCCTGCCAGTGCTTCGACGTGCTGATCGAGGAGAACCTCTCCGGACGGCGGCTCGAGACCTGGGATGTGTACCAGATCGCCGCGGAGGGCAGCACGCGGACCCAGGGTCTCGTCAGGGCCGTCGCCTACGTCGATGTCAATGCCGGCGGCGAATAGATGAAGTTCGCGGAAACCGTGGCGAACAACCGCGGCGTGCCGATGACCGTATTTGCCACCGTCGCCGAAACGGAAATATGGCTGGCGGGCAAGATGCGCTGATGGCGACGACGGGTTTCGCCACGCTCTGGGAATTTGCGGTCAAGGCGTCCCGGCGGGAGGAGTTCGAAAGTCATTACGGACCCGACGGCAGCTGGGTCCGGCTGTTCCGCAAGGCTCCCGGCTACGTCGCAACCGATTTGCTGAACGACCGCGACAATCCGCTTCGCTATGTCACCATCGACCGCTGGTCGAGCGTCGAGCACTGGCGCGAGTTCCGGCAACGGCACGCGCAGGAATACGAGGCCCTCGACCGCGAGTGCGAAGGACTCACGACTCACGAGGCGCCACTCGGCGAGTACAGCGGGCGATGACCATGCACCTCGACTGCGGCTCCTGCATCGTGCGCGACTGGCGCGAGGGCGATCGCGAGGCCCTCGTGCGCTTCGCCAACAATCGCCGCGTCTGGCGCAATCTCAAGAATCGCTTCCCGCATCCGTACACGGCCGCGGATGCGGAAGCCTGGCTCGCGCTCAGTCGCACGAGTGCCGCGCGGACGGGCTGGGCCATCGAGGTGGACGACCTCTCCGTCGGCGGCATCGGCCTCGTGCCACTCGAGGATGTTCACATCCGGTCCGCTCACATCGGATACTGGCTCGGCGAGCCCTACTGGGGCCGGGGCATCGCAACCGACGCCGTGCGCTCAGTGTCCGACTACGCGCTCGGGAAATCCGGCTACCTCCGGCTCGAGGCGCCGGTCTATGCCTGGAATCCGGCGTCGATGCGGGTGCTCGAGAAATGCGGCTTCGTGCGAGAGGGCGTAATGAAAAAAAGCGTGTTCAAGGACGGTGAAGTCATCGACAGCATGCTCTACGCGCGGGTGGCGCCCTGATGGCCGACGGCGTCTTTCCGCTCACCGGCGGCTGCGATTGCCGGACCGTGCGTTACCGGGTCGAGACGCGGCCGCTCTTCGTGCATTGCTGTCATTGCCGGTGGTGCCAGCGCGAGTCCGGCGCGTCGTTCGCGCTGAACGCCATGATCGAGTCAGATCGCGTCACGCTGCTCGCCGGCGAGCCGGAGCTCGTGGACACGCCCTCGGAAAGCGGGCGCGGCCAGAAAATCGCGCGCTGCCCGAAGTGCCGCATCGCGCTCTGGAGCCATTACGCCGGCGCCGGAATGGCGGTGCGCTTCGTCCGTGTCGGCACGCTCGACCAGCCAGATCGGCTACCTCCCGACATCCACATTTTCACGTCGTCGAAGCAGCCCTGGGTCGTTCTGCCCGACGGCACGCCGGCGGTTCCGGAGTACTACGACCGGAAACAGTACTGGCCGAAGGAAAGCCTGGCGCGCCGCGAAACGCTCCTGGCGAAGCTCGCGGCGGAACGGCCTGCGTGAGAAACTGAAGTCCGCGAGGAATCGCCGCGTCGAATGGGTACCGAGGAAGCGACATGAACGAACCGATTTCGAGAAGTCTCGTCGTGCTTGCGGCGAGCCTGCTGCTCGGCTTCATCGCGCTGGGCTGGCTGGTCGGCCACGCGGCCGTCAAGGTCAAGAGACTGGAGCGCACGGTTGCCGTAAAGGGCCTGTCGGAACGCGAGGTCCCGGCCGACATCGCGATCTGGCCGCTCACGTACCAGGAAGCGAGCAACGATCTCAACGCGCTCTTCGGCGGACTCCAGCGCAAGAACGCGCAGATCATCGAATTCCTCGCCGGCCACGGCATCGCACGCGATGCGATCTCGGTCGCCGCGCCGACGGTCAACGACCTGTATGCGCAGTCCTATGGCGACAAGAGCAACATCGTCTACCGCTACACGGCGAACTCGACGGTGACCGTGTATTCGAGCGACGTCGAAGCGGTACGCAAGGCGATGAGGGACGTCATCGCACTCGGCAAGCAGGGCGTCGCCCTCTCCGGCGAGGGCTACCAGAATCAGACCCAGTTCGAATTCTCGGGACTCGCCAGACTGAAGCCTGAAATGATCGAGGAGGCGACCAAGAACGCCCGCTCGGTCGCGGAAAAGTTCGCGGAAGACTCGGAGAGCCGGCTCGGCAAGATCCGCTCCGCGCAGCAGGGGCAGTTCTCCATCGAGAATCGCGACAGCACGACGCCGCACATCAAAAAAGTGCGGGTCGTTTCGACGGTCGAATACTATCTCGCCGATTGAACATGGTTGAGCATGTCGAAACCGACGACGCCATCGCGTCCTGCTACGATGTGATGGCGGAGCTCCGCCCGCACGTCTCCCGCACCGAGTTCCTGCCGGTCGTCCGCGCGATGCAGACCGACGGATTGCGTCTCGCCTGCATCCGCGAGAGCGGGCGCGTGGTCGCGGTCGCCGGTTACCGCCTGTCGACCAATCTCTTCTACGGCAAGCACCTTTACGTCGACGACCTCGTGACGTCCGATTCCGAACGCTCCAAGGGCTACGGCAAGGAATTGCTCGCGTGGCTCCGGGCGCTGGCGGTCGCGAACGATTGCGACGCATTCCATCTCGACTCCGGCGTGCAGAGGAAGCGCGCCCACCAGTTCTACTTGCGCGAAGGCCTCGAGCTCAGCAGCTATCACTTCAGCGAGCGGCTGAAGCCGGGGACCTGACCTTTGCGCGCCGGTGCTGCGATGGAAGCGCTGCCTCCCCGAACCCTGACACATGCGACGCTCGCGCACGGCGTGCGCGCGCTCGCGCGGCGCGATCGCCATCTCGCCGCGCTCTTCGCAAAGAACGGCCTGCCCCCGATGTGGGCGCGCCGTCCGGGATTCCCGACGCTGGTCCACATCGTGCTCGAGCAGCAGGTTTCGATCGCCGCGGCGCGAAGCCTTTTCCGGCGCATCCGCGCGCACCTGGGCGACATGACGCCGGAACTCGTCGTCGGCCGCGGGATCCCGGGCCTGCACCGCCTCGGTTTGACGCGACAGAAAGCCGCGTATTGCCATGGCCTTGCGCGCGCGGTGCTGGACGGCAGCCTGAGTCTTTCCGACATCGCGCGCGCCGCCGACGCCGAAGGACGTGAGACGCTCCTGGCGCTCCGAGGCATCGGGCCGTGGAGCGCCGACATCTATTACCTGATGGCGCTCCGGCGCCCCGATGTCTGGCCGGTCGGGGATCTGGCGCTCGCCGTCGCGCTGCGCGAGGTCAAGGCCTTGCGGGCCCGCCCGGATAGTCGCGAGCAGCTCGCGATCAGCGCCGGCTGGGCGCCCTGGCGCTCGGTCGCGGCGAGGCTCCTCTGGCATTACTATCTGACCACCCGCAAGGCACGACGAAAAAAGGAGTAGACGCATGGACCGCAAGGCATCCGCCGCCTGGCAGGGCGGCCTCAGGGATGGCAAGGGCACGCTCACGACGGAGAGCAAGGTACTCTCCGCAACCCCCTATTCCTTCAGCACGCGATTCGAGGGCACGCCCGGCACGAATCCCGAGGAGCTCCTCGCCGCCGCGCACGCGGGCTGCTTTTCCATGGCGCTGTCGATGATGCTGGGCGAAGCCGGCATCGTCCCCGCGCGGATCGACACGAACGCGACGGTCACGCTCGAGAAACTGGAAACCGGTTTTACGATTACCCGCGTGCATCTCGGCGTCGGCGTGCGCGCCCCCGGCGCGGATCGCGCGAAGTTCGACGCCGCGGCTGCAAAAGCCAAGGCCGGCTGTCCGCTCAGCAAGGTGCTGAAGGCCGAGATTACGATGGACGCCCGGCTCGAGGCCTGAAGCCGCGGATGGCGATGCCGTTTCACCTTGCGATCCGGGTCCGCGACCTCGCCTCGTCTCGCGCGTTCTACGGCGGGCTCCTCGCCTGCCCGGAGGGCCGCAGCTCGACCGACTGGGTCGACTTCGATTTTTTCGGCCATCAGCTCGTCTGCCACGTCGCCGGAACGGTCGGGACCGGACCCGCCGCCAGCAATCCGGTCGACGGGCACGACGTGCCGGTGCCGCATTTCGGCATGGTGCTCGAGATGCCCGCCTGGGAGGCGTTGGCCGCGCGACTGAAGGCGGCCGGCGCGCAATTCATCATCGAACCGCACATCCGGTTCCAGGGTCAGCCGGGCGAGCAGGCGACGATGTTCCTCGCCGACCCGAGCGGCAACGCGCTCGAATTCAAGTCCTTCCGCGACATCGCGGGTCAGTTGTTCGCCAGGTAAACCTGTCGGGGGAGCCTCATGCATCCAGCACTTTTGACGATCGTTGCGACCGCCTCCCTGCTCGCCGTCGCTGCGACGGCTTCCGCCGCTTCGCCCGCGAGCGATGCCGAAGTCTCCGCGCTCGTCGATCGATTCTCCGCCGCCAGCATTCGACAGCGGGAGGATATCCACCGCAATCCGGAACTGTCGAACCGCGAGACCCGCACGGCAGAGCTCGTGGCGGCGCACCTCCGTGGCCTCGACATCGAGGTCAGGACCGTCGTCGCGCACACGGGCGTCGTCGGGATCCTGAAAGGCGGCAGGCCCGGCCGCACGATCGCGGTCCGCGCCGACATGGATGCGCTCCCGGTCACGGAGCAGTCCGAGCTGCCCTTCCGCTCGACGGCGCGCGGCGAATATCTCGGCCGCCCGGTCGACGTGTCTCATGCCTGCGGGCACGACGTGCACACGGCCGCGCTCCTCGGCACGGCCTCGATGCTCGCGTCGATGCGCGACAAGCTGCCCGGCACAGTCATGTTCATTTTCCAACCCGCCGAGGAAGGCGTGCCGCCCGGCGAGACCGGCGGCGCCGGCCTCATGGTCAAGGAAGGCATTTTTTCCGTGATCAGGCCGGACGCCGTGATCGCCTTCCACACGAACGGCAGCCCGCCGGACGAAGAAGGCGAGGATGAAATGCTCGGCAAGGTCGCCTACGGACTGGGGCCGACCTTCGCGGCTGCGACCCGCTGGCAGGCGATCGTGCGCGGACGCCAGGCACACGGCTCCGCGCCGCATCTCGGCGTCGACCCGATCGTCACGGCCTCGGAAATCGTCATGGCGCTGCAGACGATCCGCTCGCGCATGCTCTCGCCGCTCTCCGACAACGTCATCACGGTCGGCATCTTCCGGTCCGGCGAACGCCACAACATCATTCCCGAGTCGGTCGAGCTCGCCGGAACGATCCGCACTTTCGACGATTCCGTGCTCGACACCATCGAGGCGCGCATGCGCGACATCTTCGACGGCGTCACCCGCTCCGCCCACGCGACTTTCGAACTGAGCTTCGACCGGACCCATCCGATGACGGTCAACGACCCGGAGCTGACCGCGCGACTGGTGCCGACGCTCGAGCGCCTCGTCGGGCCGGACAACATTCGCCAAGTCCCGCCGATGACCGGCGCCGAGGATTTCTCGTACTTCGCGAATGTCGTGCCGGGTTTTTATTTCCGGCTCGGCGTGGTGCCCGAAGGCAGGACCTCGGGCGGCCACCATACGCCGACCTTCTACGCGGACGACGCGGCGGTCCCGATCGCCATGCGGCTCATGACGTCCGTGGTCCTCGACTACCTGGGCGGCGACGCGCCTTAGCCGACCTGCCGGGCCGCCGCGCCCGCAATGTGCGCGACGAAGCGCGCAGCGATACGCGCGGTCCGGTCGTCCTGGTCGAATAGCGGATTGAGCTCGGCGACGTCCGCGATCGCAATCTGTCCGCTTGCGACGATCACTTCGACCAGGCGGTCCACCAGCATCGGGTCCACGCCGAGGGCCGCGGGCGCGCTGACGCCCGGCGCGATCGAACCCGGCAGCACGTCGAGGCAGACGGTCAGATAGACGCGCCGATGGCGTGCGAGAAACTCCCGCAGGCCTCCCTCGATTTCGGCAAAGCGATCCGCGCGAAGATTGAAATCCTCGACCCAGCTCACGCCGAGCGCCCGTGCCCGCTCGAAGAGCGCGCGCGTGTTCGCATAGCGACTGACGCCGAGGCAGTGGTAGCCGACCCGCCGTCCTCGCGCGCGCGCGTGCTCGAGTATCTGGCGGAACGGCGTGCCCGAGTTAGGCCGCTCGTCGCCGCGCAGGTCGAAATGCGCATCGAAATTGATCACGCCGACGGAATCCGCGCTTCCCGAGGCATCGAGCTGGTGGCTGAGCGCGAGGTAACTGGCCCAGGCGATCTCGTGACCGCCGCCGAGCCCGATCACGAGACTGCCGCCCGACATTGCGGCCGCGGCGGAGGCGGCATAGTCCTCTTGCGCGGATTCGAGCGCGTCGCCCTCGCAACCGACGTCGCCCAGATCGTCCACGGGCCCGACGTCGTGCGCGGCGAGATTCGCCAGCGCGCGCCGAAGCGCCGCCGGTCCTTCCGCAGCCCCGGTCCGTCCCGAGCTCCGCGCGACGCCGGCATCGCAGGCGAAACCCTGCAAGGCCACGGCCGCGACATCGGTTCCGCGCGGACGGACGACCTGGTGCCACCGAATCGCCGTCGCACCGTCGGCGGCATCCGCGCAACCGGCCCAGACCCGGTCCGACGGACGTTCGATCACGGCCGCTCTTCCGGACCCGGCGCCTGAGTTGTCGCGGCCCGCGGCTTCGGACGGCCGCGAACGCGGTTGACGACGTCGGTCGCCGTTGCGCGGAGCTTCCGCAGCCAATGGCGCGCCCAGGCAAACTCGAGCCCGAGCACGCCGAGCCCGACCGGGATCACGACGATTGCAGGCCCCGGCAGGACGACCATTGCGATGCCGAGCGCCAGGATGCTGCCGCCGATCACGGCGACGACGATGCGGCGCGCCCATTTGTACGTGATGGTGCGCCGGAGAAAATTTCGCAGCTGCCATCTCATCGTGCGGTCATCCGCGTGATCGCGCGATCATGCGCGCGCGCCAGGGTCAGCACGGCAACAACCGCGCCTGAGCCGGCGAGGAACATGTCCCATTGCGTGTCCCAGACGTCGCCCTGCGTCGCGAGAAACTGGTCGGCCGCGACACCCGCTGCGACCGCGACCCACCATTCCAGGAGTTCGTACATCGCGCTGATCGCGAGACAGGTCGTCACGGTCAGGAAGCCCAGCCAGGGGCCGGATTTCAAGGGGGACGCGCGTATCAGAATCTCCCGGACCGCGATCGCGGGTATGAAGCCCTGTGCGAAGTGTCCGACCCGATCGTAATGATTTCGTGACAGGTCGAGCAAATCCTGCGCCCAGAATCCGAGCGGCACCCGGGCGTATGTGTAGTGCGCGCCGAGGATCAGGATCAGGCAATGGATCGCGATCAGCCAGTAGAGCATCGGGGTCAGGGGAAATCGTCGGCCGGTGATATACAGAATCGGCAATGCGATCCATACCGGGAAGACTTCCAGGTACCACGTCAGGCGGTCGTGCGGGCCGATACCCGACAGCACCATCGCCGGCACGAGCAGGAGCGTGATCCAGAATAGCGTGCGCGGCCACGGGCTCGCAGGCTGCATCAGTACTTCCCGAGAAACGATTCAATGAGATGCGCGACGGCACGCGGCTCTTCATGATGCAGCATGTGCCCCGCTCCGGCCACGGTCTCGATGCGAAAGTCCCGGATCAGCGGCTTGAAGCTCTCGATCCCGCCCTCCACGTCGATGCGCGCCAGCAGATCCGACTCCGATCCGACCACGAGAAGCACGCGCGCCTCGATGCGGCGCCAGCAGGCCTCCATCTCCTCGCGTCGATAGAGATAGGGATTTACGAACCGGTGCGCCGGGTCGGCGAGGAGCCGCGCGCCGCCGCCCGGGAGCGGCGCGCTCCAGCTCTGGGCGACCCACGTCGCGCGTTCCGGCGTGATCCGCGGATTGCGCTTCGCGATGCGCGCCGCGAGCTCGGCCGCATCGGCATAGTCGGCGAACTCCGCGGGCTCACGGAGCTGGTCGAGCCACTTCTCGAGACGCGCGGGCGCCTGCGAGGACTCGGTTCGCGGCAGGCCGAAGCCCTCGAGATTCACGAGTGCGCGCACCCGCCGGGGGCGGACGCCCGCGTAGATCATCGCGACGTTCGCGCCCA
The DNA here is from genome assembly GCA_036397615.1 of Steroidobacteraceae bacterium. Taxonomy (GTDB): domain Bacteria; phylum Pseudomonadota; class Gammaproteobacteria; order Steroidobacterales; family Steroidobacteraceae; genus SCUD01. The sequence continues at coordinate 11,878 of DASWIQ010000159.1, forward strand.
TGCTGTGCCCGACGAGCCTGGCGGCCGTGCGCGGGCAGAGCCGGTCGATGAGCTGATCGAGGTCGGCGCAGTAATCCGGGAACCAGTAGCCGCCGGTGCTCCGCGCGCTGCCGCCGAATCCGCGCCAGTCGATCGCGACCAGCGGCAGGGCGGGTTCGATCTCGTCCACGACGAACTGGAAGCTCGCCGCGCAGTCCGCGTAGCCGTGCAGCAGCAGCACCGGATCGTCGGAATCCGGCCCCCAGTGGATCAAGTGGTGATCGAGTCCGCGGATCGAAATCGTCCGGTGATGCCCCGGGCGGCCTGGCCGATAGGTCATCTCGTCAGCCGGCCGCCATGCGGTGCACCATCAGCTTGTCGATGCGGCGCCCGTCCATGTCGACGATCTCGAAGCGCAGGCCGCGCCAGCGAAAGCTCTCGCCGGTCGACGGCAGGTGGCCGAGCTGCGCGAGCACGAAGCCGGCGAGCGTCGTGTAATCGTCGCCCGAGCGCATGTTGCCGCTGCCGAGCAGACGCTCGACGTCGTCGACCGCCATGCGGCCGTCGATCAGCCACGACGCGTCGTCACGCGCAACCGCTTCGGGCTCCTCCTCGCTCGCCGCCTCCGGCAACTCGCCCGCAATCGCGGTCAGGATGTCGGAGGGCGTCACGACCCCTTCGATCGAGCCATGCTCGTCGACGATCACCGCGAAATGCATCTTCGATTCGCGGAAGAGCTCGAGGAGCCGCAGGATGCGCGTGGACTCGTGCACGATGAGCGGCGCCCGCGCTCGCGCGCCGAGCTCGCCGGCCGCCGGATCGCCGAGCCATTCCGCAAGTTCGCCGGTCATCACGAGCCCGATCAGTTCGTCGAGCTGCCCGCGGCAGACCGGATAGCGCGAATGGCCGCTGGTGCGCACCGTATTCCAGACCGACTCGCGGTTGTCGGCGGCATCGAGCCAGACGACGTCGCCGCGCGGAACCATGATGCTCCGCACCGTCCGGTCCGGGAGCCGCAGCACGCCTTCGATCATCTGGTGCTCGGCGACGTGGAAGATGCCCGTGTGCGTCGCCTCGGCGATCATCGAGCGGATTTCCTCCTCGTTGACGCCGCGAGTCGTCGACTTGCGAAGCCCAAGGAGCCGCGCAACGAGTTCCGTCGAGCCTTGCAGCACCCACACGAAGGGCGTGCTGACGAAAGCGAGGATCTCCATCGGACGCGCCAGCGTCGAGGCGATCGCCTCCGGATTGGTGAGCGCCCAGCGCTTCGGCACCAGTTCGCCGATCACGAGCGAGAGAAAGGTGACGCCGACGACGACGATGCCATAGGCCGTCGTGTCGAGATAGCGGGTGACGGGCGCCAGAAATTCGAATTGCGCGAGCCAGGCGGCAAGCGGCTCCGCAATCTGGACGCCGCTGTAAACGCCCGCGACCACGCCGATGAGCGTGATGTAGAACTGCACCGTGGAAAGGAAGCGCGTGGGGTCGTCGAGCAGGCGTAACGCCGCGCGCGCGCCCCGGCTGCCGCCCTGGGCGAGCTGGCGCAGACGCGTGAGGCGCGACGAGAAAACCGCAAGCTCGGCCATCGCGAACAGGCCGTTCACGAGGATGAGAGCCATCAGGATCAGGAAGTACGCCAGCATGGTGCGCCGGGCATGCCGGCCCGCGCAATTCTAGCAGTTAAGCGCCGCCCGACCCGGGCAGCGGGTTGCGACCGGGAAACGCAGACCGCAAGATGACCGGAACGACCGGAATCCCCGCTTGCAGACACGCGACGCTTCCCGCCGGCTGATCGTCGGCTCCGCGATCATCGGCTCGATCGGCACCTTCAGCCTGCACGTGCTGTTGCCGGCGCTGCCCGCAATCGCCGACGCGATGCGCGTGCCCGCCCACGCCGCGCAGCTCCTGATCAGCCTGTCGATCCTTTCGATCGCGCTCGGGAACCTCATGGTCGCGCCGCTCTCGGATCGCTACGGCCGGCGCCGGACCGTGCTCTTTTCGCTGGGCCTCTTCGTTCTGGGGAGCGCCGCCGGAATCGTCGCGCCGACGCTCGATCTGCTCGTGCTCTCGAGGGTGCTTCAGGCATTCGGCGGCGGCGCGGCAATGTCGGTGATGCGGGCGACGATCCTCGATCACTTCGGGCCGGCGCGGGCGGCCGCTGCGCTCGCGGCAACGGCCACGGCGATTCTCGTCGCGCCGATGCTCGCGCCGACGCTCGGCGGCGTCGTGCTCGAATGGCTCGACTGGCGCGCCGTGTTCGCGCTCTCCGGAATCCTCGGCTTCGCGGTCTTCCTGTTCGCCTCGCGGAACCTGCGCGAAACCCGGAAGGCGGATCCCGCGGCCGGGCCGTCGCTGCACTACTGGTCGAGTTACCGCCGGCTACTGTCCTCGCGCGAATACGTCGCTTTCCTCGTGTTCGGATCCTGCATGGTCAGCATGATCTACACCTTCGTGACGGGCGCGCCGTACGTCGCGATCGACATACTCGGCGTCTCGCCGGCGCGCTTCGGACTGCTGCTCTTTTTCCCGGCGCTTGCTTCCTTTGCCGGTTTCATGGTCGCGGCGCGCGTCACGAATCGCGTCGGCGGACAGCGGATGATGCGCACAGGAGCGATGATCGCCTTTGCCGGCGCGCTTTCGATGGCGGCGCTCGCGCTCGCCGGCATCTGGCATCCGCTCGCGCTCTTCATACCCGGCATGGCGATCGGGTTCGCCAATGCGATCGCGGCGCCTTCCTCGACCATCGGCGCGATTTCGCGCGATCCGGCGATCGCCGGCGCGGCTTCGGGCCTCCTGGGATTTCTCCAGCTCGTGACCGCTGCGGCATCGACGCAGCTCGTTGCGGCGCTCACCGGCCATTCGCCGGTGCCGCTCACGGTGGTTCTACTGGTTCTGTGCCTGGTCGCGCTCCTTGCGCTCAGGCCGATCGGAAAGATCCGACTTCAGGCGGAGCCGCCGCCCGTCATGTCCGAGCCGACGCGATAGCGGAAGCGCACGGTACCGAAAGTCACCAGGTCTCCGTCCTCGAGCCGGGCGTAGCGTACCTGGATGCCGTTGACGAAGATGCCGTTCCGGCTGTTCGCATCGACGAGCATCGCATCGCCGTTCCGGACCGTCAGCATCGCGTGCAGGCGGCTCACGGTCGGATCGACGATTCTGAAGTCGTTGTCGCGGGTGCGGCCGATGTTGACGCGCCGGCGCGCCAGTTCATGCACGCAGCCGACCAGGTCGAGGCCGATCAGGTAGCGGCGCAGGCGCGGCGCAGCGGGCGAGGCCACGGACGGCGCTGCCGGCGGCAGCAACGGTGCCGGAAGCTCGAGGGTGAAGTCGGAATCGACCGCCGGCGGTTCGGAAACCGGTGCGGCGGGGGCCGCGGGCCGCGATTCGCGGAGCTCCGCCACGAGGCCCTCGCGCTCGAGCGTCCGGGTTGCAAGCTTCGCGGAGAGTTCCTCGATCCGCCGCTCGCGCTCGGCGAGCAGCTGGTCGCGTTCCGCAAGGCTCCTGAGCAATCCTTCGACGCGCTTCTGCCAGCGCGCGCGCTCGGCGGCAAGCGCGGCGGCCCGGTCGGGCAGGCGATGCCCGGGCGGCAGGAGCTGGTTCAGGTCGGCCTGGGTTTCGGTGAACTGCTCGGAGTCCTCGGCGACATCCATGCTGTCGAGCTCGGGATCGTCGTCGCCGATTTCATCGAACAGGATGGGTGCTTCATCGAGGTCGGTCGCGGGGGTCGCGAGTTCCCATTCGTGCGCTTCAGGCAGCCGGTGCGGGCTCGTAAGCTCGATGTGCTCGACGAGTTGCGTGACATCCTCGGCGACGATGCCGTCGTCGGCTGAGTTCTCGCCATCCCCCTTTTCCATGCGGCTATTATCCCCGACCGCGCGGCGGACGCCACAGGATCGGGTTGCACCCTTTTATGTATCAATGGGTTACATGATCAGGACCCGATGGACGGCGGCACAAAGCGTGATCGGCGTCACATGCCGGAGGCCTGCGTGCGCTGTGTAGGATGGCCGCCATGCGGGCGGTATGGCTGCTCTCGGCGACCCAGGCCCTGTGCATGTCGGGCAGTTTTCTGTTCGTCCTGCTGGGCGGAATCATCGGTTCGCACCTGGCGCCGTCGCCGGCGCTCGCCACCCTGCCGGTCTCGGTGCTGATCCTCGGCCTCGCATCGAGCGTCGTGCCGGCCGGCGCCCTCATCCACCGTTTCGGGCGCCGCGCGGTCTTTGTCGGCAGCGCGCTTCAGGCCGCCGCGGGCTGCGTCGTCGCCGGCTATGCGGTCGCCACGGGCCGGTTCTGGCTCTTCTGCGCCGCCGCCTTCCTGCTCGGCGGCAACAACGCCGTCGTGATGCAATACCGCTTCGCGGCCATCGAATTCGTCGAACCGGCGCGCGCGAGCCGCGCCATCGCCGTCGTGATGAGTGGCGCGCTCGTCGCCGCATGGCTCGGGCCGGAACTCGCCGTACGGACGGCGGACCTCGTTCCCGCCGCGCATTACGCCGGATCCTTCTACGCGGGGTCGGCGCTCTATCTGTTCGCGGCGACCCTTCTCGCGCGGATCGCGCATTCCACACGCACCGCGGACGCGAACGCGCCGCCGCCGCGGCGTCTCGGCGAGATCGCCGCGCAACCGGTATTCCTCGTTGCCGTGCTCGCCGCGCTTGCGTCCTATGCGGTGATGAGCTTCATCATGACGGCGACGCCGATCAGCATGCATGTCGTCGACGGGCACGACGAGGTCGCGACGGCCCGCGTCATCCAGGCCCACCTGCTCGCCATGTACCTGCCGTCGCTCGCAAGCGGCTGGATCATCGCGAAGTTCGGTGAGCGGCCGGTGATCGTCGCGGGCACACTCCTGATGGCCGTCTGCGTCGCGATCGCGACCCTCGGCGGCCACGCGGTCATGCACTATGGCTGGGCGCTCGCGCTCCTCGGTCTCGGCTGGAATCTCCTGTTCATCGCCGCGACCACGTTGCTCACGAAGACCTACCGGATGCAGGAGCGCATCCAGGCGCAGACGCTGAACGATTTTCTCGTCTTCGGCGCGCAGGCCGCCGCTTCGCTGCTCGCGGGCCTTGCGCTCACGACGATCGGCTGGGAACAGCTGAATCTCGCAACCCTGCCGCTGCTCGGCGCGGTGCTCGCGGCGACCCTCGCGGTCAGCCGCCCGCGCAAGGCTGCGGCCGGCTAGATCCGGTCGAGAAAGCCGCGGATTTCCGCGACCAGGGCATCGGCCGGGTCCGCCAGGATCAGCGCGGGATCGGTACCGAGTTGCAGCATCGGTTGCGCAATCCCGGCGGCCGGCTGCTGCGTGCCGGCGACGATCAGGCGGCGCACGTTCTGGGGCCGGGTAGATCCGAGATCGAAGGCGACGAGCGCCCCGCGCCCGCATCCGATCAGGTCCACGCGGCGGAGCCGCAGCTGCTCCATCAGGTCGACGATCGCAAGCGCGAGCCCGGCGACGGCCATGCGGCCTTTCGGCGCATCGGAACCGCCGCTGCCCGGCAGATCGGGCGCGTAGACCGAGCGATCGGCGCCGAGAAGCGCGGCGCAGCGATTGAAGTCCGCGCCGCCGCCGCCTTCGGCGTGCAGGAATACGAGTGGCGACGCCTCGTCGAAACCGCCGCTCGAAGGATAGCTGGCGGTCAGATGCAACTGGCCGTAACGGCAGTCGATATACATGCGCCTGAGCCGCGGCGGCGCGCTGCCTGCCTGTCGCTTCTTCGTCGTCATGCCTGCCCCATGGCGTTCGGTGCCGTTATCATGGTGCATGAAGGAGCCCGCGATGCCCAAGTACCCGCGCACATTCCTGCCGGCCGTGGCGGCGTTCTGCGCCTCTGCGCTCGCCGTGGCGGCTGCGCCCGCGGAAAAACCGGACGATCGGGCGGTTTATGACCGCATCGTGTCGCTTGCCGGCGACTGGGCGGGACATATGGAAGATCCGCTCGCCGGGCCGCCCGTCGCCGTCCGCTACGAAGTCGCAAGCGCCGGCCGTGCCGTCGTCGAGTACCAGGACACCGGCCAGAGTTTCGAGATGGTGACGGTTTACTTCCTCGCGAACGGCAAGCTTCGCGCCACGCACTACAGCGCGGCGGGAAACCAGCCCGCCTACAAGCTGGGCGGTGGATCGACCGCGGATCTCGCGCTGCTCGAGTTCGACGGCGGCACGGGCTTCGATGCGGATCATGACGGCCACGTGCACCAGGGCGAGATCCGTTTCGTTTCGCCGGACCGGATCGAGCAGCGCTGGTTTCATTACGTCGGGCCGAAGGAACAGGGCGTGACACACTGGTTTCTCGAGCGGAAACCCGTAGAAGAAAAACCGGCGCCCACCGAGGCGAAGCCGGAGCCCGCAGCGGATTTGAAACGCTAGGAGGGGACAGCAATAGGAGACGTTACCCTTTTCCCGAAGGACCGAAGGAAAAGGGTAACGTCTCCTATTGCTGTCCCCTTCAATACTCGTCGTATTTGCGGGCCTGGCCGCGCACGCGGTCGGCCGGGTATTTCTTCGCATTCTGGCCCAGCTTCGATTCCGCGGCCTCGAGCAGATCGATGTCGAGCCGGTCGGCGATGCGGACGAGGAACCAGAGCACGTCGGCGAGCTCTTCGGCCGCGCGCCGCTTGCGCTCGCCGTCGAGCTCAGCGCTCTCCTCCTCCGTCATCCATTGAAAGAGCTCGACCAGCTCCGACGCCTCGACCGAGAGCGCCATCGCGAGATTCTTCGGGCTGTGGAAGCGCTCCCAGTCGCGCTCGGCGACGAATTCGCGCACGCGCTGCCTCAATTCCGCCAAATCCCGCATCGCGCCACTCTCGCCCAATCGCGATTGCGGCGCAACGTGCTTGATTCGCGCCGAAACGGGTTTGCAAGCCCGCGCTCGTGACCGGCAGAATCACGCGCACCCCACGGGCCGCGCGCCGGCCGCCACGGAGCCACTCGATGAATCATGCCTCCCGCCTGCTCGCGGCCGCCCTCGCCGTCGCCCCGGTCACCGCGATCGCGGAGGAGACTCCGGCCCCGCTGACAGCGGACTCGATGTGGCAGCTTGCGCGCGTCGGCAATCCCGCGCTGTCGCCAGACGGCCGTCTCGCCGTCTATGCAGTCACGCGCTACGACGCGGAAAACGACAATGGAGAGGCCGATCTTTTTCTCGTGCCGACGGAGGGCGGCAAGCCGCAGCGCCTGACGAGCATGAAAGGCAGGGAGTCCGATCCTGCCTGGAGCCCGAACGGCCGCTGGATCGCTTTCGTCGCCAAGCGCGGCGAGGATAAGCAATCGCAGCTCTACGTGATTGCCGCGAACGGCGGCGAGGCCATCCGCGTCGGCGATATCCCGACCGGGGTCGCGACGCCCAAGTGGTTCCCGGATTCCGCGCGCATCGCATTCATATCGAGCGTCTGGCCGGACGTCACGGACTGGGAGAAGGCCCGCGAAAAGCTGGTCGCGCGCGAAGAGTCGAAGATGACTGCGCGGACCTGGGATCGTACGCCGGTCACGCATTGGGACCATTTCACCGACGACCGCCAGGCGCACCTGTTCTCGATCGCGATCGAAGGCGGCACGCCCACGGCCATCACGCTCGGATCGGGCCGCGAACTGTCGCGCCGCGAAACGAGCGCGGAGTCCTACGACATCTCGCCGGACGGCGAGGAAGTCGCCTTCGTTTCCGACACCGACACTACGGGTCTCGACGAGAACACGGACGTCCATGTCGTTTCCGCCGGCGGGGGCGAGGCCCGGAACCTGACGACCGACAACAAGGCGAACGACGAGGCCCCGAAGTACAGCCCGGACGGGCGCTGGCTCAATTACACGCGCCAGCAGATCAAGGGGTTTTACGGCGACTCGTTCCAGGCCTGGCTGATCGACCGCCGGGGCGACGCGCGCCGGCGGCTTGCGGCGGACTGGGACCGTTCCATCCAGAATCTCGTCTGGGCGCCGGACTCGAAAAGCCTTTACGGATCGATCGACGACGCCGGAACTCTCCGCATCCACCGCATCGACATCGCCAGGGGCATCCAAGTGCCCCTGACCGCGGCAGCGAGTTACTCCGCGCTCGCGATCGCCGGGAAACCCGCGACGCTCGTCGCGATCCGCCAGTCGTTCACCGAGCCGCCGACGCTCGTTCGCGTTGCGACGAAGGACGGCGCAGCCTCGAAGCTGTCGGACGACAACGACGCGGCGCTCGCGAAGACCGCCTTTGGCAGGGTCGAGAGCGTGACGTATCCCGGCTCCGGCGGCGATGAGATCCAGATGTGGGTCGTCTACCCGCCGGATTTCGATCCGGCAAAGAAGTACCCGCTCTATCTCCTGCTGCACGGCGGCCCGCACAACGGCATCGCGGACGCCTGGACCTTCCGCTGGAACGCCCAGGTGTTCGCGGGCTGGGGCTATGTCACCGCCTGGCACAATTTCCACGGCTCGAGCGGCTTCGGCCAGGCGTTCACGGACTCGATCAATCCGGATCTCATCACGAAGCCGTACGAGGACACGATCCGCGCAGCCGAGTGGTTTGCCGGAAAGCCGTGGACCGATCAGGATCGCATGGCTGCCGGCGGCGGCAGCTACGGCGGCTTCCTCGCCGCGACCCTGCTCGGCCGACCGCATCCGTTCAGGACGCTCGTCGCGCACGCGGCCGTGTACAACAACTACACGATGTATGGCGGCGATTACGGCGCGACGAAGGCGCGTTTCTTCGAAGCCTGGGACCGGCCCGAGGAATTCGCGCGCTACTCGCCGCACTCGAACGCCGCGAGCTTCCAGACGCCGACGCTCGTGATCCACGGCCAGCTCGACCAGCGCGTGCCGTTAAACAACGGCATGGAGCTCTTCCAGATACTCCAGAACCGTGGCGTGCCGAGCCGGCTCGTGTATTACCCGGACGAGAACCACTGGATATTGAAGCGCCAGAACTCGCTGTTCTGGTATGACGAAGTGAAGGACTGGCTCGCGCGTTACGCGCCCGCCGGCGCGCGCTGAGGAGAAATCGATGACACTTTCCCGTCGCAATGTACTGAAGGCCGGCGCAGGCACCGCGCTCGCCCTTGCAGCAGGCAGGCTCATGGCCGCTGAAAAATCTCACGGCACGCTCCTGATTCTCGGCGGCACCGGATTCATCGGCCCGCACCTGACCGAGCTTGCGCTCGCGCGCCGGTGGAAAGTCACGCATTTCAACCGCGGCAAGCGCGACGCGGACGGCGTCGAGAATATCGAGACGCTGCTCGGCGACCGCAAGGGCCAGCTCGACTCCCTGAAGGGCCGGCACTGGGATGCCGTTGTCGACAACACCGGCTACATCCCGAAGTACTGCAAGATGTCGGCCGACCTGCTCGGCCCGAGCACCGACTACTGCCTCTACATCTCGAGCATCTCGGCCTATGCAAGCTTTGCGAAGCCGAACGACATCGGCTCCCCGACCGGCGTCCTCGCGAACAAGGACCAGGAAGAGATCACGAATGAGACGTATGGGCCGATGAAGGCGCTCTGCGAGCAGTACGTACGCGACGCCTATGGCGCGCGCTCGTCGATCGTGCGGCCGGGTTACATCGTGGGGCCGCTCGACCCGACGGACCGGTTCACCTACTGGCCCGTGCGCATCGCGCGGGGCGGCGACATGGCCGTTCCCGGGACGCCGCAGGACCCGATCCAGGTCGTGGACGTGCGGGATCTCGCTCAGTTCATGCTGGGTCTCGTCGAGCGCCACGTGGACGGCTATTTCAATGCCGTCACCGCGCCCGGCGCGTTGACCATGGGCAAGCTCATCGATGCGAGCCTCGAGATCACGGGCGCCGACACCAAGGTCACGTGGATCGGCGAGGATTTCCTCACGAAATTCCTGAAGCCGGAGGAGATGAACTTCGCGCCCTGGGGGCCGATGCGCGGCGAGGAGGCCGGCGGATCGCTGACCGGGATGGGGGCTTCGACGGCCGATGGACTGAAGTCGCGGCCGCTCGAGGAGATCGTGCGCGACACGCTCGCCTGGCACGAGACGCGCCCGGCCGAGCGCAAGGCCACGCTCCGCTCCGGACTCACGCCTGAGCGCGAAGCCGAGCTTCTCGCCGCCTGGCGCGCGCGGGCGTAAGATGCGCCGATAAGTCCCTTCTCCGGGGAATCGCGATGCGAACCGTACGGCAGCTACTCGACGGCAAGAGACCCGGCGTCTACACGATCGATGCGAGCGAGCCGGTGCGGACGGCGATCCAGCTGATGGCCGATCACTTCATCGGAGCGCTGCCCGTGCTCGAGGGCGGCCGGCTCGCGGGCATCGTTTCCGAGCGCGATTATGCGCGGAAGGTCGTGCTGATGGGCCGCAAGTCCACCGAGACGACCGTCGGCACGATCATGAGCGCGCCCGTCATACACGTCGGTCCCGCACAGACCGTCAACGAGTGCATGATGCTGATGACGGAAAAGCGCATCCGCCACCTGCCGGTGGTCGACAACGGAGAGCTCATCGGCGTTATCTCGATCGGCGACTGCGTGAAGGCCGTCATCGACGAGCAGAAGCACGAAATAGAGGATCTCCGCCGGTACATCGCCGGCTGACAAGAGGAAACGCTCCCCGATTTTCTCGAAGCACCGAAGGAAAATCGGGAGGCGTCCCCTTTTCCTGCCCGCGGGCTAAGGCGCTTCCTGTTGCTGCAAAGTGATCTCCACCGTCGGATAGGCGGTGGATCGCTGCTGCAGCAACTGCCCTGCCGGGCGACCTTGCAAGTGCACGTCGAGGAACGCGGCCACATAGTCACGGATTGCCGAGACGGCACGCTCCGGTGACAGGTCGCCAGTTTTCACTGCACCCCTGGTGAGCCAGACGGCATCCGAAGGCGCCAGGTGCCCGGCGTCCCGGAGGTTCACCGCCAGCCTCGGGCCACGCAGTTTTTGCCAAATGTCGCGTTCGCCGGTTGACCACTGCACGCGTCCCGCGTCGACGAGCAATACCGGTTTATCCGTTGCCGCAAACGTGGACTCCGGCAGCACGCCCTCTAGCACGACTGCCGCGCGCACTCGCGGGTCGAACTGCAACGCTTGTAAAGCCGTGAGACCTCCGAGCGAGTGGCCCGCGACTGCAATGGCGGTGGTGTTGAAATGGCCTGCAAAGGGACTGTCGGGCTGGTTCTCGAGTCTTTGCAACTCGTCGACGACAAATCGTATGTCTCCGAGCCGTGCGAGCTCCAACAGACGAGCCGTGGATTCATCCAGGCCCACAATCTGAGTAAGGTGGCTGCCGTATTGCGATGGGGCGATTCTTCCGTCAGCCAACTCGACCGCGGACGCTTCATGGGTATGGTCGACAGCGGCCACGACGTAGCCGCGACTCGCCAGGTCTTCAAACAGATACGTGTAATCCGTGAAAGTGCCGGTAAGACCGTGAGAAAATACGACGATCGGATAAAGGCCATCCGCAATCGGCGCATCGAGACAGCTATTCGTCCTGATGGCCGGAAGCTTTACTCCGGCCAACCTGCCAAGATAGTTCCACACCGCCGGGCTTGTGTAAGGCGCGGGCCTGCAGCCCGCAGCAGCCGCTGCCGGATACCAGAAGCGCAACGCGAGCTCGCGCTTACTTCCGTCGGCGAGCAACGGATCCGTGCGCGTACTGTCCGTCGACTGCAGGACGCGCGTGCCGATCATCTGCGAGCCGGCAGGCGTTGGGGCACGAAGTCGCTCGAACTGCGCGGCGCTGGCAATCAGCGAGGCGCGTTCTCCATAGCCAAAGCTCGTGCCCGACAACGCGACACGCTGGGGACTGCCCACGTCGCTGTCGGTGATGTTAAGCGTTGCCACGTAACTGCCTGAGATTCCCGGCCGGAAGTCCACATTGATGTGGCACGATGCCTGCGCGGCGAGGGTAATGCCGCAATCATTGTCTTGTGCGTAGTTCTTCGCATCCAGGCCCGTGATATCGATCTTCGAGATCGTCACGCCGGCGCTGCCCGTATTGGTCAGGACCGTCGTCAGCCGCTTGCTGCCGTATACCGCCTTGACCGTCCCGAAA
>DASWIQ010000160.1:0-8009 GCA_036397615.1 Steroidobacteraceae bacterium
CGCTCGCGAACTCCGCCGGAACTTACGAGTTCGCTCGCGAGAACCCCGCCACCTCGTGCGCGCCGACCGTGGCGGCAGCATGGGCGCGGACGGGCCGGCCGGGACCCGCGAGGGAGCGAATGTCTGTTCTTCTGAGCGAACGAGCGGGGTCCCGGCAGGCGCGGTCCGCGCACGTGCAATCGTCACATCCGGAGCAGCTCGTTGACGGAGGTCTTCGCGCGAGTTTGCGCGTCGACTTTCTTGACGATGATCGCGCAGTACAGCGAGTGCGTGCCGTCGGCTGCCGGGAGACTGCCGGGAACGACGACGGAACCGGCAGGCACGCGGCCATAAGTGATCTCGCGCGACTCGCGATCGTAGATGCGGGTGCTCGCGCCGATGAAGACGCCCATCGAAAGCACCGCGCCACGCTCGACGATCACGCCTTCCACGACCTCCGAGCGCGCGCCGATGAAGCAGTCGTCCTCGATGATCGTCGGGCGCGCCTGCAGCGGCTCGAGCACGCCGCCGATGCCGACGCCGCCCGATAGATGGACATTGCGGCCGATCTGGGCGCAGGACCCGACCGTCGCCCAGGTATCGACCATCGTGCCCTCGCCGACCCAGGCGCCGACGTTGACGAAACAGGGCATCAGGACGGCGTCGCGCGCGACGTGCGCGCCGCTTCGTACGATCGCGCCCGGGACGACACGCGCGCCGTCGGCCTGGAACCGGGCGAGGTCGTAGTCCACGTGCTTGAGCGGCAGCTTGTCGAAGAACCGGAAGACGCCCGCTTCCTGAATGACGCTGTCATGCGTCCGGAAATGAAGCAGGACGGCTTTCTTGAGCCACTCGTTCACGCGCCAGCCGCCGTCCGCAGGCTCCGCGACCCGGGCCCGACCGCTCCCGAGAAGTTGCAGGCACTCGTCGATGGCCGCCAGCAGTTCGCGCGAAGCCTTGCCCGGCGCGAGCGTCGACCGCTCGTCGAAGCTCCGCTCGATGAGTTCCCGCGTGCTCAAGCGTGCATCACGCGGCGGCCACGCGCGCATCGAGGGCCCGTTGCAGCGCGTCGGCGAGCGCCTGGCAACGCGCGGCCTCGAGCGGGCGGCCGGTTTCATCCGTGACGGTGAAAACGTCCTCGGCGCGCTCGCCGACGGTCATGATCTTGGCGCCATGCAATTCCACTTTCTGGTCCCAGAACACCTTGCCGATCTCCGACAGCAGGCCGGGCCGGTCGCCGGCGACGACTTCGAGGATGGTACGCCCGTTCTCCGGATCGGCGCTGAACGTCACCTGGGTCGCGGTCGTGAACATGCGCGCCTGGCGCGGCATGCGACGCGTCACCTGCGGCGCAGCGGCGCTCTTTTCCGACAGCGCGCGCATGAGGTGCCGTTCGATGCCGGCGATGCGATCGCGGTCCGCGATCGGCGAGCCCGTGTCCTCGAGCACGAGATAGCTGTCGAGGCTGCCGCCGTCCGCCGTCGGCGTGATGCGCGCGTCCTGGATGCTGAGCCCTTGCTGATCGAGCGCAGCGGTCGCGCGCGCGAAGCTGTGGTGGCGGCCGTGCGTATGAACGAGAACGGCGGTTGCGCCGCCGCGGTCGGGATGCTCGGCGGCGGCGATGAGCGGGCTGCCGTCGCCGGCGTCGCGCGCCGCCAGCACGGCCGTGTGCCAGGTGATTTCCGCTGCCGAGTGCCGCAGGAAATAAGCGTCGGTCAGGGTCGACCAGACACGCTGCACGGCCGTCGCGTCGACGCCGGCCGTTGCGAGCCGCTCGCGCGCGAGCGACTGGGTTTCGGCGACGAGCTCCTCTCGGTCGAGAGGCGATTCGGATCCGCGCCGGAGCGCCTGCTTGACCCTTTCGTACAGCTCGTCGAAGAGCGTCGCCTTCCAGGAGTTCCACAGCCTGGGATTCGTGCCACGGACGTCCGCGACCGTCAGCACATAGAGATAGTCGAGGCGGACCTGGTCGCCGACCGCGCGAGCGAATTCGTTGATGACCTGCGGATCGGCGATGTCCTGTTTCTGCGCGGTGACCGAAAGCTTGAGGTGATGGCGCACGAGCCAGGCGACGAGCCGCGCGTCGTAGCGCGAAAGACCCTGCTCGAGGCAGAAAGCTTCGGCGTCCACGGCTCCGAGCTCGGAATGATCGCCTCCGCGGCCTTTGGCGATGTCGTGGAAGATGGCGGCGAGGTAGGCGAGTTCCGGCTTCGGCAGTGAGCGGAAGATCTGCGCGAGCTTCGGAAATTCGTGGTCGTAGCGTTCGAGCGCGAAGCGCCGGAGATTGCTGACGACGAACAGCGTGTGCGCATCGACCGTGTACGCATGGAACAGGTCGTACTGCATGCGTCCCACGATGCGCCCGAACGCCGGAATGTAGCGGCCGAGCACGCCGTAGAGATTCATGCGGCGGAGCTCATGCGTCACGCCCGTCGGGGCGCGCAGGATCTCGAGGAAGAGCCGGTGATTGCGCGGGTTCTGCCGGAATTCCTCGTCGATCAGCCACAGGTGCTGCGTGACCAGGCGGATGGTCCGCGCGCGCACGCCCCGGAGCCGCGGGTTCTGCTGGAGCACGACGAAGAGCTCGAGGAGCGCCGATGGATTCCGCGCGAAAGCATCGTCGGACGTCGCCTCCAGGCATTCGTCGCGCTCCTGGAAATGGCGCGACAGCGGCAGGGCCGGCGCGTCGCGGTCGGCCAGGATCTCCTCGCGGAATTGCTGCAGGAGCAGTTCATTGAGCCAGCTCACGAACATGGCCGTGCGGTAATAGCGCTGCATGAACTGTTCGACTGCGAGCGTGTAAGTCGCGTCCTCGTACCCGAACAGGCGCGCGAGGCGGATCTGGTGATCGAACAGCAGCCGGTCCTCGCGCCGCCCGCTCACGAGGTGCAGGGCGAACCGGATGCGCCACAGCCAGGACTGCGCGGACTCGAGCTGCGCCAGTTCGCGGGCCTCCAGGAAGCCGTGCGCCGCGAGCTCCTGCAGGTTTTCCGCGCCGAAGTGACGCTTCGCGACCCAGGCGATCGTCTGCAGATCCCGCAGCCCGCCCGGACCCTGTTTGACGTTCGGCTCGAGGTTGTACGCCGTATCGTGGAAGCGATGGTGACGTTCCGATTGCTCGCGCAGCTTGGCGTCGAAGAAATCACGCGACGACCACAAGCGGTCGGGGGCGAGGGCGCGGCGCATCGCGGCGAAGAGCTCCGGGGGCCCGGCAAGCAGTCGAGCCTCGAACAGGGTCGTCGCAACGCCAAGGTCCGCGAGCGCCTCGTGCCGGCAGTCGTCGATCGTGCGCACGCTGTGGCCGGTCTCCAGGCCGATGTCCCAGAGGAAGGACAGGAAGCGCTCGACGGCTGCGGTCCGCGCCGGCTCCTCGCCCTGAGGCAGCAGCACCATGACATCCACGTCGGAGCAGGGCAGGAGCTCGCCGCGGCCGTAGCCGCCGACAGCGACCAGCGCCGGCGCGGCCGTTCCGGCATGCAGGTGCCAGGCCCGCGTGACGAGCGCGTCGACGAGGGCTGCGCGGTCGCGCACGAGCGTCTCGACCGGATCGTCCGCGTGAAAGCGCCGCGCGAGTTCGCGATCGCCCTCGGCGAGCGCCGCCCGGAAATCGGAGACCGGACTCAGGCAGGCCGCGAGCCGCGGCGCCAGGGTATCGAGGAATTCCCAGCCTGCGCGCGCCGGGACCCTGCGGGCTGCCTGAGCCTCGTTGACGTTGCGGATGCCGGTCGGCACCGATCAGGCCGCGGCGCGGTCGGCCGCGCCGAGTGTCAGCACTTCAAAGCCGTCGGCGGTGACGAGCACGGTGTGTTCCCATTGTGCCGAGAGGGAATGATCCTTGGTGACGACGGTCCAGCCGTCGCCGAGCAGTTTCACGTGACGCCGGCCGGCGTTGACCATCGGCTCGACGGTGAAGGTCATGCCGGGCACGAGTTCGAGTCCGGTCGACGGCTCGCCGTAATGCAGGACCTGCGGGTCCTCGTGGAAGACCCGGCCGATGCCGTGGCCGCAGTACTCGCGGACGATCGAGTAGCCCTGGGACTCGACGTATTGCTGGATCGTGTGGCCGAGGTCGCCGAGTCGATGACCGGGCGCGACGTGACGAATGCCACGCCACATGGCTTCGCGACCGACGTCGCAGAGCCGCATTGCCTGGATCGACGGATCGCCGATCAGGTACATGCGGCTGGTGTCCCCGTGGAAGCCGTCCTTGATGACGGTCACGTCGACATTCAGGATGTCGCCCGGCCGCAGGACCTTGTCGCCGGGGATGCCGTGGCAGACGACGTGATTGACCGAGGTGCAGATCGACTTCGGAAATCCCTTGTAATTCAAGGGGGCCGGGATTGCGTGTTGAACATTCACAATATAGTCGTGGCAGATCCGGTCGATTTCCCCGGTCGTCATGCCGGGGGCGATTCGGGGACCGATCATGTCCAGGACGTCCGCCGCGAGCCGCCCGGCCGTGCGCATCGCCTGCTGCTCAGCAGGCGTTTTGACGGATACCCGGGCGTGGCTTTGCATCAGCATGGGTCAGTACCGCAATGGGAGGGCAGAATGCGCCTATCACGTTGTTTCGACGGGACAAAGATGGTATAAAGCGCGGCGTTTTTTCTCAACCAAATCCACACGCGTTTCGTCACGTGCGGCTGGGTGCCGGGTCCGAATGTCCGGTTGCCGCATGCGGAGACGCGGAGGGCTAACCCGAAAGGAGTAATCATGGCCAGCTTGTCCATGAGGCAGATGCTTGAGGCGGGGGTTCATTTCGGCCATCAGACCCGCTTCTGGAACCCGAAGATGGCGCCGTTCATTTTCGGCGAACGCAACAAGATCCACATTATCAATCTGGAGCGGACGCTGCCGCTCTACAACGACGCGGCCGGCTTCGTAAAAGGCGTGGTCGGGGACGGCGGCAAGCTGCTGTTCGTCGGCACCAAACGAAGCGCGCGCGACGCCATCAAGGCCGAAGCGACCCGCTGCGGCATGCCTTACGTCAACCAGCGCTGGCTCGGCGGCATGCTCACGAATTTCAAGACCATCCGGCAGTCGATCAAGCGCCTGCAGGAGCTCGAGGAGTTGCGCGATACCGGCGCGCTCGAGCGGCGCAACAAGAAAGAAGCGCAGATGCTCCGGCGCGAGATGGACAAGCTGATCCGCAGCCTCGGCGGCATCAAGGACATGAACGCGCTGCCGGATGCGCTCTTCGTCGTGGATGTGGGACACGAGGAGATCGCCGTGCACGAAGCGCGCAAGCTCGGCATCCCGGTCGTGGCGATCGTGGACAGCAACTGCTGCCCCGATGGCATCGACTATGTGATTCCCGGCAATGACGACGCCATGAAGGCGATCCAGCTCTATGCGGCCGGCATCGCCGACGCGGTGTTGGACGGCAGGACTTCCGTGCCCGTCGTACCGGCAGGCGAAGACGAGTTCGTCGAGCTCGACGAGGAAGGCCAGCCGCGCCGCAAGTCGCAGGCCCGCGCGCCGCGCAGGGCCGCGAATGTGCGGCGCAAGACGCCGGCGCGTGCGCGCCAGTCCGCGGAGACGTCATCGGCTGCGACGATGCCGCCGGTCGGCGCGCCCGAAGTCGTCGTCGAAGTCCCGGACGACGAGCCGATCGTGGACGAAGTGGCGGCGGATGCCGCACGCGCGAAGCCGGCCGTTCGTCGGCGCCCTGCGGTGCGCAAGTCGGACAAGGTCGGGGATTGACGATGGGCATCAGCGCTGAAACGGTCAAGACGCTGCGCGAGCGCACGGGCGCCGGCATGATGGAGTGCAAGAAGGCGCTCATCGAGACCGGCGGCGATCTCGACGCGGCGGCGGAGATCATGCGGAAGGCCGGCCTTGCGAAGGCCGACAAGAAGGCCGGCCGCATCGCCGCTGATGGCGCGATCGTCGCCGCAAAGAGCGCCGACGGGCGCTCCGCGGTGCTGGTGGAAGTCAATTGCGAAACGGACTTCGTCGCACGCCAGCCGGAGTTCCAGTCCTTCGCGGCCCAGGTTGCCGAGGCCGCCTTGCGGCATGCGGCCACGCAGCCGGAAACCCTGGCCGCGCTCAAGCTGGCCGATGGCAGGACGGTCGACGAGACACGGCGGAACCTGATCGCCAAGATCGGCGAGAAGATCGACGTGCGGCGTTCGAATCTGCTCATCGCGCCGGATCGCGTCGGAAGCTACGTCCACGGCAGCCGCATCGGCACGCTGGTCGGCTTGAAGGGCGGCGACGAAACGCTTGCGCGCGATCTCGCGATGCACGTGGCGGCCGCCAATCCGCAGTACGTCGCGCCCGCGGACGTTCCCCGGGACGTCGTCGCGAAGGAGCGCGAGATCCTCGCGGCCCAGGCCGCCGCGGAGGGCAAGCCGCCGGCCATCGTCGACAAGATGGTCGAAGGGCGACTCCGGAAGTATCTGGCCGAGATCTGCCTGACGGGCCAGCCGTTCGTGAAGGATCCGGATGTTTCGATCGGGCAGCTGCTCGAAAAGTCGAAGGCCTCGGTCAGCGGCTTCCTGCGTTTCGAAGTCGGTGAGGGCATCGAGAAGAAGCAGGAGAATTTCGCCGCCGAGGTCATGGCCCAGGTCGAGGCAGCGAAGGACAAGAGTCAGCCTGACAAACCGAGCTGAACCCAGAATCGACCCGCGGAGGGGTAGCGAAATGGCCGATACGCAGGCCCGGCAGCCGCTCACGAGGATCTTGCTCAAGATCAGCGGCGAAGCCCTGCTCGGCGCTGCGGATTACGGCATCGACCCGGCGATCCTGAAGCGCATCGCGGGCGAGATCCGCGACGTGATGGCCCGCGACATCCAGGTCGCCGTCGTCATCGGCGGCGGCAACATCTTCCGCGGCGCGGGGCTCGCGCGCGCGGGCATGGACCGGGTCACGGCCGATCACATGGGCATGCTTGCGACCGTCATGAACGGCCTCGCCCTTCAGGACGCGCTCGAATCGCTCGGCAGTTTTGCGCGCGTCATGTCCGCGGTCCGCGTGCAGGAGGTCTGCGAGGACTACATCCGGCGCCGCGCCGTCCGGCACCTCGAAAAAGGCCGCTGCGTGATCTTCGCCGCGGGAACAGGCAACCCTTTCTTCACGACCGACACGGCCGCCTCGCTGCGCGCGATCGAAATCGGCGCGGATCTGCTCCTCAAGGCGACCAAAGTCAACGGCATCTACGACGACGACCCGGTACGCAACCCGAATGCACAGCGCTACCGCACGCTCTCGTTCGACAAGGTGCTCGACGACCGGCTCTCCGTCATGGATGCGACCGCGATCGTCATGTGCCGGGACAACGGCCTGCCGCTCCGGGTCTTCAATCTCATGAACGAAGGCGACTTCCTTCGAATCGTCGATGGCGAAGACGTCGGCACGCTGGTCGCCAACGGGCTTTAGTCGGGCCGGGAGGACGCTGTCATGCAGGATGAAATGAGCCGGGATGCGACGCAGCGCATGTCGAAATGCGTGGCGCTTCTCAAGGATCACTACCGGAAGATGCGGACGGGCCGCGCCAACACCGGCCTGCTCGATGGCCTCAAGGTCGACTATTACGGCAGCGAAGTGCCGCTGAACCAGGTGGCGAGTGTCAATGTCGAGGATTCGCGCACGCTCGTCGTTTCGCCCTGGGACAAGTCGGCGGTCAGCGCCGTCGAAAAGGCGATCCTCAAGTCCGATCTCGGGTTGACACCGAACACGGCGGGACAGGTCATCCGGCTGCCGCTGCCGCCGATGACCGAGGAACGGCGCAAGGAGCTCACCAAGGTCGCGCGCCACGAGGCTGAGAATGCGCGGGTCGCCGTGCGCGGCGTTCGCCGCGACCTGATGAACGAACTGAAGGAAATGCTGAAAGAGAAGCTGATCTCCGAGGATGACGACCGGCGCGTTCAGGAAGAGATCCAGAAGCTCACCGACCGGCACGTGCACGACATCGACGCGGTGCTGGCCGAGAAAGAGAAAGAGCTGTTGCAGGTCTAGGAACCTCGGATTTGTTCCCGCATAAGCGCGACCGTGTGCGATTTTCGTCCCTGGCAAGAAGCGAGGAG
>DASWIQ010000161.1:0-3332 GCA_036397615.1 Steroidobacteraceae bacterium
TCCGCCGAGCGAATTCCAGTAGCGATACTCGACGCGCTTGCGCTCGCCGTTGTACGCGTAAACGGTCTCGCCCAGGTAGTCAGGGTTCTTGCCGCGCACGACATGCCGGTCGCGCAACTGCTGGCCGCCGTGCATCCACTCGTAGCAATGCGTGTCAGTCTCGTCGGCGTCGATCCGGGTGACCCAGCAATGACCGGCAAGGAAGCCGAGCGGAGCGAGTGGGGACGCCGCGGCAGTGTCCTTGCCGATCGCGGCCGCCGTCGAAACGAGGAGTGCTGCGAGGGCCGCGGCAACGCAGGGAGCTTCAGGTTTCATGGTTCACCTCAATGCCAGATGCCGAGAATCAGCCCGAACAGCGTGAACTGCACGGTGTGATAGCCGCCGTTCACGAGGAAGAGGGCAAATGACTTACGTTCGAACAGGTAGTTGATGCCGAAACTCGCCGCGACCCAGCAGAGCCCCGCCGCGAAGCCTGCCGCCGTCGCGAAGCCGACATCGGGATTCGGGCCGATGAACATCGCGAACACGGCAGCCGCGATCAGCGAAAGCACGAAGGCGCCGCCGTAGATCTTCCCCGGGTGGCCGCCTTTCTGGAGTTGCTCGTCCGTGAGCCCTGTGCCGCGCTGCCAGGCCTTGAAGAACATCGCCGGCGAGTACCACAACCCGCCGAGTGCGAATGTCGAAATCGCCGCGGCGAGCACGGCGAGCCAGTTGATCTCAGGCATGGGATTTCCCCTTCTTGCGTCGTTGTGGCCTGCGGCCGGCCGGCGCCTTCGCCGGTCGTATCAGGCGGTTGAAATGCAGCTTGAGCTCCCCGATGGCGCGGTCGAAATAGCCGATGTCGCGGTAGCTGCGCGCGAGCATTACACTGCCTTCCATGGTCGTCAGCACGAATTCCGCCAGCGCGCGCCGGTCGACGTCGCCGGGCACGCGATCGTCCGCGGCGCGGAGGCAGTCTTCGATCGCCGCCGTCCAGTTCGAGAAATTCTTCGCGAGCCGCTCGCGGACCGGCGGATCGGGTTCGTGCAGTTCGAGCGCGAGGCTCCCGATCGGGCAGCCATAGGTGCAGTCAGTCTGGACGAGCGCCTCGCGATAGGCGTCCATCAACTTCCAGATCTTCTCGATCGGATCGGCAACGCCCCGCCAGGCGGGCTCGAGCAGCATCTGATGAATGCCGTCGACATAGGTATCGAGCACCGCGATCAGGAGATCCTGCTTTCCCGGGAAGTAGTGATAGAGGCTGCCGCTGTTGACGCCGGCGCGCCCCAGGATGTCGGCGATGGAGGTCGAGCCGTAGCCTTTCTCCCAGAAGAGATGCATGGCCGCCTCGAGGATGCGCCAGCGGGTGTCGACCGGGCCTTGATTGATCATTCAACCAAGTCTGCTACACTGAAACCTCGTCCGCAAGGGCGCGGGATATGGTCGGCGGGGCTGGGCACGATCGCCGGGGGCCTGAAATGCGCGCGACATTGATGACGGTGCTGATGTTTCCGGCGCTGCTCTTCGCGATGACGCCGGCCGGAAGCGAAGACAGCCAGGCCGCGGACGAGGCGGCGGCCGCCGCCGCGTCGAAGACCGATGCAGACGACGAGTTCAAACCGCCGCCGGGCTTCCGGCCGAAGAAGCGCGGAAAGTTCATCGTCTACTGCCGCAAAGAAGAAGTGATGGGCAGCCGCTTCCCGGCGGAGAAGTGCCATGATGAAACAGGCATTCGCGAAATGCTGCGCTCGCAACGCGAAGACCGGGAAAAAGTTGACCAGATACGGAGGATCTGCGGCAATCGCGAGGCTTGCGCAGGCGGCTGAACTCCGGCTGTGACGGCCGGCGGCTATACTGCGCCGAGTGCGCAGGCTGAACGAGTACTTCTACCGGCTGCGCTGGGGCAGGCTCGAGGAGCGGCGCCGGCGCGGCCTGATCCGGCTGCACGAACACCTCTCGCGCACGTCCTTCGCGGACAAGTACTGGATGATCATGGGCCTGCTGCTCGGCTGCAGGCGGGACGGCGCGCCGATCGCCTGGGACCGCGATTCCGATTTTGGATTCATGGACCGCGACCTGCCGCAGTTCCTCTCCGCCATGAGGAAACTCCGCGAAGCGGGATACAACCTGCGCCCGCCGCAGGTCAACAACGACGGTCGCACGACGATGTGGACGCTGAAGTACGAGGCGGTCAAATACGATTTCTTTCTGTTCGACCGTTACGGCGCGAACATCCGCTGGTACTTCCACCAACGCAAGCCGCCGATGGAGCTGATCAACGAAGTCCCAGCCCACGGACTCGCGCCCTTCGAGCTGTACGGGCGGCGCTGGCAGATCCCGAACGCAGCCGACGACGTGCTGACGCGCATCTATGGCGACTGGCGCAAGCCGAATCCGGACTACGTCTACTGGCGAGACTGCCGCGCGATCGTGGAACGCTATCCCTGGACCGGCGAACGGCGGCCGCCCGATTGAGCATCCGCGACGACATCGAGCAATCCCTGGTCCGCATCGCGACGACGGGCCTCGTGCCGGCGCGCTGGTGGCTGAACCCGCCGGACCCGGCCAGCATCGCGGCGCGGACGGGCATGCTCGACATCGAGATCGTCAGCCACTGCTGGCAGTACGCTCACCTGCTCGCCTACCAGCTGAGCTCGCTCGTGAATTTCCCGCCGGTGAAGGCGCGCGTGCGCATGACGGTATTCCACGCATCCGAAGACACGCGCACGCGGGCGATGCTCGAGTTCTTCGGCGAAATCGAAGCTGAGAACGTTAGCTGGAACTGGCAGGCGCTTTCGCCGCCCGAGCTGTTCCGGCGGGCGATCGGCCGCAATCGCGTCGCGCGCTCGACCCGGGCGGACTGGGTCTGGTTCACCGACTGCGATATCGTCTTTCACCGCGATTGCCTCGACACGCTCGCGCAGGAGCTCCAGGGCCGGCGCGATCTCCTGACCTATCCGAAATTCGAGCGGATCACCCCGATGCTCGCGGAGACCGACCCGGTGCTCGCCGCCGAGCGCGATCGCCCGCGGGTGGTCGACATCGACACCGGCCAGTTCACGCTCGCCGCGAATCCCCCGAAGGCCAAGGGCGCCTACCACATCGTGCACGGCGACGCGGCCCGCCAGTGCGGCTACTGCGAGCAGATTCCGGTTTATCAGCGGCCGGCACCGCGCTGGGCGAAGACCTACGAAGACAGCGCGTTCCGCTGGCTGCTCGGTACGGACGGCATCGGTCTCGAGGTGCCGGGCGTGCATCGCATTCGTCACGTTCACAAGGGCCGCTACGGCGAGAGCAGGACGGCAGCGCTGGTGCGTGGCAATATCCGGCGGGCGAAGGAGAACATTCAGCGG
>DASWIQ010000162.1:0-25460 GCA_036397615.1 Steroidobacteraceae bacterium
GGCGGCTCGCGATCGGGCGAGCGGATGTTCGGGCAGGTCGCCTTTTCGGGATCGAAAAACAGGGTCAGGAGCGCGGTCGCGGCGATTGGCTGGCCGTCGCGATGAGCGGGCGAGAGCCGCGATGCGCGCGCGACGGCAAGGGCAGATTCGTCGAAAAGTCCCGTCGGCTCGGCGTTCAGAATTCGCGCCTCGAGCACCCGGCCGTCGTCATCCGTCTCGACCTGGAGCGTGACGCGGCCGGTGACGCGCCGCTCGCAGGCCGCCATCGGAAACGGCGCGCTCCCGAGGGCCGTGGCCGGCACCACGTCGAGCATCGTATCGGGCAGGCGAAACTCGAATCGCCGGGTCTCGTGGCCGGGCACGGCGGGCGCCCCATGCCAGTCACGGACGGCGGCGAGCGCTGCGCGCTCGAACTCGCCGCGCGGCATTGCGGCGGTGACGCGTGCATTCCGGACGGCGCCGTTCGCGTCGAGGTCGAACTCGACCTCGGCGTAGCCCTCGATCCGCTGCTGGAGCAGTGACGCGGGGTAGACCGGCTGCGGGCGTTCGCCGTCGCCCGTCCCCTCGGCGGTCGCGGCCTGATCGACCAGCGCGAATCGCACGCGCGTGCGCATGCGGCATTCGATCGGTTCCCCGTTCCGGCTCGCGGGCTCGAAGCGCCAGTTGCGCACGCCCTCGGCTGCGGCCTGTTCGAAGTAGCCGCGCGGCTCGGCGCGGAATATCCGCACCCAGCCAACACTGCCGTCGCGCAGCACGGTGAGCGAGACTTCGGCCATGCCTTCGATTCCGATCGTGCGCACGGCTTGCGGATAGGCCGGCGCCTCGCGATGGATCGCGACCGGGGGCGTGATGCCTTTCTGCTCGCAGGGCACCCAGGCGTCCACCGCGGGCGCGGACACGAGGAGCAGGGCAGCGAGCGCGGCGCGGCTCATTCGGACGTGGTCAGGAGAAGTTGCGTGCCTTCGGGTGCGATGAGGAGCGCATGCCGGTCCGGATCCAGGTCGCCCGGCGGCCGGCGCGACATCTCGAAGCCGGCGTCCCGGAGGCCCGCGATGCGCGCGGGCATGTCCGCTTCGGCGAACATGAGCGCCGGCCGCTTGAGAAGTCCGGTGCGCAGCAGCGCGACATTGAGCGAGTCGCTCGTGAGCCCGATGTGCGGATACGGATCTTCGCCTTCCTCGGCCGGCACGAAGCCGATTCGATCCCAGGCCTGCTCCGCCCGTTTCACGTCGGAGACCGGCAGCACGATTTCCTCGAACCAGCCGAGGCGCGAGGTCTCGCGGGCCGTCTGCTGCGCCGGCGAATGGGTGCGCGCCTCGAGCAGGCGGATCCTCTGCCCGTGAATCTCGAAACTCGCCTCGTTGAACACGTCATCGCCGAGGCGGCGATCGAGAATCTCGATTCCGCGCCCCTCGAGCGCTTCGAGATTCCCGGACAGGTCCGGAAGCACGAATGCGAGGAGCGGCGATTGCGCAAGCTCGCGGCCGTGGAGGCCGATGGCGAGCCGGCCGTCGGCGACGACGGCATACGGATAAGGCCAGGCCTCGCCGGTCGTGACCTGGCTGAATCCGAGGCGTTCGTAAAACGCGAGCGAGTCTAGAAGGTCCGGCGCATGCACGCTGACTTCGTGGAAGCGGCCGATCATGGGGCCGGCTCCGGTGCGATACCTGCGCGGTCCGCGACGAGGCGGGCGAGGCATTCGACCTGCGCCGCGTCGTCGTTGAGCGCGGGAATGTACTCGAACTCGAGACCGCCGGCGGCAAGGAAGGCCGTCTTGCCGCGAATCGCGATTTCTTCGAGCGTCTCGAGGCAATCCACCGCGAAGCCGGGACAGATGACGGCGATGCGTTTCGCTCCCCCGACTGCGAGTTCGCGCAGCCGCACTGCCGTATACGGCTCGAGCCAGCGCGCACCGCCGACGCGCGACTGGAAAGCAACCGACCAGCGGCCGGCCGGGAGCGCAAGCCTATTGGCGACGAGCCCCGCGGTCGCATGGCAGCGATCGCCGTAGGGGTCGCCCGCATCCGCGTAACGGCGCGGAATTCCGTGGAAGGAAAACAGCAGATGCTCCCACGACGTCCGGGCGCCGGTGATGCTCGCGGCAAGCGCGTCGATGTGGCCCGGGTCCGCGTGGTAGTCCTCGATCACGATGCGCTCCGGCGCGGACGGCCAGCGCGCAAGCGTGACCTCGACCCGGTCGAGCGCTGCGGCAGTCGTCGTCGCCGAGTATTGCGGAAAAAGGGGCAGCACGATGAGCCGGTCGGCGCTTTCGGCGCGGAGCGTCTGCAAGGCCTCGCCGATCGACGGGTTTCCGTATGTCATTCCCATGGCGACCGCAGGGGCCTCGGGCCGAAGCGACGCGAGGCGACGCGCGAGTGCGCGCGTGAGCGCCTCGGTGCCGGTCAGGAGCGGCGAACCCGCAGCCGTCCAGATCTGGCGGTAGGCGCGTGCGCTCCGGCGCGGGCGGAACGGCAGGATCAGGCCGCGCAGTACGAGCTGCCAGGGCAGGCGCGGCAGGTCGACGACGCGCGGGTCGGACAGGAATTCCGCGAGGAAACGCCGCACCGCGGCCGGAGTCGGTGCATCCGGCGTGCCGAGATTGACGACCAGGACGCCGGTTGCGGACGTCATGACGTCACGATACCCGATCGACGTTGCGCGTGATACGAAGGCCCGCAGGCGAAAAAAAGCGGCCGGGAGCGAGGCTCCCGGCCGCGGATGATGCGATGCGATCAGAAGCTGAAGCGGCCGCCGATCAGGAACGTCTTCGCGTCGTCGCCGATTTCGTACTCCACGCCGAGCGCGAGCTGGTCGGTGAAGAAGTAACGGCCGCCGATCGAGAACGCGGTTTCGTCGCCGCCATCGTCGCCGAGATCACGATGGATCACGTGACCTTCCAGCTCGAAGTCATCGGTGACCTTCCCGCGCAATCCCGCCGAAACTAGGTAACCGTCGACACTGATGCTGACTCCTCCAGCCGAGGCCTCTGCGTCGAGATAGCCCACGCGGCCGACGCCGTCCAGTTTCTCCGTGAGACTGAGATGACCTCCCAGACCGACCGCGAACTGGTCGATGTCGATGCCCTGGAGGTCCTGATTCGTGTACTCGCCGAAGACGAAAAAGTTTTCGGCGAATCCGACCGAACCGCGCACGCCGAAACCGTCGGCCGTCGGACCGTTATCGAGGTCGGTCTCGACATAGCCGAGGTCGATGTACGAATAGCTCATGTCGTCAGCGAGCGCCGCGAGTGGCGCTGCCACCAGCAACAAGCCGCCTACCATGGCTTTCACAAATTTCATGATCAGTTTCCTGTTTGAGGGAGGGGTATCCGCCTGGGGACAGATTTCGGACACGGCATGGTAGTGGCCGGTTCCGCCCGCTGACATAAACCACTGGCGTAACTGTGAACCGCGTCATGCGCCGCGGTCGCGGCGCATGCGCTCCGTCACGATACTCAGGCGGGCGTGACTCCGCCGACGCAGACGTACTTGATCTCGGTGTAGTCGAGGAGCCCGTACTTCGAGCCCTCGCGGCCGGTGCCCGATTCCTTGACGCCGCCGAACGGCGCGACTTCCGTCGAAATGAGGCCCGTGTTGAGACCGACGATGCCGTATTCGAGCGCTTCCGACACCCGCCAGGAACGCGCGAGGTCGCGCGTGTACAGATAGGCCGCGAGGCCGAACTCCGTGTCATTCGCCATCGCAATGGCCTCTTGTTCCGATGTGAATCTGAAACAAGCCGCAACGGGCCCGAAGGTTTCCTCGCGCGCGACCATCATCGCGGGCGTGACGCCCGTCAGCACGGTCGGTTCGAAGAACGTGCCGCCGAGCGCGTGGCGGCGGCCGCCGGTCGCGACTTTCGCGCCTTTCGACGTTGCATCGGCGATATGCTCCTCGACTTTCTTGAGCGCAGCCGTGTCGATCAGCGGGCCCTGCTCGGTTTCACCGGCGAGGCCGTCGCCCACGCGCAGCTTCTGCACCGCGGCGACGAGCTTCGCGCTGAACGCCTCGTAGACGCTCTGCTGGACCAGCAGACGGTTCGCGCAGACGCAGGTCTGGCCGGTGTTCCGGTATTTGGAGGCGATGGCGCCCGCCACCGCCGCGTCGAGATCCGCATCGTCGAACACGATGAAGGGTGCGTTGCCGCCGAGTTCCAATGAGATTTTCTTCATCGTCTTCGCGCACTGCGCCATCAGGAGCTTTCCGATCTCGGTCGAGCCGGTGAAGGAAAGCTTGCGCACGCGCGAATCGCTCGTGAGCACGCCGCCAATCTCGCGGGCGGGGCCGGTGATCACGTTCAGCACGCCGGGCGGCAGACCGGCGCGCGCGGCGAGTTCCGCGAGCGCGAGGGCGGAGAAAGGCGTCTGCGTGGCGGGCTTGCAGACCACCGTGCAGCCGGCGGCGAGTGCCGGCGCGACCTTGCGCGTGATCATCGCTGCCGGGAAATTCCAGGGCGTGATCGCCGCGACCACGCCGACCGGCTGGCGCAGCACGAGGATGCGCTTGTCGGCCTGGTGGCCCGGGATCACGTCGCCATACACGCGCTTCGCTTCCTCGGCGAACCATTCGACGAAGGAAGCGGCATAGGCGATCTCGCCTTTCGATTCCGCGAGCGGCTTGCCCTGCTCGGCGGTCATGAGCTTCGCGAGATCCGCGGAGTTCAGGAGTATCAGGTCGTTCCAGCGGCGGAGCAGCACGGCGCGTTCTTTCGCGGTCTTCGCGGCCCAGGCCGGGAACGCCGCGTGCGCGGCCGCGACGGCCTTTTCCGTCGCCGCCGCATCGAAGGCGGGCACGGTTCCGAGTTGCGCGCCCGTGGCCGGATTGTGCACGGGGAGCGTCGCGCGGCCCGCGGCATCGAGCCAGACGCCGTTCACGTAGCATTGCTCGCGCAGGAGCGAGGGATCTTCGAGCTTGAGCTTGCCGGTGCCTGCGAGGCGGCTGTCGTCCTGGGCGCGCATCAGGCGGCCTTTACGACGCGCTGGTCGATCGCGCCGAAGATTGAGCGGCCAGCGGCATCGAACATCTCGATCCGCACACGGTCGCCGAAGGAAAGGAACGAGGTCATCGGTTTGCCCTGGTCCACGGTTTCAAGCATGCGCCGCTCCGCGAGACAGGTCGAGCCTGAGGAACGATCGCGATTCGACACCGTCCCGGAGCCCACGATGCTGCCTGCGCCGAGGCGGCGGGTCTTCGCGGCGTGCGCAATAAGCTGACCGAAATCGAACGTCATGTCGACGCCGGCATTCGGCCGGCCGAACGGCTGGCCGTTGAGATGCACGACGAGCGGCAGATGCACGCGCGCGTCCTTCCAGGCGTCGCCCAGCTCGTCCGGCGTGACGGCGACCGGCGAGAACGCAGTCGCTGGTTTCGACTGATAGAAGCCGAATCCTTTGGCCAGCTCGGCCGGAATCAGGTTCCGGAGCGACCAGTCGTTCACGAGCATGACGAGCTGGATGTGCTCCCGTGCTTTCACGGCGTCCCTGCCCATCGGAACGTCGTCGGTGACGACCGCGATTTCGCCTTCGAGATCGATGCCCCAGTCTTCGCTGCCGAATGGCGCGTCCGCGGCCGGCGGCAGGAAATCGTCCGATCCGCCCTGATAGACGAGCGGGTCCGTCCAGAACGACTCCGGCATCGTCGCTCCCCGCGCGCGGCGCACGAGCTCGATGTGATTGACGTAGGCGCTGCCGTCCACCCAGTGAAAGGCCCGCGGCAGGGGAGCGAGCGTCTGCGTCGCGTCGAACGGGAGACTGTCGGCGCCGCCGGCCTCGAGTTCGCGCGCGAGCGCCGCGAGTGCGGGTTTCGCGCGCGCCCAGTCGTCGAGCGCGGCCTGGAGTGTCGGCGCGATGTTTGGCGCGGGCGCGGCGCGCCTCAGATCGCCGCTCACGACCGCGAGCCGGCCGTCGCGGCCGCCGGGAAGCGACGCCAGCTTCACTTCGCGGGACCTTTCCAGCTGTCGACGTAGCCCGCCCACTCGACCTTCGCGGCGGCCGGTGCGATCTCGAGCGCATCGCGCGTGTCCACCATCACCGCGTACTCGTCCGTCGCCGGCTTCGACTGCACGAGCATCCGCGAGAGCGCCTTCGGGTGCGGTCCGTGCGTGAAGCCGCCCGGATGCAGCGTCACCATGCCCGGGTGGATGTTGTCGCGGCTGAAGAAGTCGCCCGCGTGATAGAAGATCACTTCGTCGTAATCGTCGTTGTTGTGAAAGAACGGTATCTTGATCGCGCCCGGATCGGTCTCGAATGGCCGTGGCACGAAGGTGCAGACGACGAAGCGGTTGCCGACGAAGGTCGTGTGCGCCGACGGCGGCAGGTGATAACGGTGGCTCATGAGTGGGCGGATGTCCCGCACGTTGATGCGGCACACCGACAGGTCGCCGTGCCAGCCGACGACATCGAGCGGGTTGTACGGAAAGGTGACGGTCGAGACGGCATTTCGCCGTTTGACCGCGACGCGCCAGGGCTTTTCGTCCTGCTGGGCGAGAAACGCCTCGTCCACGCGCGGCGCGTCGAGCATCGCCGGGTCGAAGATCGCATGGCCGCCGACGAGGCCTTTCTCCGGCAGCATGTAGGAGGCGTTCGTCGCCTCGATCAGGAGGAGCGCCGCCGGCTCCGCGCAGTCGAGCCGCCACATCGTCCCGCGCGGCAGGACGAAGTAATCGCCCGTCTCGAACGAAAGACGGCCGAAATCGCAGAAGAGATCGCCGCGGCCCTGGTGCACGAACAGGAGCTCGTCGCCGTCGGCGTTCCGCGCGAGCGTGTCCATCCGTCCGGCCGCGCGCCAGAATCGAAGGCGCGTGTGCGCATTTGTGAGGAGTTCCGGCGCCGACCAGGGATGCGAAGTGACGGCGTCGAGCTTCGTCAGGTCGAAGGCGTGCGGGGAGAGCGGGCCTTCGAAACCGGACCAGCCCGTCGGCGGGTGGCGGTGGTGGAAGAACGCCGCCGGGCCGAAGAAACCCTCCTTGCTCATCTCCCGCTCGTAGGTGCCGGGAGGCAGGTCCGCATGCGCCTGCCGCGATGCCTGCCCTTCCACGCGGGGATGACCGATGTAGCGCTTCATCGGGTCAATTTAGTTTCAGATGCAACTAATGGCAAGTCGCCCGCTCATCTTTCCATGATGGCCGTCACGCCCATGCCGCCCGCCGTGCAGACCGAGATCAGGCCGCGGCCCGATCCGCGCGTGGCGAGAAGCTTTGCGAGCGCCGCGACGATGCGCGCGCCGGTTGCCGCGAACGGGTGGCCGACCGCGACCGAGCCGCCTTTGACGTTGAGCTTTGCGCGGTCGATCGAACCGAGGGGCGCCGCCAGCCCGAGCCGATCGCGGCAGAACTGCGGCGATTCCCAGGCCTTCAGCGTGCAGAGCACCTGAGCCGCAAAGGCCTCGTGGATCTCGTAGAAATCGAAATCCTGGAGCGTGAGGCCGGCATCCGCGAGCATCCGCGGCACGGCGTAGGCAGGGGCCATCAGGAGCCCTTCGCCGCCCACGAAGTCGACCGCGGCCACCTTGGCGTAGGTCAGGTACGCCTGGACCGGAAGGCCGCGCGAGCGCGCCCAATCCTCGCTTGCGAGGAGCACCGCCGCCGAGCCGTCGGTCATCGGCGTGCTGTTGCCCGCGGTCAGCGTGCCGTCCTTCGCGAAGGAGGGCTTGAGCTTCGCGAGCTTGTCGAGGCTCGTGTCGGCGCGCACGTTGTTGTCGGTCGCGAGGCCGAGATAGGGCACGACGAGATCAGACATGAACCCCTCGGCCCAGGCGCGCGCCGCGCGCTCGTGGCTCGCGAGCGCGAGTTCATCCTGCGCCTGCCGGGTGATCTGCCATTCGCGGGCCATTTTCTCCGTGTGCTGGCCCATCGAGAGGCCCGTGCGCGGCTCGCCGGTGCCGGGGAAGCTGGGCTTGAAATGCCGCGGCCGGAAGCCGAAGAAGGGCGCGATGCGGGAGGCGAGACTCTTCGCGCGAAAACTCCGGAGCAGCAGCTGCTGGTATTCGCGGCCGAATACGATCGGCGGGTCGCTCACCGTGTCCACGCCGCCAGCGAGCCCGGCGTCGATCTGTCCGAGCGCGATCTTGTTCGCGACGATGATCGCGGCCTCCATGCTCGTGCCGCAGGCGCGCTGCACGTCGAGACCGGGGGTTTCCGGCGCAAGGCCGGAATCGAGCAGCGACTCGCGCGCGAGATTCCACTGGCTCGAGTGCTTCATCACCGCGCCCGCGACGACGTCGCCGAGCCGCAGGCCGCGGAGCGAAAAGCGGTCCACGACCGCCTTCAGCGACGCGGTGAGCATCTCCTGGTTGCCGACGCTCGCGTACGCGCCGTGCGCGCGCGCAAAGGGTATGCGGGCGCCGCCGATGACGGCGACGCGCCGGGGCTGCGATCCGACCAGCATATGGGGTCTCCGATGAAAGCCGGGCTGTCTGCTTCCGGTAGAATGCCAGCATCAGAACGGGCCCGCCACGGCGCGCCGTCCGGTGCCACATGAGCGAACCCGGCAGCTTCCGCAAGGCCTTTCCACGCGATTCACGCGCGATCCTCTGGCTCGCGGGGCCGCTCGTCGTCAATAACCTGGTGCTGGCCGGGATGATGCTCGCGAACACGATCGTGGCGGGGAGGCTCGGCCCCGAGCCGCTCGCCGGCGTGGCCGTCGGCGGCAGCTACTACCAGATGTTCTGGCTGTTCGGCCTCGGTGTGCTGATGTCGGTTTCGCCGATCGTCGCGCATGCTTATGGAGCGGGCCGCGACGACGAGGTCGGCCGCCGTTTCCGCCAGGCCGTGTGGCTTGCGCTGATGCTCGCGGTCCCGCTCGTCAGCCTGCTCGCCTGCGTCGAGCCGATGCTCGGGTGGTTCGGCACGGACGCGCGCGCGATCCCGCACGCGGCGGGCTACGTGTACGCGATGTGCTTCGGCATGCCCGCGATGCTCGTCTTCCTCGCGCACCGTTACACGAGCGAAGGCATCGGCTGGACACGGCCGGTCATGTACACGGCCGTGGTCGGCCTTTCGACGAACATCGCAGGCAACTGGCTCTTCGCGCTCGGCGGCCTCGGAATTCCCTCGCAGGGCGCGACCGGCTGCGGGATCGCGACCGCGCTCGCCTGCTGGGCGATGCTCGTGACGATGCATCTTTACCAGCGCCGTCACGCCATTTACCGGAGATTCGCGCTGTTCGAGCGCTTCGACCGGCCGGACCGGGCGGCGCTCGCCGAAATTCTCGCGCTCGGCCTGCCGATCTCGGGTTCGGTGGTTTCGGAGGGCGCGCTCTTCGCGGTCGCGGCGCTCCTCATGAGCACGCTCGGTACCGAGATCGTCGCTGCGCACCAGATCGCGATCAGCTACGCCTCGCTCATGTTCATGATCCCGCTGTCGTTGCACTCCGCGACCACGATCCACGTGGCCCACCAGGTCGGCCGGGGCGATATTGTCGCGGGCCGGAACGCCGGCTGGAGCGGCATCGCCATGTGCGGTTTCATCATGGCGCTGTCCTCGGTCGTCGTTCTCGCCGCGCGGAACGGCATCGCGGCGGCCTACACGACGAATCTGGAAGTCCGTGCGCTCGCTGTCTGGCTCCTGCTCTTCGTCGCGGTCTTCCAGATTCCGGACGGGCTCCAGGTCGGAGCGGCAGGGGCGCTCCGCGGTTTCAAGGACGCGAATGTGCCGATGGCGCTCAATTTCACGGCCTACTGGCTGATCGGTTTTCCGGCGGCCTGGTGGTTCGGCATCCGGCAGGGCGCGGGGCCTTCGGGCATCTGGGCGGGGCTGATCGCGGGCCTCGTGACCTGCGCCGTCTTCCTGATCTGGCGCTATCGCCGCATCTCGCATGCGCGCATGGGCGCCGCCCTGACCGGCGCCGGCAAGGAGAGCCCGGCATGAATTTCCCGACACGAGGGTTCCTCTTCCTCGCGCCGCTTCTGCTCGGCGGTTGTGCCGCGATGCGGACGACACCCGCAGTCGAGCTCGAACACCGGGTCGAGAAGTACTTCGACGACTATCTCGCGCTCAATCCGACGGACGCGACCGACATCGGCGATCACCGTTACGACGACCGTCTCGAGATCTCGCCGTCGCCGGCCCATGAATCAGCGCGCCGGGAGCTCGAGCGTCGCGCGCTCGAGGACGTGCGCGCCCTCGATCCCGGCCGTCTCGACGAAGAGGGTCGGCTGACGCGGGAGATGTTCATCTACAACCGCGAGCGTGAGCTCGAGCGCATGAGCTTTCCGGGGCGCCTCCTCCCGATCGATCAGTTCAACGGGGGCATGACGGCCTATCTCGCGATGTACGGCGACGGGAGCGGCGCGCAGCCTTTCGAGACTGTCGCGGATTACGAACGATGGCTTGCACGGGCTCGACATTTTCCGGAGTGGGTGGACGCCGCGATCGCCGCGATGCGCGAAGGCATGGCACGGGGCGTCGTGCATCCCCGCGTCACCATGGCGAAGGTCGTGCCACAACTCGAGTCGCTGCTCTCGGCGGATCCGGAGCAAAGCGTTTTTTGGGGCCCCATCGACCGGATGCCGCCAGAATGGCCAGCCGCGGATCGCGCGCGACTCACGGCGGCTTTCGTGCAGCTGATCGAGCGCGACCTGAATCCCGGCTATCGTCGGCTCCGCGATTTCATCCGCGACGAATACCTGCCCGCCTGCCGCAGGAGCGTCGGCTGGTCGGCGCTGCCGAACGGCGCCACCTGGTACGCCAGCGAGGTGCGCCGCCATACGACGACGCGCATGACGCCCGCGGAAATCCATGCCGTCGGTCTGGCCGAAGTCGCGCGCATCCGCGCCGGCATGGAAGAGGTGATGCGCCACGTCGGATTCAAGGGCACGCTCGGCGAGTTCTTCCGTTACGTGCAGGACGAGCCCGCGTTCTACTTCCAGAAGCCCGCTGACCTGCTGGCGGGATACCGGCGGCTCAAGCAGCAGATCGACGCCGAATTGCCGCGGCTTTTCGATCTGCGGCCGAAAGCCGACTATGAGATCCGCGAGGTCGAGGCGTTCCGGGCGGCCTCCGCCGCCGGCGGCTATTACAAAGGCGCCTCGGCCGACGGCACCCGGCCCGGCATCTTCTACGTCAATACCTATAACCTGAAGGCGCAGCCGATCTACGGCATGGAAA
Source organism: Steroidobacteraceae bacterium (assembly GCA_036397615.1). Lineage (GTDB taxonomy): Bacteria > Pseudomonadota > Gammaproteobacteria > Steroidobacterales > Steroidobacteraceae > SCUD01. Next base: position 11,104 of record DASWIQ010000162.1, read on the forward strand.
CGCTTTCCCTGCATGAGGCCTCGCCCGGCCATCATTTCCAGGTTTCCATCCAGCAGGAGCTGACCGGGCTGCCGCGCTTCCGGCGTTTCGAAGGAAATGTCGCCTATGACGAGGGCTGGGCGCTCTATTCGGAATCGCTGGGCCGCGAACTCGGGCTCTTCACCGACCCGATGCAATGGTACGGCCGTCTCTCCGACGAGATGCTCCGCGCGATGCGACTCGTGGTGGATACCGGCCTGCATGCCGAGGGCTGGAGCCGCGAGCGCGCGATCGCCTACATGCGTGAGAACAGCTCGCTGGCCGAGAGCGACATCGAGGCGGAGGTCGAGCGCTACATCGTCTGGCCGGGCCAGGCGCTCGGGTACAAGATCGGGGATCTACGCATCCAGGCGCTGCGACGGAGAGCCGCGGCCGCGCTCGGCCCGCATTTCGATGCGCGCGAGTTTCACACGCAGGTCCTCGAGGACGGCGCGCTGCCGATGGACGTGCTGGAAGCGAAGATCGGCCGCTGGATCGAAAACGGGGGGCAGTCCGCCGTCCGCTGAGGGGTCAGTCGGCCGAAACGGCTCCCGCCGCCACGGCGACCGCACGCCAGGCGCCGGCGGCGACCGGTACGTTCTGCCAGGCGCGGCGGCTCGCAGCAGGATAGGGAACCGTCATTACGAATGGCGCATCGCGGACCGCTCGGATGGCGTTCTCCACGAGCACCGCCCGGTAGTTCAAGAGCCAATCGATGGATTCGGAACGGTGCATGTTTGCCTCGTACCGAAACATAAGATCGCGCGCAGGAAAATTCTAATCCGGAGTGTCGCCATCCGCGGACGATTTAGGCGCATCGGCCTACAAGTGCGGTCAGTCGACGCTGGCGGAGTGGTAGCCGTGACTCAGGGTTTCGACATCGACGAGCAGGCCATCCTCGAAACGGAGACGCCGCATCAGCTTGTTGGGCCCCAGGTTGTACGTCCAGTACTCGACGGTCACCTCCGACAATCCATACCCGCTGTAATAAGGTCGGCCATGGTGGTAGTAAACCGGCCGTTGCAGGATCTGGCGGCGCTGGATGCTGGTGGGCGGGCCGCAGAGCGCCTCGACCTTGTCGGTGCTGTCGCCGTCGCTCATGAGCTTGGTGCCGCAGCGGAACGAGTCGGCCGCGGCAGGACCCGCCCAGAGCAGGGCGGCGGAAAGCGCAAGCGTCGCGACGATCTTCCTCTGCATGACTCCAACATGCCTCGCGGCAGGTGAATGGCGGCTGAAGACCATGGAAGGTCAATTTACGCCTGCCGCGACACCCCCACCAAGCCAAAGCCGACCAACGGTTTCCTAACTTTGCCGGGGGCCGCAGAATGCCCGGCTTATGCCCAGAATCCGCCTGGATCGCCATTTCGAACGCCGCCTTTCGGGCCTCGTGAATGCCCGCGAGCGGGGCGTGCTGACGGGCGGGCTCAAAGGCATCGAGCGGGAGGCGCTCAGGGTCCTGCCTACGGGCCGGATCTCGCAGGCGCCGCACCCGCACGCACTCGGTTCGGCCCTGACCCACCCGCACGTCACGACCGACTATTCGGAAGCCCTGATCGAGCTCGTCACGCCGCCGTTCGACCGGTCCTGGGAACTCCAGCAGTACCTCTGCGACATCCACCAGTTCGTCTACCGCGAACTCGGCGGCGAGCTCCTCTGGGTCACGAGCATGCCCTGCGTGATCGGCGGTGACGCCGAGATCCCGATCGCGAACTACGGGAGCTCGAACATCGGTCGCATGAAGCACGTGTACCGCGTCGGGCTCGGCCTCCGTTACGGCCGCGTGATGCAGTCGATTTCGGGCGTGCACTTCAATTATTCATTTCCGGGGCGCTTCTGGCCCGTGCTGGAGGCCGTGAATGAAGCGAAACTGCGCGGCCAGGCCTTTGTCGACGACGCCTACTTCGCGCTCCTCAGGAACTACCGGCGGTTCGGCTGGCTGATCCTGTTCCTGTTCGGCATCTCGCCGGCCGTCTGCCGTTCGTTCTTCGCGGGACGCGACATACCCGGCGGCCTCGTTCCGGCGGGTCCGGGAACGCTCGTCGCGCCCTACGCGACGTCGCTCCGCATGAGCGATCTCGGCTACCGGAACAAGAGCCAGGCGGGCGTCCACGTGTCGTTCAATTCGCTCGGGGAATACGTGCGCGACCTGTCGCGCCTCATCTCCACGCCGCACCCGGAGTACGAGGCGCACGGCGTCGAGGTCGACGGCGAATGGCGGCAGCTCAATGCCAACCTGCTCCAGATCGAGAACGAGTACTACAGTTTCATCCGGCCGAAACGCATCGCATTCTCCGGCGAGCGGCCGACAAAGGCGCTCCTGCGCGGCGGCGTGCAGTATGTCGAGATGCGCTCGCTCGACGTCGGCGCCTACGACCCGGTCGGCGTCAACCAGCGCAAGCTGTGCTTCCTCGAAGCCTTCGCGGCACTCTGCCTGCTGCGCGAAAGTGCCCCGCTTTCGCAGGAGCAGTCCGAACGATTCGAGGCCAATCACGTCACCGTCGCAAGCCGCGGCCGCGAACCGGGACTCGAGCTGTGGACGGAGGACGGCCCGCGCGCGCTCGCCGACTGGTCGGCCGAGATCCTCGACCAGATGCAGGGCATCTGCGAGCTGCTGGATTCCGGCGAGCCGTCGCGGCCGTATGCGGCGGCACTTGCCTTTCAGCGCGCGAAGCTCGATGACTTCCGCGAGTTGCCCTCTGCCCGCCTGCTCGAGGAAATGCGCCGCCAGGACATGTCGTTCTTCGAGCTCGCGCTCTGGATGTCGCGCATGCACCGCGACTATTTCCGCGAGCTGTATCCGCCGAACCCCGGGCGCCTCGCGGAGCTTCGTGCCGAAGCCGATCATTCGCTCGAAGAGCAGCGTGCCGTGGAGGCTCGGGACACGCTGCCGTTCGCGGAATTCGTCGGGCGCTATCTGGCGGGCTCGCTTATTTGACATATTATCGGCAAATCCCGCAACGACCTGCCGATCCTCTCTATAATCGCGGCACTTTGCTGGGCGGTACCCCTTGATGCCGGACGCGGCTGACGCAGGCAAGACCGAGGAAGCGGGCCGCGCGTCTCCGCACGAACAGCAATTGCGGCGCGGTTTCCGCTGGATGCGCTTCGAGTCATCGCTCGAAACCGCCTGGCGCGCCGATCAGTTCCGCGACGGCCTGAAGTTCCTGCGAATCAATCTCGTCCTGCTCGCGGCGATCATCTTCGCGATCATTCAGATCGATCGCGTCGTAATGCCGGAACTGACCGCGGCCGTGCCGGATGAGCTGCGTCTCGGCGTGATGGTGCCGATCCTCATGCTCGGGCTCGGGGTGTCATTCCTGCGCGGTGCCGATGTCTGGTATCCGCGTGTCATGTCGGCGCTGATGCCGCTCGCGTTGATGGCGATCGCGTGGATCGGGCTCTGGGCCTGGAGCCAGGGCGAGGACCGGCTGTTCGTGCGTCTCGTCATCGCGACGGTCGCCGTCTACTTCGTTCTGGGTCTGCGATTCCGCTCGGCGATCGTCGCGAATCTGCTCACGATCGTCTTCTATGCAGCGGCCGCGGCCGGCTGGTCCATGCCGGGGATCGAGCTGACCCAATATCTGGCGATGCTGCTGATCACGAGCGTGATCTGCGCGGCCGGCGCGTACAACCTGGAATACGCGCGCCGCACAGCCTGGCTCGAAGGCCGGCTGCTCGCCGAAGCCGCGCTGCAGGACGGCCTGACCGGGATCCACAATCGCCGCCGCCTCGATGAGCACCTGCAACGGGTCTGGCATCAGTGCATGCGCGATCACAAGCCGATCGCGCTCCTGTTCGCCGACATCGACCACTTCAAGGCGTATAACGACCTGTACGGTCATCAGGCGGGTGACGAAGCGCTCAAGGCCGTCGCCGCCGTGCTCGCGCGTTTCGCCCGGCGGCCTCTGGATATCGCGGCACGCTTTGGCGGCGAGGAATTCGCGATCGTGCTGCACGACACGAACCGCGAGCATGCGTTGCGGATCGGCGAGAACATCATGGAAGCCGTGCGCCGGCTCGGCATCGTGCACGGCGCATCGAGCGCCGCGCAGGTACTGACCATCAGCATGGGCATCGCCTGTGTCGTGCCGGTCGCGAAGCGCAGCTGCGCGGGACTGCTTCAGCTCGCCGACCAGGCCCTGTACGCGGCCAAGGACGCCGGCCGCAATCAGGCGCGCGCACTCGAGGCCGAGTACGAGCACATGAAGACGGGATATTTTCACCGTCACGCGGCGGTGCTGGGCGGGTCCGGCAAGCCTCAGTAAATCGCGACCTCGCGCCTGCCGCGCGAATCGCGCGCGGCGCGGAACATCCCCTCAGTGTTGAACTCGAGCGACAGGGCGCCGTCCTTGTCGACGACGATGACGCCGCCGTCGCCGCCGATTTCCTTGAGCTTGCCGTGGATCACGTCGCGTGCCGCTTCGCCCGCGCTCACGCCGGACAGGCGCACGCGCGCGCAGATCTCGTGCGCGACCGCCGCGCGGATGAAGTACTCGCCGCTTCCGGTTGCGGACACGGCGCAGGTGGCGTTGTCGGCGTAGGTGCCGGCGCCGATGATCGGCGAGTCGCCGATCCGGCCCCAGCGCTTGTTCGTCATGCCGCCGGTCGACGTCGCCGCGGCGAGATTGCCGTTCCCGTCACGGGCGACCGCGCCGACCGTGCCGAAGTAGCCGATGTCCTCGTCGAGCGAGGCGACGCGTTCGTTCTTCTGCGCCTCTTCGAGCTGCTTCCAGCGCCGCTCCGTGTGGAAGTAACTGCCGGGCACGAGCGTGACGCCCTGCTCCAGCGCGAACTCCTCCGCGCCCTCGCCCGAAAGCAGCACGTGCGAGGTGCGCTCCATGACCATGCGCGCGAGTTCGATGGGATTGCGGATGTGCTTGACGCCCGCGACCGCGCCCGCTTTCTGCGTGGCGCCGTCCATGATCGCCGCGTCGAGCTCGTTGATGCCGGCGTGGCTGAACACCGAGCCATGGCCGGCGTTGAAGTACGGCGAATCCTCGAGAATGCGAACCGCCGCGACCGTCGCGTCGAGGCTCGACCCGCCTTTCTCCAGGACCGCATAGCCCGCGTCCAGCGCGCGCTCGAGATCCGCGCGGTAGGCGCGTTCGTTCTCCGCGCTCATCGAGGCGCGGCTGATCACGCCGGCGCCGCCGTGTATGGCGATCGAAATCATCGGTGGGTCTCCATCGGCGGCGGTGGCGGGCTGCGCTGCCGCGAGGCAGGCCAGGATTGCCGGCAGGAATCGGAAAATCATCGTTCCGCTATTATCCGCGAACGGGGCCCCGCCGGGCGAGCGGCGCCTGAACCGGGTCGGGGAGTGAGGCAATGAACCAGCGACTGCAGGCGTCCATCGCGGCCATGGCCGTGGCGCTCGCGGCCTGCGACGGCAATTCCGGGGCGATGCTCGGCACGCTCGAGCGCGACCGCGTCGAGCTCGTCGCGGAAGCGCAGGAAACGATCGTCGAAGTCGCGGTGCGCGAAGGCGAGGCGGTGACGGAGAGCCGCCTGCTGCTGCGACTCGACCCCGCGTCGGCCGAGGCCCGCCTGGCGCAGGCACGCGCCATCGCGCTCCAGGCCGAGCGTCGCCATGCGGAGACCGTCGCCGGAGCCCGCAAGGAACAGGTGAGCGAGGCGCGCGCGATCCTCGCCGGCGCAAGCGCGCGCGCGACCACCGAGTCGAGCGAATACGCTCGCGTCGAAAAAGTGGTGGCAGACGGCCTGCTGCCGGCGAGCGCGCTCGATCGGCAACGGGCGGTGAAGGACAGCGCGATCGCCGACGAGCGGGCCGCCCGCGAGCGCCTCGCGGAGCTCGTGCACGGCACGCGCGCCGAGATCGTCGAGCAGGCGGCCGCCGCGCTCGCCGCGGCGCGCGCGCAGGTCGCGGAACTCGAGCTTTCGCTCGCCCGGCTGTCCGTGATTGCGCCGCGAGCCGGCATCGTCGACGCGCTGCCGTACGAACTCGGCGAACGCCCGCCGCGCGGCGCGCCGGTCGCCGTCCTGCTCGCGGCGGGCGCGCCGTACGCGCGCGTGTACATCCCCGAGACGGAGCGCGCCTCCGTCGCCCCCGGCGACACGGCGATCGTGCGCATCGACGGCACGGATCGCGACTGGAAGGCCGAGGTACGCTACATCTCCTCGGAAGCGGCGTTCACGCCTTACTACGCGCTCAACGAGCGCGAGCGGGGGCGGCTTTCCTTTCTCGCGGAGATCGTGCTGACCGAGCCCGAGGCGGCCCGGCTGCCGACGGGCATGCCGGTCGAGGCGCTCCTGACGGGCAGCCAGGCGGGGCCGTGAATTTCGCGATCAGCGCACGCGGCCTCGCGCGGCATTTCGGCAAGGTGATCGCCGTCGCCGGCATCGATCTCGACGTGCCGCGCGCGCAGATCTACGGATTCCTCGGGCCGAACGGTTCCGGGAAATCGACGACCATCCGCATGCTCTGCAGCCTCCTCGTTCCGACGCGCGGCACGGTGACCGTGCTCGGTCACGAGGTGCCGCGGGACGCGGAAGTCCTGCGCCGCAAGCTCGGCTACATGACCCAGCGCTTCTCGCTATGGGAAGACCTGACGGTCGAGGAGAACCTCGAGTTCATGGGGCGCGTGTACGGGATCGAGCGCGGACTCCGTCGCGAGCGGATCCGCGATCGCGTGGCGAACTACGACCTGGCCGTCATCCGCGGCCAGCGCGCGGGCACGCTGTCCGGCGGCGAGCGCCAGCGCCTCGCTCTCGCCGCGGCGACCCTGCACGATCCGGAACTCCTGCTGCTCGACGAGCCGACGAGCGCGGTCGATCCGCAGAGCCGGCGCGATTTCTGGGAGAACCTGTTCGCGCTCGTGGCAGCCGGCACGACGATCCTCGTGTCCACGCATTACATGGACGAGGCCGAACGCTGTCACCGGCTCGCGATCCTCGATCGCGGGCGCATCGCGGCGGAGGGGGAGCCCAAGATCCTCGCGCGCGACATCGACGCGGCCGTGATCGAGATCGAATGCGGCGATCTCGTCGCCGCGCGCCGCTCGCTCGGGGCGGTGCCGGCGATCCGGAGCGTCGCCCAGCTCGGCAATCGTCTGCGCGTGCTCGTGCCCCGCGACGCGCGCGATCCCGAACGCGAACTGCGCGCCGCGCTCGCGCCGCATTGCCCGGAGGCGCGAGTCGAACGGGTCGGCGCCTCGCTCGAGGACGTCTTCGTGGCCGCGACGCGTCTGCGCAGCTCGCCGGAATCGCAGGAGCGCGCGGCGTGAGCTGGTTCGCGCGTCTGTTCGCGATCGCCGCGAAGGAAATCCGTCAGCTCTCGCGCGACCGCATCACGGTCGGGCTGATCGTCGGCATCCCGACCATCCAGCTCCTGCTGTTCGGGTATGCGATCAATTACGACGTGCGTGGGGTCGCGACCGCGGTGCTCGACCAAGCGCGCACCTCGCTGTCGCGGCGCCTGGTCGGCGACCTGCGCGCGACCCAGGTGCTCGGAAACCTGCGCCAGGCGGGCAGCGAACGGGAACTGCGCGAGCTGATGCAGCGCGGCGAGGCGAACGTCGGCATCGTAATCGCACCGGACCTGGAGCGGCGCATCGCGGAAGGCGACCGCGCCGCGATGCAGATCCTGGTCGACGGCAGTCAGCCCGCGCTCGAGAACGTCGCCGAGGGGCTCGGCTCGATTCCTCTCCTGCGCCGCGCGGGCGCGCAAGCGCCGCATCGGCCGGTCGAGATCATCGTCGCCTACAACCCGGCCAAGCGCACGGCCGTGCAGATCGTGCCGGCGCTCTGCGGCGTGATCCTGACGATGACCATGGTCATCTTTACCGCGAGCGCGATCGTGCGGGAGCGTGAGCGGGGCAATCTCGAACTCCTGATCACGACGCCGGTGACGGTCGGCCAGCTCATGGCCGGCAAGCTCCTGCCCTACGTCGCGATCGGGCTGATCCAGACGACACTGATTCTCGCGCTCGGCTACTGGCTCTTCGACGTGCCCGTGGCCGGGCGGCTGTTCGACCTCTATCTCGGCGCCCTGCTGTTCATCGCGGCGTCGCTGTCGCTCGGCCTCTTCATCTCGACGCTGGCGCAGACGCAGTTCCAGGCGATGCAGATGGCGATCGTGACGATGCTGCCCTCCATCCTGATGTCGGGCTTCATGTTTCCCTTCGAGGGCATGCCGAAGGTCGCCCAGTGGATCGCCCAGCTGCTGCCGTTGACCCACTTCAACGAGATCATCCGCGGGATCGTCCTCCGGGGCGCCGCCCTGACGGACATGCGACCCGAACTCGCCAAGCTCACGGTCTTCCTGGCCGTGATGCTGACCCTGTCGATCAAAAGGTTCCACAAGCGTCTGGACTGATTCCGGGTGCTGGGCGGGCGGTTTGCCTTAATGGGCCCAAATGGAACCCCCCTGGCGGTCGTGTTATTCTCCGCGCCGGTCGTTGCCCTGCAACGCCAAGGTGACAGGACCCGCAGTTCGAAGATTCGCCCTAGCCGAGCTATTGCCCGCCAGACGATCCCGACCGTGTTTCCTGCCGTGTAATGAATGGCCAGTACGACCATCGCAAGATGGCCGCGCACAGCCATGTTCTACTGAAAAGCGAGAGATATTGAGTCATGAAGATCTATGTTGGAAACCTGCCTTTCTCGGCGACTGAAGCCCAGGTGCGCGACCTGTTCGCGCAGCATGGCGCGGTCGAGTCCGTGGCCCTGCCGGCCGATCGCGAGACCGGTCGTCCGCGTGGCTTTGGCTTCGTCGAAATGCCGCAGGCCGAGGCAACAAAGGCCATCGAAGCCCTGAACGGCTTCACGATGGGTGGACGTCAGCTGCGCGTGAACGAAGCGCAGGATCGCCCGCGCGGCGCCGGTGGGCGTCCGGGCGGCGGCGGTCGTCCGGGCGGCGGCGGTGGCTTCCGTTCGGGTGGCGGCGGTGGTGGCGGTGGCGGTGGCGGTCGCTGGTAAGCACCCGCTTTTCTGCTGCTGACGAAAGGCCCGCTCCGGCGGGCCTTTCTTTTAAGACCAAGCGCTGCATCCATCGGCCTCGTCGCTCCGTATATCCATCGCACCAGGCAATTACGCCGGGGATCAAACAGGAGAAGGGCAGATGGATACGGGATCAACCCTGCGCAAAGGGCTGCTGCTGGCACTTGGCGCATTCTCAACGTTCGGCGTCGGGCAGGGGGTGTTCGCCTCCAATCACAGCGACGCGCCACTGATCAAACAGGACCCGCAGGCCAATCTGACGGACGTCTACGCGTTCATCGGCACGCAGTACGACAACCCGTCGATCAAAGTGCTGAACGTCAGCATGAGCTTCCGGCCGTTCTCGGAGCCGGGCGACGGCGCCCAGTACGAGCGCTTCGCCGACGATGCGCGCTACAGCATCCACATCGCCGACCCGGTGAACGGGGTGACGAAGCTGCGCTACGACTTCTCGTTTTCGCCCGTGGACGCCGGCTACAAGAACCGGAATACGATCCTTTCGTACGGCCTCGGCACCGAAGTCGGCCCGATTGTGGCGGTGGGAGATGCGCGCCAGAATTTCACGCAGAAATTCCGCGTCGTGAGGGTGTCAGGCGGCAAGACGACCAGGCTCGGCCAGGGACTGCTCGTGCCGCCGCCGAATGTCGGCGCGAACGTCACGCCGTCCTACAACGATGCGAATGGCAAAGCCGTCACTGGCGCGCTCACGCTGGGTGATCTCGACGAGTACACGCGCTCGACGATCCATGGCCTGCCGTCGGGCGAAACTGTCTGGGCCGGCCCGCGCGACGACAGCTTCTTCTCGGACATCCCGGGGATCTTCGACCTGCTCAACGTCCGGATCCTGGACAACAACGGCAACCTGGCGGACGGCCTCGGTCAGGACGGCAACGGCGTCGACGGCTTCAAGGGCTTCAACCTGCTGTCGGTCGCGATTCAGATCCCATTGAGCAAGCTCGACGAGCTGGGCATTCCGACCCAATACGATTCCGTATTCTTCGGCCAGCAGACAGGAGTGGGTGTCTACGCATCCGTCAGCCGGCCCCGTGTCACCGTGCGCAGGAGCGATGGCACCCGCGTCAATGGCGGGGGTTGGCAGCAGGTGTCGCGGCTCGGCAATCCGTTGTTCACCGAGGCCCTCGTGGCATTCGCGGACAAGGATCGCTTCAATCGCACGCCGGCATCGCAGGACATGCAGTTCGCCAAATATGCGCGGAACCCCGAGCTCGCAACGCTGATCAACGCGGTCTACGGCACGAGCTTCGCGGCGACGAACCGGGCCGACCTCGTGAAGATCTTCATACCCGAAGTGCTGAGAGTCGCGACGACCACCGATCCCGTGCGCCTGGCGGGTCAGGCCGGATTCCACCGGCTCGGCTTCATCGGCGGCGATACGACGAATGGCGTCTCCGGGGGTTGGCCCAACGGCCGCCGTCTCGGCGACGACGTGGTCGACATCGCGTTGACGGCGATCGCGAGTGGCCCGGGCTATTCCACGATCAACGTCGTCGGCGACAACGTCGCGGCGAACGACGTCGCGTACAACCAGGTGTTTCCGTACCTTGCGACGCCGCATGCCGGCACGAACAACAGCAAGGACTCGACGCCCTGAGGATCGGCGGCTCTTCAGGGCGCGGGATTCCGCCCGCCAGGGACGGCGGGCGGAATCCCGGCGCAGGAAAGCCGGGAGAACAACATGAACAAGCCACTGATCGGAACAATCGCATTCTGCGCCCTGGCCACGGTGGCGGGGTTTCTTGGGTCAAGGCGCAACGCTCCGATGGATGATCAAATTCGAGGAGCGCCGGCCACCGCTGTCGTGGCGGCGCCAATCCACGCAAACCCGGCGCGCGAGTTTCTCCCGGAGTCGGACACGACCGGACTGCTGCAGGAATCGTTGACTGTCGACGACCTGCTGGACGGGATTGATTTCGATTCCGGCGACGAATTCACGCCGATCGATCGCGAGCGATTGGCGGTCGAATTGCGCGAATCCCTTGGACATTGACATGAACGGATTGCGGACCGGAGTCTTCGCGGCGCTGCTCGGACTTTCGGCAGGGCTCGCCCCGGCTGGCGCGCAGGCGCACGAATTCTGGATCGAACCCTCGGCATTCGCCCTCGAGCCCGGCGGCCGCATCGGCGTTCGCCTTTGCGTCGGAGATGGCTTCGAGGGTTGGTCACTGGCCCGCAACACCCAGCGCATCGAGAAGTTCGTCGTTGCGGGGCCCGCCGGAGAGCAGCCGATCGTCGGGATGGACGGCTCGGATCCCGCGGGCATCGTGCGCCTCGCCGCGCCGGGCGGTTACGTAATCGCCTATCGCAGCAATCGCGCGTTCACCGAATTGCCGGCGGCAGAGTTTGACGCATACCTGCGGGACAAGGGCCTGGAGAAGTTCGCCGCGGAGCGCAGCGAACGGGGCGCGAGTCACCGGAAGGTGCGTGAAGCCTACTCGCGTCATTCGAAAGCGCTGATCCGCGTCGGCGATGCCGACGGCACCCTGATAGACCGGCCGATGAATCTGCGCCTCGAACTCATTGCGGAGCCTGATCTCCTGGGCGCACGGCCCGATGAACTGCGGACCGTCCGGCTGTTGCATGACGGCAAGCCGCTGGCGGGCGCGCTCGTTGTTGCGGCGCGGCCGGGATCCGCGGATGACGATCTGAGAGTTCGCACCGACGCCGACGGCCGGGCGATTTTCAGGCTGCACGCGCCCGGCATGTGGCGTGTCGCCGCGGTGCACATGATCGAAGCGCACGGAAACGACGCGGCTGACTGGGAGAGTTTTTGGGCATCGTTGACGTTCGAGCTGCCGTCACACGCACCGGCGATTGTGCGGACGACACGCACTGCACGCGACGCTGCTTGCCGCAACAAGGCCGTCGCCGCGACCGCGGAGGCGCGACCATGAGATCGCTGTGGCTATTACTGTCGATTTTGGCGAGCGGGGCGGCGCAAGCGCATTCCGGCGGCGCGAGCTATCTGAGCATCGCTGCGGATGAAGTCGGCAACGAGATCGGCGCAACCTGGGACATTGCCGCGGCTGACCTGCAACTGCCGCTCGAGCTCGACGCGGATGGCGACGGCGTCTTTGGCGCCGGCGAGATACGGTCACGAAGCCCGGCGATCAGGCGGTTCGCGACGGAGCGCCTCGAGATTCGCCGCGGCGGTGTCGACTGCCGGTTGTCGGTTGGCAAGCTCACCACCGCGCGGCGCAATTCCGAAAAATTTATCAGTGTGGGATTCGACGGTGCCTGCCCGCGGGACGGGCCGCTCGAGGTGTCGACGAGCCTGTTCTTCGGCAGCCCCGGCTATTCGGCATTGCTCGACGTGCGGACGCCGAATGGCCACTACCCGGCGGTATTGTCCATGGGTGGATCGAGCTGGACCGAGCCTGCGGTCGCCACGCTGTCCGGAACCCTGCTGCGTTTTCTGCATGAAGGATTTCGGCACGTGCTGATCGGCTACGATCACATCGCGTTCCTGCTGCTGTTGCTGCTGCCGAGCGTGCTGCGCCGATCGAATTCGGGCTGGTGCGCGGCGACAAGCCGCCGCAAAGTCCTTCTCGACCTGCTGAAGATCGCCACCGCGTTCACGCTCGCACACTCAGTTGCGCTCGGTCTCGCCACGACTGGAGCCGTACAGGTGCCGGTGCAGCCGATCGAATTGGCGATTGCCGGCTCGATCGTCGTCGCGGGCGTTCTCAATCTGTTTCCGGCCGCGTCCGGCTGGCGGTTGCGGCTGGCCTTCGGCTTTGGATTCGTACACGGATTCGGATTTGCGAACGCCTTGCGGGAAATCGGTGCCGAAGGGACGCGCCTCGCGCCGATGCTCGCGGGTTTCAACCAGGGAGTGGAGTTTGCGCAGCTGGCAATCGTCGTACTGACGCTTCCGATATTGTGGCTGCTCAGCCGCACGTCGCGGTACGCCAGCCGCCTGATGCCGGGCCTGTCGGTCGCAACCGCCTTGACCGGTGCCCTCTGGTTCGCGGGTCGGCTGTAAGGGGAGACGTCGTTCCGGCGCATCTGCCTGCGCGGTAGCTACGTATACTCTTCACGATGGCGGAATCAGCGGGGCGCGAATCGGAAGCTGAGATTGCCGGACTGCTGGGGGCCTGTGCGCGTCAGGACCGGCAGGCCTTCCAGCGTCTCTACGAACGCACGGCGCCGCAACTCCTGGCCTGTCTTATCCGGATCCTGCGCAATCGCGCCCTCGCCGAGGACGCACTGCAGGACGTCTTCGTCCAGATCTGGGGACGCGCCGGTCAGTTCGATGGCGGGCGCGGATCCGCCTGGGCCTGGCTGATCGCGATCGCGCGCTATCGCGCGATCGACCTGCGGCGCCGCGAGACCCGCCAGGCTGCCGAGCCCTGGACCGACGTCGACGATATTGTCGGCGACGAGGAGCCGCGGGACTCGGGCATGCCGCTCGGGCAGCGCGCGACAGCCGCGCTCAGCCGGTGCCTCGGCGCGCTGCAACCGCGCCAGCGCGATTGCATCGTGCTCGCCTATCAGGGCGGCCTGACCCATGCCGAGGTCGCGAGCGAAATTGGCGAGCCGCTCGGATCGGTCAAGAGCTGGATCCGCCGCGGGCTCTCGGCGCTCAAGCGGTGTCTGGAATCATGAAACGCGACGAACCGGAAAACCTGGATCTGCTTGCGGCCGAATTCGTGCTCGGAACGCTCGTGGGCGCGGCGCGCCGGAGCTTCGCGCGTCGGCGCGAGCGCGATCCGTTCGTGGACCGCCGCGTGCGTGCCTGGGAGGAACGCTTCGCCGTGCTCACGATGCGGCAGGCGCCGGTCGCGCCTTCGCCTGCGGTCTGGCGGGCGATCGAAGGCCGCATCGGAGCGGCCGGGCGAAACGGGTGGCGCGCGCTCGCGGCCGCCGCCGCGGTCATCGCCGTGCTCGGTCTCGGATGGATGCTGTGGCAGGAGCTCCGTCCCGGCGAACCGCAGGCCACGGCAGTCATCGCGAGCGAGGCGGGAGCGGCCTTGTGGCGCGTGGAGCTTGCGGCCGACGGCAATCACGTCGAGGTTGCGACCGTCGGCGACGTACGCTACCCGGATGCGCGATCGCTTGAGTTGTGGGCGCTGCCGGCCGACGCGGCGCCGGTCTCGCTGGGCCTGATGCCTGCGAGCGGGAGCGTGCGCCTCGCGCTCGACGATCGCCAGCGCGCCGCGCTTGCGCTGGCAGCGAACGTCGCCGTCAGCGACGAACCGGAAGGCGGGTCGCCGACCGGTGCGCCGACGGGTCCTGTCCTCTACGTCGCCGCGCTCGCGCGCACCTGACCGTTGGCGGTGCCGTTGGCGGTGCCGGGTCGCAGATTCGCAGATTCGAAGATTTGATCCACGCTTGAATCTGCGAATCTGCGAATCTGCGACCCG
>DASWIQ010000163.1:0-5148 GCA_036397615.1 Steroidobacteraceae bacterium
CCCCCCCCCCGGCACCGATAAAGCATGCTGCAGACAATCCACGACAAGCTGAAGGGCATCTTCGCGATCGTGATCCTGGTCGCGCTCGGGGTCGTGTTCGTATTCTGGGGCGTCGACGTCAGCGTCGGCACGTTCACGAAAGCTCGCGGCATCGAGGTGAACGGCCGGGAAATCGCCGTCGAAGAGGTGCGGCGCAGCTACCAGGACGAATTGTCGCGGTTCCAGGCAGCCATGGGCGCGACCGGCGTTCCGGATGAGATGCGGACTTCGATGCAGAAACGCGTGCTCGAGCAGGCGGTGCGTACCGAACTCATCCGTCAGCGCACGAAGAAGCTCGACTTCGAGGCGAGCAACGAAGAAGTGCTGGAAGCGATCCGCCAGGTTCCGGCTTTCCAGGTCGCCGGCCAGTTCTCTCCCGACGCGTACCACGCGGCACTTCGCTCCATCAATATGAGTCCCGACCGGTTCGAGGCGGAGCAGCGCGAATATGTGCTCGCGCGCCAGCTCGACCGGGGACTCTACAACTCGGCATTCGTCCTGCCCGGTGAGCTCGAGCGCCAGGTTGCGCTGCGGAACGAAACGCGAAATCTCGTCTGGGTCAGTCTGCCGGCGAGCGAGTTCCTGGACGCGGTCAAGCTCGACGACGCCGTGATCCAGGCGTTTTACGAAGCCAACAAGCAGCAGTACCAGAACGAGGAGCATGCGACGGTCAATTTCATCGAACTCGACATCGATGCGTTTGCGGCCGAGGTGGCGATCGACGACGAGCAGCTCCGCCAGTACTACGAAGAGAACAAGGCGCGATACACCCAGGCCGGCCGACGCCACGCCCGCCACATTCTGATCGAGAGCGGCGACGACGCGGCTGCCGCCGAGGCGCGCGCCAAGCGCGCCTACGAGCGGGCGAGCGCCGGCGAGGATTTCCAGGCGCTTGCCCGCGAGCTTTCGGACGACTCGGGCTCGAAGGAGTCCGGCGGGGATCTCGGCGTCGCGGAGCGCGGTGATTTTGTCGCGCCCTTTGCGGATGCCGTGTGGAGCATGAAGCCGGGCGAAATCCGCGGGCCTGTGAAGACCGATTTCGGCTGGCACGTGATCAAGCTCGAGGGCGCCGCCGAGGAGTCGACCCGGAGCTTCGACGAGGTGCGCGCGGAACTCGAGACTGAATTGCGCCGCGCGCAGGTCGAGAAGGCTTTTGGCGACGCGCAGGAAGAACTCGACACGCTCGCATTCGAGGCGTCGGGCGATCTCGCTGCGGTTGCCGCAAAACTGAAATTGCCGCTCCGGCGCATCGAGCGTTACAGCCGGTCCGGCAGCGCCGAGCTTGGCGCGACGCCCTTGGTCACCGAGGCCGTGTTTTCTCCGGACGTCCTGGCCCGCCGCGAGCTGAGGACCGTCGAGCTCGCCCCGGGGCGTGTCGTCGCGATCGGCGTCAGCGCGCACACGCCTGCGAGCCCGCGGCCGTTCGAGGAAGTGCGCGCGCAGGTCGTCGAATCCGCCCGGCTCGCCGAGGCCGGAAAGCTCGCCGCCGCGCGCGCGGCGGAAGTCGCCGCGGAGCTCGCAAATGGCGCGGCCTGGGACGGGGCGACCGCGAAATGGCGGAATGACGCCTCGACGCAGGCACCGAAGCCGGTGCGGCGCGATGATGGCGGCGTGCCTGCCGAGATCCGGGAAGCCGCGTTTCGCGTACAAGCGCCGGCAGGCAAGCCGCGCTACGGCGTCGCAGCGCTTGGCAACGGGGACAGTGCGATCTGGACTTTCACCGCGGTCGAGAGCGGCAAGCTCGCTGCGCTTTCAGCCGACCAGCGCAAGCAGGAACACGACTCGGCCCGGGATCGCAGCGCGATGTCCGACGCGACGGTGTACGTCGCCTCAATGCGTGCCAGCGCAGACGTGGACGTGAACCCGCAAGTATTCGAATAGGGGCGGCCGTCCAAAATCGGCCGGCCGCCGTAGTCGCTCACGTGGATTCACGGCGCTTCTTGTCCAACCGGAATGACGTGACGCGAGATGCGCGACGGCTACTCCGGAAAGCTCATTCCGACGTGCGAATAACCCGCGTCGACGTACAGCGTCTCGCCCGTGATGCCCGCCGCCAGATCGGAGCAGAGAAATGCGGCCGCGTTGCCAACGTCGTCGATCGTGACGTTGCGCTTGAGCGGCGACACCTGCTCGACATGGTGCAGCATCTTGCGGAAACCGGGAATGCTGGCCGCCGCGAGTGTCTTGATCGGGCCCGCCGAAATCGCGTTCACGCGGATGTTCTTCGCGCCGAGATCCGCCGCGAGGAACCGCACGTTGGCTTCGAGGCTGGCTTTGGCGAGACCCATCACGTTGTACGACGGGATCGAGCGCACGGCGCCCAGGTAGGAGAGCGTCAGCAGGGCGCCGGCCCGGCCGTCCATCAGCGGCAGACCGGCGCGCGCGAGTGCGGTCAGGCTATAACTCGACACGTCGTGGGCGATTCCGAAATTGGCGCGGGTGGTCGCCTCGACGAAGCCGCCGGTCAGCGCTTCGCGCGGCGCGAAGGCGACGGAGTGGACGATCACGTCGAGCGAGTTCCATTCGTCCCTGAGGCGCGCGAACGCGGCGTCGATTTCGGCGTCGATGCCGACGTCCATCGGCATGACGAATCTGGAACCGAGCTCGCCCGCGAGCTCGACGACCCGATCCTTGATGCGGTCGTTCTGATAGCTGAACGCGAGCTCGGCGCCCTCGCGCCGCATCGCCTGTGAAATGCCCCAGGCGATCGAACGATCCGTCGCCAGCCCGACGATCAGGGCTTTCTTGCCTGCGAGGAACCCCATGCCTTCCCTCCGACCGAACTCAGCCGCCGACGGCCGATTGTCCCCCGACGTGAATTGTCAGGAATTGTCCGGCGCGCAGAACGGTGCTGCGGCCCATGTTATTCCATGCCTGCAGCTGGTGGACGGTCACCGCAAACTGCCGCGCGATGCCGGAGAGGGTATCGCCGCGCTGGACCTTGTAATTGACCTTGCCGCTCTTCGCGACCTGCGTTTCGCCGGCGCTGGCCTGCTGCTGCGAATTGCCGCCGCTGCCTGCGACCTGGAGTCTCTGGCCGGGCTGGAGCACGACCTTGGCGGAGAGGTTGTTCATCCGCGCGAGCTGCGGCACGGTCATGCCGTAGCGACGCGAGATCGACCAGAGGGACTCGCCGCTGCGGACACGGTGGGTGCGTCGCTCCATGTCCGAGCCGAGGCCGGCACGGAGCTGCGAAACGTCCCCGGCGGGCACCCAGAGCAGATCTCCCGGCCGGAGATCCGCGCGCTTGCCGGCGTTGACGCGTTCGATGAAGTTCTCCGGCACCTTGTAGTGCCCCGCGATCGAGGCGAGCGACTCGCCCGCGGCGACCGTGTGGACGCCGAGGCGCGCGCGCGAATTGGCATCGAGCGCGGCGAGTTTCGTCACGAAGCCGTCGGCGACGACTTCGGGAATCAGGACGCGATGGGGGCCGTCGGGGTCCGTGACCCAGCGGTTCCACGCGGGATTCAGGGCGTGGAGCTCCTCGGAATCGACGCCGGCGAGCTCGGACATCAGCCGGAGATCCACCGGGCCATCGGTCGAAACGACGCGGAAATAGGGCGTATCCGGAATCGGCGGCAGGTAGAAACCGTAGGCCTCGGGAGTCCGGAGCATCTTTGCGAGCGCGACCAGCTTCGGCACGTAGGCACGCGTTTCCGCGGGAAGCGACAGCGAAAAGAAATCCGTCTTGCGGCGCAGCGCGAGATTCCGGTTGATGGCGCGCTGGATATTGCCCGGGCCGTAGTTGTATGCGGCGATCGCAAGGAACCAGTCGCCGTTGAACCGGTCACGCAGGTGTTGCAGGAAATCGAGCGCCGCGTGGGTCGAATCGACCACGTCGCGCCGCTGGTCCTGCCAGTAATTGCGCCGCAGGCCGTAACGTTCGCCGGTTGGCGCGATGAATTGCCAGAGCCCGGACGCGTGGCTGCGCGAATACGCGAATGGATTGAATGCGCTCTCGACCACCGGCAGCAGCGCGAGATCGCCGGGCATTCCCCGAGCCTCGACCTCGTTGGCGACGTAATGCAGATAACGCTGAGCCCGCCCGAAGACGCGGGCCAGATAGTCGGGATTGCGCTGGAGCCATTCGATCTCGCGATCCACGCGCTGGTGTTCCACCTGCGGCAGCGAGAGCTGGCCGCGGATACGTACGAGCACGTCGCCGTAGTCGACGGCAGGCGCGAACGGTTCGGCCTGCACCTGCAATTCCAGTTCCGGGGGCGGCGGCTCGGGCGCCGTGGCCTCGTCCGGGAACGCGACCTCGGCCGGGTCGTTGACGATCTCCTCGACCGGCAGGGAATTGGGCGCCTCGGGCGGAGTCGTCGCGCAGCCCGCGGCGGCGAGGGCGGCGAGGACGAGCGGGCGCAGGAGCCGGATTCGCGGGTCATTCATCGGAACGTATCCTTCCAGCGGCGAACCTCGGCGAACACGGCGACCGGCGTCGGCAGCATCCTGCCAGCGCGGCGTTCGGCCGATGATTTGACATTTTCATGTCGAATTCGCAGAAATGGATTGACGCGCTTCTCAAGCCCGATCGTTGACGGCAGCGTAGGGCGGCTTTCCGCCCGGAGCGCCGTCGCCCGTTCGACATACTCCATTATGTCCGAGTTGCCCGACTCGACGGCCGTCGCAAAACGGAGATTGGCCTGGGTGTACTCATGGCCGCAATAGACCAGGGTGTCATCGGGCAGTCCCGCAAAGGCGTCCAGGGAGGCGAGCATCTGCTCCGGCGTCCCTTCAAAGAGCCGTCCGCAGCCGGCGCTGAACAGGGTGTCGCCGCAGAAGAGCGCGCCGTGGCCGACATAGGCGATGTGGCCGGCCGTGTGGCCCGGCACGTCGAGCACCCCGAACTCGAGGCCAAGTCCGCCGAGCCGCGCGCGGTCCCCGGCCGCGAGTCGCGTCACGTCGACCGGCATGCGTTCGCGACCCGGCCCGAACACTGCGGCGCGGGTCGCGGCCACGAGCTTTGCGACGCCGCCCACATGATCCGCATGGTGATGCGTCGCGAGAATCGCTTCGAGCCGCAGGTCCTGCTCAGCCAGGGCCGAGAGGACGGGCATGGCGTCGCCCGGGTCGACGACGGCGACCCGGCGCGGGTCGCGCGCGCCG
>DASWIQ010000164.1:0-18499 GCA_036397615.1 Steroidobacteraceae bacterium
CCCCCCCCCCGGCACCATCATTGCGCGGTCCACCCGCCGTCGAGGGCGAGCGCCTGGGCAGTGACGTTCTTCGCCGCGTCGCTCAGGAAGTAATCCACGGCGGCCGCAATCTCTGCAATCGTGATGAAGGCTTTCTTCGGCATCGGCTTCAGCATGATCTCGTTGATCACATGTTCGACCGGCAGGCGGTGTTCCTCGGCCTGCCGGGCGATCTGCTGGTCGACGAGGGGCGTGCGCACATAGGCGGGACAGATCGTGTTGATCGTGATGTCGACGTCGCCGTTTTCGAGCGCGACCGTCTTCGACAATCCGATCAGGCCGTGCTTCGCCGCGATGTAGGCGCTCTTGTAGGGAGAGGCGACCAGCGAATGGATCGAGCCGATGTTCACGATGCGGCCGTGGCCACGCGCGCGCATGCCGGGCAGGGCGGCGCGCATCATGTTGGCGGCGCCGACCAGCATTACATTGACGAGGAGCTGCCAGCGCGCCGGGTCGAATTCCTCGAGACGGCTCACGTGCTGCAGTCCCGCATTGTTGACCACGGCATCGACGGGCCCGGTGATTGGATCTGCAACGAGCGCCGCAACGGCGTACGCATCGGCCACGTCGAGTGCCGCCGCGTGCGATCGGCCTCCGGCGGCTTCGATGCCATGGGCAACCGCCGCCGCCGCCGCCCCGTCGAGATCCGTCACGACGATGCGATGGCCGGACTCGGCAAGGTGGACCGCGAGTCCCGCGCCGATGCCGCTACCGGCCCCGGTTATCAGTATGTTGCGCTTGTGCAAGCTGCCTCCCGCGCGACAGTATCGCCCGGCGCCGCGCCCGGCCTCCTACGTTAGTACTATTTCCCTGGGGCGCGCCAATGGCGACAGTCGGAGCCGTGCAGAACCGCAACGCCGCGACGATGATCCGCGATCGGTTTCTGCAGTGGTTTGCCTGCGCCCTGGCGGTGCTCTTGGTCGTTTGCGCCCCGGGCCCGCAGGCGCATGCGAAAGAAGGCCTGCCGGCGCAGATCGCCGGCGAGCCGATCCGCCGCTCATTCGACGGGCAGACAGACGACTTGCTGAGCGCCGGTCTCGGAGCCGAAGGGCTGCGCGGGCCGCCGCCGGGATTCGCGAATCCGCTCGCGCCCACGGCGCTTGAACTTCGCCGCCGCGCAATCTGGACCAATTACCGGGGCCTCGCCGACCTGACCGATGGGGGAGGATTCGGGCGACTGTCCGGGCCTCGCGCGGGCGAGCGAATCGCCGGCGTCGAATATCTCGCGGCCGTGCGAAAGCCCGGCGGCGCAGGCGCCACGACGGTGATGCTGCAAATTCCCGCGCATTTCGATCCGGCGAGGCCCTGCCTGGTCGCCGTCGCTTCCTCCGGTTCTCGCGGCATCTACGGCGCGTTGCCGACGGCGGGCGAATGGGGCCTGCGCAAGGGTTGCGCGGTGGTGCACAGCGACAAGGGAACCGGCACAGGCTTCGTGGACCTCGATACCGGCACCGCGTATCGGATCGATCTCGTCGCAACCGCCGATGCCGGCGATCCGCTCGTCACCTGGCGCCCGCGCGAATCGGCGGCGCTCACGGAGTGGCAGCGCGCGAATCCTCATCGCGTCGCGATCCGGCATGTTCACGACGGCGAGAACAGCCAAAGCGCCTGGGGCCTCTATCTATTGCAGGCCGTAAAGGCGGGTTTCGAGCTGCTGGCGCGCGAATTCCCGGCGGTCGACGGTCGCGCCGCAGTCACGCGCGAGCGCACGCTCGTGATTGGCTCTGGCATTTCGAACGGCGGTGGTGCCGTGCTGCGGGCTGCCGAGGCGGACCGCGAGAATCTGCTCGATGGCGTGGTCGTGTCGGAGCCAAACGTGTCGGTCGGGCCGGGCCGGCGCGTGGCGATTCGGATGGGCGGACAGGCGCTGGTTACCGATGCCCCACCCGCGCTATTCGATCACGTCCTGCTGCACTACCTGCTGCAACCGGCCGCCGTGCTTGCGCCCGGGCAGCCGACGCCCATGACCGCGGTTCCGGAGACGCTGCGGAGCGGGCTCGAGGCCTGGACTGCGAGACTCGCCGAGCGCGGATTGCTTGCGGGCGACACACCCCTCGCGCGGGCTCGCGATGCGCGCCGCCAGCTCGAAGCCGCCGGCGTTCTACGCGAGGCGCTGGACGGAGGCATCGCGAATGTCTCGTTCGGCGTGTGGCCTGCGCTCGCGGAAGGGTATGCGAGCGCGCATGCGAAGCTTGGGCTCGACGGTTCGGCCTGCGGCCTGTCGTATGCGCCGGTCGATGCGGCTTTCCAGGCGCGCGCATTCACGGCCGAGGAACGCGCGCGGCTGGCGGCGGATTCGACCGGCATTCCGCCCACCGCCGGCATCCAGATCGTGGATCGGTCCGGCCGTTTCGCTTCGTTCGGAAGCATGGAGCACCTGCTCTGCGTGGAGGAGTTCGCCCGGTCGCCGGCGCTCCGCGCCGGCGTTCTTGCGGCCGCGGCGGCTGCGCGAACCGGCGAGACGCCGGTGATCGTGCTCCACGGCCGCCGCGACGCATTGATACCCGTGAATTTCAGCTCACGCGCCTGGTATGCACGGAACCGGCAACAGGGAGGCCGCTCGGCGCATTACTACGAAGTCGAGCACGGGCATCACTTCGACGCATTCAATGCGCTGCCTGGCTGGGGCGAACGCTTCGTTCCGATGCAGCCCCAGCTCCTCGCGGCGATGGACCTGATGCACGCGCATCTCGTGGCAGGGCGGGAACTTCCGCCGAGCCAGGTCGTGCGCTCGCACACGCGCCGGCTGATCGACGGTCAGCCGGAACCGGTGACGCCGGATCATCTCGGGCGCATCGTCAGCAATCCCGCCGCCGACACGATCCGGTTCCGGCGCGGAACGCTGCTGATTCCGGAATAGGTCAGCGCGCGCCGAGGGCGGCGAGCATGCGGCGAATGCCGGCGAGCTGGAGCCCGCTTCGAGTCGCGTAGTTGGTCCCCGAATAGCCCCACCAATCCCAGCAACCCTTCGGGTTGAAAGGCCAGATGCGGCTGCTCGCCACCTGTGGGTAGAGCACGACGATGCGGTTGTCATCCGCCCAGCGGTTGTAGCCTGCATCCCGCGCGAAACTCTTTCCGACGAATCCGCTGCCTTGCCTGCAGCCGTGAAACGCCACATGAATGCGGCAGGATTTGCCGGCGGCACAGTCCTGCGGCACGAACAGGAAGCCACGGTCCTCGAACGAGGCGAGCATGCCGCCCGCGGCATGGCGTTTCTGGTCGAAGGTCAGGAGAGAGCCTGCCGTCTCGCCGGCGGGCTCACGGAGATCGTCATAGAGGTGACGCAGCATCAGACCAGCCGCGTCGTATGCACAGTCATTGATCCAGGGCGACTGTGCCGTGCCGCACGCCCCACCCGCGC
Organism: Steroidobacteraceae bacterium; assembly: GCA_036397615.1. Lineage (GTDB taxonomy): Bacteria > Pseudomonadota > Gammaproteobacteria > Steroidobacterales > Steroidobacteraceae > SCUD01. Next base: position 3,401 of record DASWIQ010000164.1, read on the forward strand.
CGTCGGCCGGGAAACCATGGGCCGCCCCGATCTGCGTTTCATAATGAATGCGCTCCGGCGGCACGAAACTGCGATAGAAGCGCAGCAGCGAATCGGTGACGGCGGCGCCGACGATCGTGTCGCGCGCCCCATGGAAGAGCCAGACGCGGTCCGGCGCGATCCAGGAGGGGTCATCGATCAGTTTTGCCTGTGCGGATCCGCGGAGCGCTGCGACGAGCGGGCCTATTTCCGGCCCGATCGGACCACCCTTCGTGCATTCATCGAGCGCGCGCATCAGCGTGCCCTGCGCGCAGAACCACGGCCCGGCGGCGATGATTCCGGCACCGATCACGTCTTTCGAGTAGGCGACCTGGTATTGCGTCGCCATGTACCCGCCGGACGAGACGCCGGAAACCGTCAGGCTGCCCGGCAGGATGTCGAGGCGCGGCAGCGCATCGGCGGCCCGGGCCGCCTGCGCCGCGCAGCCGGCGAGCAACAGCGCGAGGACCGCGCGACCGGCACCGTTCATGGTGCCGACGATAGCATCAGAAATTGACGGTGAAAGTCCCCGTTACCGTGGCCGGATTGCCGTAAAAGGCCGTGATCGTGCTACCGCCGAGCGTCGGGAAATCGTAGCCCGCGATCTTGTATTCCTCGTCGCTGATGTTCCTGCCATGCAGGCCGACCTGATAGCGGCGGTCATCCGAAGTCCAGATCAGGCTCGCGTCGTAGAGCCTGTACTCCGACTGGTCAAGCAACGCATTGGCGGTCTCGAACTGCTGCGTGTCGCCGCGATGGGTGACCGACCCGATCAAGGCCAGCGAGCCGTCGCTTCCGAAAAGCGCCAGCGGCCACTCGTATCGCAGCGAGAGGTTGCCGGACGTCTCCGGTGTGTTCTGGAAATCGCGCAGGCTCGAAATGTCGACCAGCACGCCGCTCTGCGCAACCAGCCACTCGTCGTATTCGGCGTCGATGTACCCGAAGGCGAGCGTCGCGGAGAACGCGTCGGTGAACTGGAATACCCCCTCGAGTTCGGCGCCCTGGATCGTCGCCTTGGCCGCGTTCGTCGTCGCGCCCGCGAAACTGTCGTCCACGCCGTCGCCGTCAGTGTCAATCGCGACCGAGGCCGGCACCTGCACGTCCTCGTAATCGCCGTAGAACACGGCGAATGCCGTGCGCACCCGCCCGCCCGCAAGCGTCGCCTTCCAGCCGAGCTCATAGGACGTGACGGTTTCCGGCTTGAATCCTTCACCGACTTCGGGCGTTGCGTAGGCGCCGCGTGGATCGAAGCTGCCTCCCTTGAAGCCCTCGCTCCAGGAGAGGTAGATATTGTGATCGTCGGTGGGCATGAAGGCGATGCTGACGCGCGGCGAGAAATCGGAATCCTCGCGGCTGCCGTTGAACTCGGGCACGCCGTCCGGATCCGGCACGGTGATCGAAATGGCGCCGGTGTTGCCGAAGTAGGGCGAACCCAGGCCGAGATAGGACTCGCGGAACACCGTGGCGTCGCGTTCGTCATTCGTATAGCGGCCGCCGAGCGACACGCTCCACTGCTCGGTCAGGTCGAAGCTGACATCGGCGTAGGCCGCCCAGGCCTTCGTGTCGAAATCCCCAAGCGTGAAGGACGTGAGGCCGAGGTCGCCGAGAATGACGTCGAATGCGTCGAAGGCATTGGCGTCGAGGTAGTAGAGGCCGAATACGCCGTCCCAGCGGTCATCGGCATAGTTCAACTGGAATTCCTGGCTGGTCTGGTCGTTCTTGTAGACCGCCGGGACGTCGAAATGATCGTCCGGCAGGCTGTCGAAATCGATCGGCGCCTCGGAATCGTCCTCGCGGTACGCCGTCACCGACTTGAATTTCCACCGGTCGTTGATATTCCAGTCGACCGTCAGCGCGACTCCGCCCTGCGTAACTTCCTGGTTCAGGCTGGTGATCGACGACGGGATGGTCGTGATGCCACCGCGGCTGTCGAACACGTTGTCGAGGACCTGTTCGCCGGTGATGGTGTTCACCGTCAGGCGATGGCCGTCCTTGTTGGTCGAATCGTCCACGCTGTAATCGCCGGCGAGGCGCACGAAGACATTGTCCGAAGGCTCGAACTCGAAACTCAGGCGTCCGGCCAGGACATCCTTGTCGTATTGCTCGGCTCCGGTAAACAGGTTGGTGCCGAAGCCGTCGCGCTGAAACGACGCGACCGATGCGCCCATCCGGAACGTGTCGCTCAAGGCGACCGAGCCGGTGGCGATGACGTCGAGCTGGCTGTAGGCGCCCGCGGAGAACTTGAGCGACAGTTCGGTTTCATCCGGCAGGCGGCGCGTGATGTATTTGACCGCGCCGCCGATCGTGTTGCGGCCGTAGAGCGTGCCCTGCGGCCCGCGCAGCACCTCGACGCGCTCGACATCGTAGATGTCGAATACCGTTCCCTGCGGCCGCGCCAGGTAGACGTCGTCCAGGTAAATGCCGACGCCGCCCTCGAAACCCGCGACCGGATCCTGCTGGCCGACGCCGCGGATGAAGGCCGTCAGTGTCGAATTGGTTGCGCGGGAAGCCTCGAGCGTGACGTTTGGAACGGACTGGCCGATGGCGACCATGTCGGGCACGCCCATGTCCTCGAGCGTTTCGCCGGACAGAGCAGTGACCGAGATCGGCACGTCCTGGAGATTTTCCTCGCGCTTCCGGGCTGTCACCATGATCTCGCCGAGCGCGGCCACTTCGTCCTGGGCGAGCGCGGGCAGGGGCAATGCCGCCGCAATTGCCGCAGCCAGCAGGATGTTCCGGGTCGAAGCATGCTTCTTGGTCATCGGGTTCCCCATGTGATGCGGACATGCCGCGCAACGGGCATCGATCTGGCCAGCGCCGCGGGGAACGGTACTACCGGTGGACCGGTGGGGCACTTGTACCTTAGTAGCATTCCAGGGCCGCCCGCCGCGGCGAATGATGGCCGTCCGCCAGAACACCTCGGCGGCGAGGACACGCCATGCTCAGCATGATCGGCCTGCTGCTGGGGCTTGCGCTTCTCATCGTGCTCACGATGCGGGGCGTCGAACTGCTGATCGCGGCGCCGCTGTGCGCGCTCGTCGTCGCGCTGACGAGCGGATTCGAACTGTTCCCCCAGCTCGCGACCGGCGGAGCGCCGTCATTCACCGGCGCCTACATGTCCGGCTTCGCCGGCTTCGTGACCTCCTGGTTCTTCATGTTCCTGCTCGGATCGCTGTTCGGGAAGTTCATGGAAGCCTCCGGCGCAGCGGAAAGCGTCGCGCGCTGGATCGTCGGCCATCTCGGTGTCGGCAGCGCGATCCTCGCAGTCGTGCTCGCCTGCGCAGTTCTGACTTACGGCGGCGTCAGCCTGTTCGTCGTCGCGTTCTCCGTCTATCCGATGGCGCTTTCGCTGTTCCGCGCGGCGGATCTGCCGCGGCGCTTCGTGCCGGGCGTGATCGCCTTTGGCTCGGTCACTTTCACCATGACGTCCGCGGGCTCGCCGGAGATCCAGAACTGGATTCCGATCAAGTACCTCGGCACCTCGCCGTGGGCGGGCTGGGAAGTTTCGCTTGCGGTTGCAATCGTGATGGCCGTGCTCGGTTCGTTGTGGCTGCGTTTCATGCTGCGCCGCGCGACAGCGGCGGGCGAACGCTTCATCGCGCGCACCGACGATCCCGAAGCCGGCAATCGCACGTTACCGCACCCCGTCACGAGCCTGCTGCCGCTCGTCGCGGTACTCGGTCTTTCGTTCGCATTCCACGACACCCTCAGGGAGTCCGCGCTGATCATCGCGTTGACCGGCGGTATAGTCGTGAGCCTGCTCATTCACCGGCGCTTCATTCAGGGCGTGCGCGAACCGGTCGCCAGCGGCGCGCTCGGCGCGCTGATCGCGATCGCGAACACGGCCGCCGTCGTCGGCTTCGGCGGCGTTGCAAAGCTCGCGCCGGCGTTCCAGCAGGCGGTGGACCTGATCACCCAGGTGCCCGGGCCGCCGCTGGTCGGCGCCGCGATCGCAGTGACGCTGATCGCGGGCCTCACCGGTTCCGCCTCCGGCGGCCAGACCATCGCGCTACCGATCCTCGCGCCGCATTACCTCGCGCTCGGTGTCGGGCCCGAAGCGCTGCACCGCGTGGTTGCGCTCTCCTCTGGCGCGCTCGACTCCTTGCCGCACAACGGATACGTGGTGACCACGATCCGTGCGATCTGCCGGGAGACCTATCAGGACGCCTATCCGGCGGTAGCAGCGCTGACGGTGATGATTCCCGCGCTCGGCACCGCGCTCGCGGTGCTGTTGTTCAGCCTCTAAACTGAGGCGATGCCGGGCCCGCTACTGCTTGCCCTGATCGCGCTCGCCTATCTCGGCGTGCTGTTCGCGATCGCGTGGATCGGCGACCGCTGGGCCGCCGCCGGCCGTCAGCCGGTGCCGAAGCCTCTGATCTATTCGTTGTCGCTCGCGGTTTACTGCACCTCCTGGGCTTTCTATGGCACGGTCGGCCAGTCCGCGAGTCTCGGCTGGGCGTTCCCGCCGACTTATGTCGGCACGGTCCTGCTGTTCCTGCTGATTCCCAGGCTGCTCGCGAAGCTGATCAGCGTGAGTCGCCGCGAACGCATTACCTCGGTTGCCGATTTCGTCGCCGCGCGCTACGGTCGCGATCGCACGCTCGCGGTCGCGGTCACGCTGATCGCTACCTGCGGCATCGTTCCGTACGTCGCCTTGCAGTTGAAGGCGATCGACCTGACATTCAATACGCTGGCCGCATCATCGGGTGGCGCCGCGGTCGGCGATACCGCGATCTACGTCGCGGCGACGCTCGCGCTGTTTGCGATCCTGTTCGGCACCCGTCACGTGGACGCGACCGAGCATCACCCCGGCATGATGCTCGCGGTCGCATTCGAGTCGGTGGTGAAGCTCGCCGCCTTCATCGCGGTCGGCGCGTTCGTGACCTGGGGCCTGTTCGACGGATTCGCCGACATCGCGCGCCAGGCCGCAGCGTCGCCGGAGCTCGCCGCAACACGTGCCCAGCAATCCACCGCTTCACACTACCTGTCACTCGCCGTGCTCGGCTTCTTCGCGATCTTCTGCCTGCCGCGGCAGTTTCACGTCGCGGTCGTCGAGAACAGCGGCCCTCAGGATCTGCGGATGGCCCGTTGGATGTTCCCGCTTTACCTGGTCGCGATCAGCGTGTTCATGCTGCCGATCGCGAACGCAGGATTGATCCGCGGCACCGGCGACGCCGACCTGTTCGTGCTCGGGTTGCCGCTAGCGGCGGGAGCCGAGGGACTCGCGCTTTTCGCCTTCATCGGCGGACTGTCGGCGGCGACCGGCATGGTGATCGTCGCCTCAGTCGCGCTGTCCACGATGTTCTGCAATGAAGTCGCGATGCCGCTCCTGATGCGCGCGATTCCGGCCTGGCGCGAGCGCCATGACCTGACCGGCGCGCTGCTCGGCGTGCGTCGCGCCGCGATCGTGCTTCTGCTCGCGCTCGGCTGGCTGTATCACCGCTGGATCGCGCAGAACGATGCGCTCGCGTCGATCGGCGAGATCTCCTTCGCCGCGGTCGCGCTGTTCGGTCCCGCGATCGTCGCCGGGCTCTATTGGCGCAGAGCAAGCCGCGCCGGCGCGATCACGAGCCTCGCGCTCGGATTCACCGCCTGGGCCTGGACGCTCCTCGTGCCGACATTGATCCAGGCCGGCCTGTTGCCGGCGGCTTTGATGGATGCCGGTCCGGCGGACGTCGAATGGTTGCGGCCCACCGCACTCTTCGGCCTCGACTGGCAGCCGCTTGCTCACGGACTTTTCTGGAGCCTGGGGCTTTCGGCGCTCGGGCTGGTTGCCGGCTCGCAGTTCGGGCGGCGCGCACTGCTCGAACGTGTGCAGGCGGCTTCCTTCGTGGACGCCGAATCGGCGCTTCCAGCGAATGCGCTCGGCGTGGATGCGCCGGAAGTGACCGCGCGCGAATTGCGGCCGCTGGTCGAGCGCTTCATCGGCGGAAGCCGGGCCGCGCGGCATTTCGCGGACCTCGGCTGGCGCGGCGGCGAGAATGTGCGCGCCAGCGCCGGGCAGCTCGAGGCGACCCACAAGCTACTCGCCTCGGTCGTCGGTGCCTCTTCCGCACAGCGGCTCGTCGACGCCGCAATCGCCGGTCGCGAAGTGCCTCTCGAGGACGTCGTGACGATCGTCGGCGGCGCCTCGCAGGCGCTCGAGTTCAGCCGTGAATTGCTGCAGTCGACGCTCGAGAACGTGAGCCAGGGCATCAGCGTCGTGGATGCGGACCTCAGGCTCGTCGCCTGGAACCGCCGCTATGTCGAAATGTACCAGTATCCGTCCGGTTTCCTGCGCATCGGCCAGCCGATCGAGGAAGTGCTGCGGTTCAATGCCGCGCGCGGACGGCTCCGCGACGGTGACAGCGAAGGCGCCATCGAGCGGCGGCTTGCGCATCTCGCGCGGGGTACGCCGTACGCGTTGCAGCGTACGGGCCCGGACGGCACGGTGCTCGAAATCCGCGGAAATCCGATGCCGGGCGGCGGTTTCGTCACGAGCTACACGGACGTCACGGAGTACAAGCGCGCGGAAGTGGCGCTGCGTGTCGCAAACGAATCGCTGGAGCAGCGCGTGCTCGAGCGCACCCGCGCGCTTTCCGCGATGAACGACGAATTGCTCGATGCGAAGGCGGAGGCGGAACGCGCCAATGCGGGGAAGACCCGGTTCCTCGCCGCCGCGGGACACGACCTGATGCAGCCGTTGAACGCCGCGGGCCTGTTTGCGGGGGCGCTCGCGCAGAAGACCCGCGGCGACGATCAACGCGCGCTGCTCACGGACCTCGAGAGCTGCCTGCATTCCGCGGAGAGCCTGATCTCCGATTTGCTCGACATCTCGCGCCTCGATACCGGCGTGATCCGCGCTCAGCCTGAGGATGTTCCGCTGGCCGGCGTGCTCGACGCGCTCGACGCGGAGTTCAGGTTGGCGGCGCGCAAGCGCGGGCTCGAGCTCGCGGTGCATCGCAGCCGCGCCGTGATCCGCTCCGACCCGAAGCTGCTGCGCCGCGTGCTGCAGAACTACGTGGGCAATGCGCTGCGATATACCTCGAGCGGACGCGTTGTGGTCGGCATCCGGCGGCGTAGCGACCGGATCCGCATCGAGGTCTGGGACACCGGCATCGGCATTGCGCCGGAAGAGCAGCCGCGTGTTTACGAGGAGTTCTACCGCGGCGGGGTCCGGCGCGAAGCGGATGACAATCGCGGATTCGGTCTCGGCCTCGCGATCGCGGAGCGCATCGCGCGCGTGCTCGGTCACGAGATCGGGCTGCGCTCGGTGCCGGGACGCGGATCGGTATTCTGGATCGAGACGCCGCGCGGCGCGCCGGCGCAGGTTGCCGTGCCGTTGCCGCTGCCGGCGCGCGCGGCGGGGGCACTGTCGGGCGTGCGTGTCCTCTGCATCGACAACGACCCGGCGGCACTCCGCGGCCTTGCGAAACTGCTCGATTCCTGGGGCTGCGAGACGCTCGCGGCGCAGGGCATCGAGGACCTGGTCGCGGCGCGGCGACTTCAGGCCTGGCGTCCGGCGGTCATCGTCGTGGACTATCACCTCGAAGGGGGCGCGACGGGACTCGACGTCGTGCGGCATCTGCGCGCGGTCGAGCGCATTCGTGCGCCGGTGCTCGTCGTCTCTGCGGATTCAAGCGACGCCGTGCGCCTGGAGGCGGAAGCCCTCGATTGCGTATTCCTGAGAAAGCCCCTGAAGCCGCTCGCCGTGCGGAGCGCCCTTGCGCGTCTGCTCGAACCCCCGGCTCAACGCTCCCGGGCGTAAGCGGTTTCCGAGATCTCCAGCTCTCGAAACAGGACCGAGGCCTGGGTCCGGTTGCGCACACCGAGTTTTGCGAGCGCGGCGGAGACATGCGCCTTGACCGTGGTCTCCTCGATCGAAAGCTCCGCTGCGATCTGCTTGTTGAGCCGGCCGCGAGCGGCCAGCTCGAGCACCCGGAATTGCTGCGGCGTCAGACTGTTGAGCCGCGTCGCGAGCAGCTCGCGGCTGTCTTCCGCGCGTCTCGCCATTGCCGCGATTCCGGCCGGGAACCACTCGCCGCAATCCGCCACCGCGCGGATCGCCGAGATCAACTCCGACGGCGCCGCCGACTTGACCACATAGCCGGCCGCGCCGAACAATCGGGCGCGCCGGATCACGTCCGGATCTTCATTGGCCGAGACGATCATTACCGCGGTGCCGGGAAACTGGCTTCGCAGCCAGGCGAGGGGCGCGAAACTCTTCGCGCCCGGCATCAGCAGATCAAGCAGCACGAGATCCGGTTCTGCTCCCGCGCCCGCCGCGGCGCGCAGCGTCTCGACATCGTGGGCCTCGGCGATATCGGCGTCCGGCACGGCCAGCATCAGCGCCTGGCGCAATGCCGCCCGGAACAAGGGATGATCGTCGGCTACCAGAACTCTCATGGCGTCATCTTAAGTCCACGCGCTCAGCCTGCCTTCGAATTGATTTAGGTCAAGACAGAGTCGCACGACGAGTCTATTATCGTGCAATCGTGAAACGGATCCGTAGGTCGTCGATCCGCAGGGCAGCGCGCCCCGGAATCCGCTGCTGCGCAAGTTCAACCTCGCTGATCGCGAGCGCGATTCCGGGAGCACGGCCGACCGGTCGTGGACGATTTCCGAAAGGATTTCCGCGTTCGCGTTCTACGGGCATCAGGAAATCAACCGTCTGCACAGCGGGAGCCAGTCATTCGGCTCGCCCGACTGGCAGGCCGAGAGTCTTGACCAGTTCGACTTTTTCCTGATTGATGGCCACGCCAATCTCGTCGGATTGTCATTCCGCTATCGCTTTGGCGGCGACGCCGGGGTCGCTGCGGCGTCGGATCAGAAACCATAAACCGGATCAAATCGACAGGACGGTCAATGCACGCTGAACTGCAATGCCTCGCGGCCGATGCGGCCGTTCCGCGATACCTGACGCAGACGTACTGGTGGGCGTATGTGCATCCGCGAGCCGTGCACCTGTTCGAGCGGCAGTGGCTCGTCAATCTGATTCTGTGGGGGAACTTCAACCGGTTGCGCGACGCGGCAATCGGTGCATTGGGTTCGGATTTGGCGGGACGGACGCTGCAAGTCGCCTGCGTGTACGGGGACCTGACGCACCGCATCGCGGCCAGGCTGACACACGGAGCACAACTGCATGTGGTTGACGTGCTGCGCATCCAGCTCGACAACCTTGCGCGCAAGCTGCCCGGCGGTTTGCTGGGCCGGCACGGGCGCAACGGACCCAAGCAACCGCCCGTGGAGTTGATTCAGGGTGACAGCGCAGCGCTGGAGTTCGCGTCCAGCAGCTACGACCGGGCGCTGCTTTTCTTTCTCCTGCATGAGCAGCCCGAGGAAGTCCGCCGCGATACTCTCGCGGAAGCGCTGCGGGTCGTGAAGCCGGGCGGCCAGATCGTCATCGTCGACTACCACCGGCCGCATCGGCTCAATCCCCTCTATTGGCCGATGACCGGGGTACTTCGAACGCTTGAACCGTATGCGCTGGATCTATGGCGAAACGAGGTCGCGAGCTGGTTTCCGTGCGGCGCCCGGCTTGCTGCGTTGCGCAAGCGGACCTTTTTCGGCGGCCTGTACCAGCTGATCTCGATCACCGTGTAGGCCGCCTGCGGTGGGGCGGACCGCGGCCGTCCGCAAAGGGCTGAATTGGTGCAGGTAGTTCAAACCGATGTCGTGGTGGTCGGCGGCGGCGGCGCGGGTTTGCGTGCCGCGATCGCCGCGGCAGAGTATGATCCGCAGCTGCGGATCGCGCTGATTTCCAAGATTGTTCCGATGCGCAGCCATACCGTCGCGGCGGAGGGCGGTGCCGCCGCCGTCGTGCGGCCGGACGACAGCCTCGACAGTCACTTCGATGACACGGTTTCCGGCGGCGACTGGTTGTGCGACCAGGCTGCGGTGGAATATTTCGTCGCTCACTGCGGCCCGGAGATGATCCGGCTCGAGCACCTGGGCTGCCCGTGGAGCCGCAAGGCGGATGGAAACATCAACGTCAGGTTCTTTGGCGGCATGAAGGTCCAGCGCACCTGGTTCGCGGCCGACCGCAGCGGCTTTCACATCCTGCACACGCTGTTCCAGACTTCATTGAAGTATCCGGCCATCAAGCGCTTCGACGAGTATTTCTGCGCGGAATTGATCGTGGAGGACGGCAGGATCCGCGGCGTGCTTGCGATCGAAGTCGCCACAGGCGAATTTTTCCTGTTCGTGTGCGCTTCGGCGGTGATCTGCACCGGCGGCGCGGGGCGGGTGTTCCGGCAGAACACGAATGCAGGGACTGTCACCGGCGACGGCATGGCGCTGGCCTATCGCCAGGGAGTGCCGCTGCGCGACATGGAGTTCGTCCAGTGGCATCCGACCGCCCTTCCGGGCACGGGCATTCTGATCACGGAAGGCTGCCGGGGTGAGGGGGCGATTCTCGTCAACAAGGACGGATACCGCTATCTGCAGGACTACGGCCTGGGTCCGCTCGACCCCTGGCCACGGCCGAAAGCGATGGAACTGGGGCCGCGCGATCGACTGTCGCAGGCTTTCTGGCACGAGTTTCAGAAGGGCCGCACAGTCGCCACGTCCCAGGGTCCCGTCGTGCACCTCGATCTCCGCCATCTCGGCGCGAAGAAGATCCACGAACGATTGCCGCTGATCACGGAGATCGCAAAGACTTTTGTGGGCGTCGACGCAGTCAAGGAACCGATCCCGGTTTGCCCGGCGGTCCACTACACTATGGGCGGCATCCTGACCAATGTCCGCTGCGAAACGTCGTTGCGCGGCCTGTTTGCAGCCGGGGAATGTTCGAGCGTCGGCATTCACGGCGCCAATCGCCTCGGCTCGAATTCGCTGGCTGAACTGCTCGTATTTGGATCGGTCGCCGGCATCGGCGCAGCGGAGCATGCGCAGACCGCGGCCGGATGCGATGAAACCGGCGCGCGGCAACTGGCTGAATCGTCTGCACGGCGATTGATGGCGTTGCTGACGGCAACGCGCGGCGAACGCATCTCGGCCGTGCGCGGGGAGATGATGGACAGCATGGAGGCCGGCGTCGGCATCTATCGACGCGAGGCGACCCTGAAGATCGCCTGCGACAAGATCGCCGAATTGCGGGCGCGTTATCGCGACGGTCTCCAACTGGACGATCGCAGCCGGGCCTTCAACACCGAGTGGCTGAGCGCGATTGAACTGGGATTCACGCTGGAGGTGGCGGAAGCCATGGCGCACAGTGCCCTCACGCGCCGGGAATCGCGTGGCGCGCACATGCGGCTGGACGGGTACGAATCGCGCGATGACGAGAATTTCCTGAAGCACACGCTGGCGCACTCCGGTGGCGAGGGCCCCCCGCGGATCGACCATATGCCCGTGACGATCACCAAGTCGCAGCCGCGGAGGCGCGCCTACGGCGGCGCCGGCAAAAAAGCGGAAATGTCCTAGGAGACGGCATGGAATGTCAGGAGCCGACGACATGAACGCGGCGTCCACGAAGACGATCTCCATCGATTGCCTGCGATACGATCCGGCGACCGACAGCGAGCCGAGGCTGCAGACCTACCAGCTGCCGTTCACCGACGACATGTCGGTGCTACAGGGATTGCAGTACATCAAGGACAATCTGGACGGCAGCCTGACCTTTCGCTGGTCATGCCGGATGGCGATTTGCGGCAGCTGCGGAATGATGTTGAATGGAAAGCCTGCGCTGGCGTGCGAGACGTTTCTGCGGGACTTCCATCCCGGCCATTTGCGCGTCGAACCCTTGAATCACTTCCCGATCATTCGGGATCTCGTGATCGACCAGACCGATTTCCTCGTCAAGCTGGAATCGATCAAGCCTTACCTGATCCCAGGCGAAGACAAGTCCGTCGCCGACGGAACCTTCCTGCAGACGCCGGGGCAGATGGAGGAGTATTACCAGTATTCGCAATGTATCAACTGCCTGCTTTGCTATGCCGCATGCCCGCAATACGGGCTCAATCCGGCGTTTACCGGGCCGGGGGCACTGGCGCTGCTGCATCGATATAACGCGGATTCGCGCGACGCCGGGGCCCGTGAGCGGATGCAGATAGTCAACGCGGAGGACGGCGTCTGGAGTTGCACGCTGGTGGGTTACTGCTCGGAGGTGTGCCCAAAGGCCGTCGATCCTGCCCGGGCGGTGAACGTGAACAAGATCAACAGCACCAAGGATTTCTTCCGGCATCTGCTGATGCCGAAGTGACGGCCGGCCCGAGGCAAGCCATGTCAAACGTTAAAACCTATGTTCGTCCGATGGGCTCGTGGTGGCTCCGCAACCCGTTCTACCGCTGGTACATGGTGCGAGAGTCGAGCTGTGTCGTCATCACCGCGTATGCCGTGGTCCTGCTCTGCGGGCTTTTGCGCCTCGCGCAGGGCCGGCTGGCGTTCGACGCGTGGCGCGAGAGTCTGGCGAGCCCATGGGCGATCGGATTTCACCTGGTCGCCCTGCCGCTGGTGGCGTATCACACGTGGACCTGGTTCAAGGTCATGCCGAAGACGCTGCCCTTCATTTCGATTGCCGGGCATCGGCTCGCCGATCGCACGATCATCGTCTCGGGCGTGGTTGCGGCGATCGCGGCGTCGATCCTCGTCTTCCTCGCCGTATTCATGAATGTCCCGCGGGTCTCTCCGTGAAGCGTTCAAACAAGCCCATTTTCTGGTCCCTCTTCGGCGCTGGCGGCATGCTGTCCGCCCTCGTCGGGCCGATGCTGATTTTCGTGACCGGTGTTGCCGTGCCGCTTGGATTCCTGCTCCCGCGCGAGACAATGAGCTACGACCGCATGCTGGCATTCGTGGATCGCGGCTTCGGCAAGCTGGCCATGCTGCTCGTCATCTCGTTGTTCCTGTTCCACGGCCTCCATCGCATGTATCACTGCCTCCACGACCTCGGAATTCACGTGGGTGCCGGCCTGAAGGCGGTATTCCACGGACTGGCCATCGCCGGGACAGTGGCCTGCATCTATCTGCTGACCACGGTCGGACGCTAGCTCAAGAAGGAAACCCTGCGACCGTCGAGGACTAGGGCGCCGCGCGCGAGATGAGATCACAGACGGCGGCGATCGCCTCTGCGCGCGAAGTCGAGCGCCGCCAGGCGGCACCGATCACGCGGTTCGGCGCGGGCGGCGCGAACGGGCGGACGACGAGCCCGCGCGCCGAGGCGAACGGGCCTTCGGCGGCGAGCCGCGGCAGGAGCGTGATGCCGAGCCCGGCCGCGACCATCTGCCGAAGCGTCTCGAGGCTCGTCGCGCGAAAGTCCTGCTCCTCCGTGCCGGCGCGCTCGCAGACTTCGAGCGCCTGGTCGCGCAGGCAGTGTCCCTCTTCGAGCAGCAGCAGTTTCTCGCCGGCGAGATCGGAGGACTTCACGCGTTTCTTCGCCGTGAGACGGTGGTGCTCCGGCATCGCGACGAGAAACGCCTCGGCGAACAGCGAGCGCGTGACGAGACCCTTGGTTTCCGCCGGCAGGGCGAGGATCGCGAGATCGAGTTCCCCCGCGACCACGCGGTCGACGAGCGCGGCGGTCTGGTATTCGTGGAGCATCAGCTGCAGCTTTGGCAGCGCCCGCGCGATGCGGGGCGCGATGCGGGGCAGCAGATAAGGCCCGAGCGTCGGGATGAATCCCACCTTCAGCTGCCCGGCGAACGGGTCCTGCCGCGCGCGGGCGAGGGCACGGATGTCGTCGGCGTCGCGCAGCATGCGCCGGGCGCGTTCGACAACGGCCTCGCCCGCGGGCGTCAGGGCGACGCGCCGCGGCCGCCGCTCGATCAGCGTGACGCCCAGGAACTCCTCGAGCTTGCGGAGCTGGGAGGAGAGGGTGGGCTGGCTCACATGGCAGCGTTCGGCCGCGCGGCCGAAGTGCCGCGTCTCGGCAAGCGCCACCAGGTATTCGAGGTCCCGCAAAGTCATAGATAGAATCTATTGTAACGATATCAATAATCGATTGTACGAATGGACTTCGAACCGGCATCCTTTGCCACAACATTGGGGCAACCCAGCAAAGGAGTGAAAATCATGTTCGGTATTGGCAAGAAATTTCCCGCGTTCAAGCTGACGGGCGTCGTCGGCAATGACGCCAACCACGCGTTCAAGGAAATCGACGACAAGACCTACGCCGGCAAGTGGCTGGTCGTGTTCTTCTGGCCGAAGGACTTCACCTTCGTCTGCCCGACCGAGATTGCGGGTTTCGGCAAGCTGAACCGCGATTTTGCGGATCGCGACGCGCAGCTCCTGGGCGTCAGCACGGATTCGGATTTCGTGCACCTGGCCTGGCGCAAATCGCACCCGGATCTCCGCGACCTGCCGTTTCCGATGCTGTCGGACATCAAGCGCGAACTGTCGTCGGAACTCGGCATTCTCGATCCCGAGGCCGGCGTCGCCCAGCGCGCGACGTTCATCGTGGACCCCGAAGGCGAGATCCGGTTCGTCTATGTGACCGACCTCAACGTCGGCCGCAGCCCCGAGGAAGTGCTTCGCGTGCTCGACAGCCTTCAGACCGACGAGCTTTGCCCCTGCAACTGGCAGAAGGGCGACGACACACTGAAGGCGGCCTGAGCATGGACACACTCAGGGACCGGATTCCCGACTACGCCCGCGACCTGCGGCTCAACCTCTCATCGGTGCTGACGCCGCAGGGCGCGCCCGGACTCTCCGAGACGCAGCTCTGGATGACGGCGCTCGCCTCGGCGATCGCCTCCAGGAATGCGGAGCTCGCGCGCGCCGCCGAATCCGTTGCCGCGGAAAAGCTCGCGCCGGCCGAGGTCGAAGCCGCGCGCGCGGCGGCGGCGATCATGGGCATGAACAATGTCTATTACCGCTTCCTGCATCTCGTCGAAGACGAGGAGTACGCAAAGCTGCCGGCGAAGCTCCGCATGAATGTGATCGGAAGCCCCGGAATTGCGAAGGCCGATTTCGAGCTGATCTCGCTTGCGGTCTCCGCCGTGAACGGCTGCGGCAAGTGCGTGACGGCGCACGAGCGCGTGCTGCGCCAGCACGATGTCGGCCGCGAGGCCGTGCAGTCGGCGGTGCGCATCGCTTCCGTGATGCATGCGGTCGCCGGAGTCATCGACTACGAGAACGCGCGCGCCGCCTGAACGGTGCCGGGGGGGGGGG
>DASWIQ010000165.1:0-14112 GCA_036397615.1 Steroidobacteraceae bacterium
GGTCGAACTGCCGGAAGCGGCGGCCCATGAGGCGCTCGAACTGATCGATCTCCTCGAGCAGGATGACGACGTCCAGAAGGTCTATCACTCGCTCGCGTGATTTCCTGTATAGTCCGCGCGCCTTTCCCTCCTCGGACCCCATAAATCATCATGAATTTCAAGGATCTCGGGCTTGAGCCTGAGCTGCTTTCTGCCATTTCCGCACACGGCTACTCGACCCCGACGCCGATCCAGGCGGAAGCCATT
This sequence comes from Steroidobacteraceae bacterium, assembly GCA_036397615.1. GTDB lineage: Bacteria > Pseudomonadota > Gammaproteobacteria > Steroidobacterales > Steroidobacteraceae > SCUD01. The sequence continues at coordinate 247 of DASWIQ010000165.1, forward strand.
CCGCCGGTGCTTGCCGGTCGCGACCTACTGGCCGGCGCCCAGACCGGCACCGGCAAGACGGCGGCGTTCGTCCTGCCGCTGCTCCAGTTGCTGCACGCCTCCAGCGGACGCGCGCCGCGCGCGCTCGTGCTTGCGCCGACCCGCGAACTCGCCGCCCAGATCCTGGAGAGCATCCGGGTTTACGGAGCGAACAAGGCGCTGCGTTCGCGCGTGATCTTCGGCGGTGTCGGCGAAAAACCCCAGATCGACGGGCTTCGCGCCGGCTGCGACATCCTCGTTGCGACGCCCGGACGGCTGCTCGATCTCGCGAATCGCGGACTCGCGAACCTCTCCGAGATCCGGCACCTGGTCCTCGACGAAGCGGACCGGATGCTCGACATGGGTTTCATTCACGATATCCGGCGCATCATCAAGCTGCTTCCTCCGAAGCGCCAGAACCTGATGCTCTCCGCGACCTACACTCCAGAAATCCGCGCGCTCGCTGCGCGAATCCTCGTGAACCCGGCGCAGGTCGAAGTCACGCCGCCGAACAGCACGGTCGATCGCGTCGTGCAGCTCGCGTTTCGCGTGGCGAAGGACGACAAGCGCCATCTCCTGGTGCATCTTTTCAAGAACGGCGCCAATGGCGAGGGTCGCTGGCAGCAGGCGCTCGTTTTCACGCGCACCAAGCACGGCGCGAATCGCCTCGCGGAGCAGCTCGAGCGAGCCGGCATCCGCTCCGCCGCGATCCACGGCAACAAGAGCCAGGCCGCGCGCACCCGCGCACTCGCCGATTTCAAGGCGGGCCGGCTGACAGCGCTGGTCGCTACCGAGGTCGCCTCGCGCGGGCTCGACATCCGCGAACTGCCCCAGGTCGTCAATTACGACATGCCGCATGTGCCGGAAGACTACGTGCATCGCATCGGCCGCACGGCGCGTGCCGGCAACGATGGGCATGCGGTATCGCTCGTGTCCTCGGACGAGGCTTCATTGCTGCGCGACATCGAAAGAACGATGCGCCAGGCCGTGCCATTCTCGCCGACGCCGGAATTCGCGCGCGCCGACAACGCGCCGGCGGCACAACATCGCTCGGCGGCACAACATCGCGCGGCCCCGCAACACCGCCCAGCGCCTTCGCGCTCCGCCGCCCCGCGAGCGCGCTCCTGGTCGCACGGCCGCCGTTAATTCCGTCGACGCGCGTCAGCGCGATTCGTTCAGCAGAGCAGTGAGTCGAGAACGAGGCGGATCATCGCGTCGACGCCGGTCTCGCGTTCTTCGATGCTCATGCGCCGGTCGTGCGTCAGGTGATCGCTGACCGTCAGCACCGCCAGCGCTTCCGCGCCCAGTTCCGACGCGAGGCCGTAGAGACCCGCCGTCTCCATGTCGAGCGCGAGGATTCCGAAACGCCGCAGCAGTTCCATAAGGCCGGCATCCGGGTGGTAGAAGAAGTCGCTGGTGAATACGTTTCCGACGCGGATCGCGGAGCCGGCGGCCCGCGCAGCGGCCGCGACCCGGGACAACAGCGCCCAGCTAGCGGTCGCCGCGAAGTCGTAGCCACCGAATCGCAGCCGGTTCACCGACGAGTCGGTCGATGCGCCCTGCACCAGCACCAGTTCGCCCAGTTGCAAGTCCTCGGCGAGCCCGCCGCAGGTGCCGACTCGCACCAGCCGCCGCACACCATGGTCGCGAATCAGTTCGGTCGCATAGAGCATCGTCGACGGAATGCCGATGCCGGAGCCCATCACCGACACCCGCTTTCCGTTCCATTCGCCGGTGTAGCCCAGCATGTTGCGGATATTCGTAACTTCGGCCGCGCGGGTCAGCAGGTTGCTCGCGACATGCCGCGCGCGCAGCGGATCGCCCGGCAGGAGCAGCAGTTCCGCGAACGCGCCGGGTGCGGCGTCGATGTGGGGAGTGCTCATGCGACTCGCTCGACCAATGATGGCGGCGACGGCAGCTTCGCGTCGATCTCATAGGCGCGGGCGACGGCCAGGGATGCGGCCGCAGCGGCATCACGATCTGCCGCGTGCACGCGCGCAATAGGCTGGTCCTTGCGGACCCGGCTGCCGCGCGGCGTCAGTCGGTCGAGGCCGACGGCAGGATCGATCGACTGGTCCGGAGCGGTCCGGCCGCCTCCGAGCTTCACGACGGCGAAACCCAGCGCACGCGTGTCGATTGCAGTCACGAATCCGTCCCGCGGCGCCGGCACTTCGACGATGACTGGAGCTTCCGCGAGATGCGCGTCCGGCTTCTCCACGATATCGGCGGGACCGCCGAGACTGGCGACCATGCGCGCAAAGCGCTCGGCCGCGGTCCCTGATGCAAGCGATGCTGAAAGCGACTCGCGGGCCGCGCTCGCATCATTCGCGAGCCCTCCAAGAACCATGACTTCTGCGCCGAGCGCGAGTGTAACCTCGAGCAGGCGCGCATCGCAGGCCTCGCCGCGGAGCATGCTGATCGCCTCGCGCAACTCGAGCGCATTGCCGGCCGATCGCGCGAGCGGTTCCGACATGTCCGTCAGGAACGCCGAAACCCGAAGACCCGCTGCCCCTGCCGTCGAAATCATGGCCCGCGCCAGCTCGCGTCCGCGCTCTGCTTCTGGAATCACCGCCCCGCCGCCGGTCTTGATGTCGAGCACGAGCGCATCGAGGCCGGCGGCCAGTTTCTTCGACAGGATGGAGGCGACGATCAGCGGCAGGCAATCGACCGTGGCGGTGACGTCGCGTATCGCGTAAAGCCTCCGGTCTGCGGGAGCAATGCGATCTCCCGCGCCGATGATCGCGACACCGGCATCGCGAAGTGCGCGACGGAAGCGCTCCGGGGACGGCCGCGACTGGTAGCCGGGGATGGATTCGAGCTTGTCGAGCGTCCCGCCCGTGTGCGCGAGCCCCCGCCCGGCGATCATCGGCACCCAGGCGCCGCAGGCAGCGAGCATCGGACCAAGTGCGAGCGAAACGAGGTCGCCGACGCCGCCTGTCGCGTGCTTGTCCAGGACAGGTCCGGGCAGCGACTCGTCGCGCCAGTCGAAGACCTCGCCGGTATCGCGCATCGCAATCGTGAAAGCCGCGCACTCCGCAGGCGTCATGCCGCGGAAGTGGACCGCCATCGCAAACGCACCGACCTGCGCGTCGCCCAGGCTGCCGTCGGCGATGCTCTGCGCGATCCGCCCGAGCTCAGTCGCGTCGAGGGTGCCGCCGTCGCGCTTGATGCGGATCGTCTCCTGCGGCAGCCAAGTCATTGACCAGGCTCCTGTCCGAGCATCGAACTCGAGCCAATGCGAAATTTCGCGGGAGTAGCCCAACCCGCGCCGCAAATCAGCTCCGCGAGCTCGAGGTAGACGCGACCCTGCGCAAGCGTCCGGATTCCGCCTGATGCCTTGAAACCGCCGCGGCCGCGTTCGCGCAGGCATTCCAGGATCGCCTTCGCGGCTTCCGGCGTCGCGCCAACGCGGCTTCTTCCGGTCGATGTCTTCACGAAGTCCGCTCCGGCATCGACGGCCGCGAGGGATATTTCCCGGATCAGGAGCGGATCGCCGAGTTCGCCTGTTTCGATGATCGTCTTAAGAAGCCTGGATCCGCAGGCCTCCTTGCATCGCCGCACGATTATCGGACCGCTCTCGCGATCGCCCGCGACATAAGCGCGCCAGGAAAAGACGAGATCGATTTCGTCGGCGCCGGCCGCGAGTGCGCGCCGGGTTTCGGAGAGCGCGCGGCCCGGATTGTTGGCGCCGTCCGGGAAATTCACGACGGTAGCCACCGCCACCCCGGTTGCTCCAGTTTCGGCGAGCGCGGCGCGCGCGGTGACGATGTGTTCGGGAAACACACAGACGGCGGCGGGCCGCACCACGCTTGCCGCGGCTTTCGCGCAGAGCGCCCGGATCGCGGCCGGCGTGTCGTCCTCGCCAAGACTCGTGAGATCGAGGGCCGCGAGCAGGCGCGCGTCCGACGGATTCATTTTTTACTTGGGGCGGCCGGCAGCGTGAAAGCGAACGGCAGGAGTTCGCCGATGCTCGCCGTGCGCGTTTCGCCGCCCTGCCAGGGAAAATGGACTCTGACCTGGCCGTCGGCCGCAAGCTCGTGGATGCGTTGCCGGCATCCGCCACAGGGCGAAGCCGCAAGGACCCGTTCTTCGCCATCCGTCGCCCAGACAGCGATTTCCGCGATCCGGAATCGCGCGCCTTCGGCCGCGACACCGGCGGCGATCGCGCTCATTTCCGCGCAGTTCCCGAGCGGATAGGCCGCGTTTTCGACATTCGTTCCGCGATACACGGCGCCGCTCGTCGAACGCACGGCGGCGCCGACATGTGTTCCGGAATAGGGCGCATGCGCGTGTGCGCAGCTCTCGCGGGCGGCGACGACGAGCGGATCCCGACTTGCGCTCACGGCGCCGCGATCCTGTCCGCGCAGAAGCTGCCCACGAGCATCGCCGGTACGAAAATCCAGGCGTCGTGGAGCCCGGCAGCGGTTCCGACGAGTACGGGACCCGGGCAGAAGCCGGCGAGCCCCCAACCGATGCCGAAGATCGCAGCGCCCGCGAGAAGCCGCGGGTCCACGACGTCCCTCGACGGCAGCCGGAATGCACCGCCGAGCGCCGGCGCGGGCATCCGCAGCACGAAACGGAACGCGATTGCCGTGACGGCGACGGCGCCGGCCATGACAAAGACGAGCGTCGGATCGAACGCGCCGAAAACGTCGAGGAATCCGAGGACGACGAAGCGGTTCGTCATGCCGGAAATCGCGAGACCGGCTCCGAAGAGCGCTCCGGATCCCAGGGCGGCGAGCAGCGCGGATCTCATGATGCCGACCCCGGCAGGTGCCGCATCACGTACACGGTCGCCATGCCCGCCGCCATGAACGTTGCGACCGCCGCCGCCGACCGCCACGACAGCCGGCCCAGTCCGCAGACGCCGTGTCCGCTGGTGCAGCCGTTGCCCACGCGGGTCCCGAAGCCGACCAGGAATCCGGCGGTGAGCAGCAAAGGAGTCGCGCCGGTCTGAATGCGCGGGGGCGCCGGCGCGAACTGCAGTACCACGGCGCCGACGATCATCATTCCGGCGAGGAAGGCGACACGCCACGCGCGGTCGCCGCGCGGCGAGCCCGCGATTCCATTGACGATGCCGCTGATTCCGGCAATGCGCCCGATCGACCAGAGCAGCAGCGTCGCCGCGAGGCCGATCAGGATGCCGCCGAGCACTGCATTGATGACGGTGTTCATGATGGAGCGGGTGATGGGAATCGAACCCACGTTAGCAGCTTGGGAAGCTGCAGTTCTGCCATTGAACTACACCCGCTTGTTTGCGCTGATTTTATTCCCTCGCATGCTAAATTGCATCGCGTAGATGGATCATTCGACTCCACTCATCGCGACGATCGTCGGCGGCATCGGGCTGGCCTTTCTCTTTGGCGCAATCGCAAATCGCCTGCGCATGTCGCCGATTGTCGGCTACCTGCTCGCGGGCGTTGCCGTCGGCCCTTTCACGCCCGGATTCGTCGCGGACCAGGCAATTGCCAACGAGCTCGCCGAGATCGGCGTCATCCTGCTGATGTTCGGCGTCGGCATGCACTTCTCGTTCCGCGACCTGCTCGCCGTGCGGGCGATCGCCTTGCCGGGCGCGGTCGTCCAGATCACCGTCGCGACCGCCCTCGGAGCATTGCTCGGACAGCAGCTGGGTTGGAGCTGGCAGGCTGGAATCATCTTCGGGCTCGCTTTGTCGGTCGCGAGCACGGTCGTGCTCATCCGCGCCCTCGAGGACCGCGGGCTCGTGACTTCGGACCGCGGCCGCATCGCCGTCGGCTGGCTGATCGTCGAGGACATTGCCATGGTGCTCGCGCTCGTGCTCCTGCCGGCGCTGGCCGACTGGCTTGCGGCCGAAGGGGCGGCCGGTCCGCCATACCAGGGGGATCTTGTCCTCGCGATCGTCCTCACGATCGCCAAGGTCACGGGCTTCGTCGCGCTGATGTTTGTCGTCGGCAGCCGCGTCATCCCGCGTGTCCTGCACTCCGTTGCGCAGCAGCGCGAACTGTTCCGCCTTGCGGTGCTCGCGATCGCCCTCGGCGTGGCGTTCGGCGCCGCCAAGCTGTTCGGAGTCTCGTTCGCGCTGGGCGCTTTCTTTGCCGGCATGGTGCTCGGCGAATCGGAATTGAGCCACCGCGCCGCCGAGGAGAGCCTGCCGTTGCGCGAAGCCTTCGCTGTGCTGTTCTTCGTCGCGGTCGGGATGCTCTACGACCCGAGCATCGTTTTTCGCGAGCCGCTTGCGCTGCTTGGCACGCTGTTTATCGTCCTGATCGGCAAGTCCGTCGCGGCATTTGCCATCGTTCTGCTGTTCCGCCATACGGTCGGCGTCGCGATGACGATCGCCGCGAGCCTCTCGCAGGTCGGCGAGTTCTCCTTCATCCTCATCGGTCTCGGGCTCTCGATGGGGATCCTGCCCGAACAGGGGCGGGATCTCGTTCTGGCCGCGGCGATGATCTCGATCATCCTCAACCCCTTCGCTTTCTCGCTGACGCGGCGCGTGGAGCCACACGTCGAGGCGTTCGTCCGGCTGTTGCGCCTCGATCGGCCGGAAGGCCCCACGCCTGGCGCCCGGACCCCGGACCGCCGCGGCCACAGCGTGCTCGTGGGCTACGGGCGCGTCGGCCGGATTGTCGCGGAAGCCTTCGAAAAGTCGCGGACCCCGTTCGTGGTCATCGAAAGCGACGCGGATCGGGTCGTGGAGCTGCGCGAGCGGGACCTGCCGCATATCGAGGGCAATGCCGCGAGCCACGACATCATCCGATCGGCGGGGCTCGAAGACGCGAAGCGAATCGTGATCGCGATTCCAAACGCCTTCGAAGCGGGACGCATCGTGAAGCACGCTCGCGCGGTCAATCCCGGCATCGCAATCGTTGCGCGCGCGCACTCGGATGTGGAATCGCGCCACCTCGCGGATCTCGGCGCGGATACGGTGATCATGGGCGAGCGCCAGATCGCGATCGAGATGATCGCGGAAATCGGGCGTCTCGACGCGAGCGCTACTTCGCGACCAGGACCTTCTTGACCCAGCCGCCGCCCCTGCCCGACTCAATCTTCACGAAACCGTTCTGCTCTTCGCCCATGTAGATGAGCTCTTCGCCCTTGTCGAGGGTCGCGATCGCCTTGCCCGCCTCAGCCGCGCTTCCCATGATCTTCACGCCCGCGATCTTCGGATAGAGCACGTCGCCCTCGTTGTAGACCGCGCCGGCCTTCGTCGAGCCGCCAGCCGCCGCTTCCTGCGCGAGCGTCCCGACGTCACGTTGCAGGCTGGGGTCGTTCCGGATTACGCGCACGACGTTGTTGTAGTTGTCGGCAAAACTCGCGGCCACGATCTTGCCCTCGTTCGTGTTGCCGTAGCCGCCGATGCCGCCACCGGCGCCGCCGCCCCAGACCGCCCCGAACAGATTGAGATCCGCCTTCTTGGAGCTGCCTTCCGCCGATGCGACCTGAACGCCGGAACGCGCATCCGCGACGAGCATGCTCGTCTGCGCTTCCTTGAACTTGAGGCCGCCGACCACCGCGCCGATCGCCCCGGCCTTGCCGCCGAGCAGCCCGCCGAGCGCGCCGCCGAATCCACCGGCATTGTTCTCCGAGAAGACGACGGCGGGCGTCAGGATGAAATCGGCCGCGACCATCTGTCCGCCGCCGATGTTCGAGTTTGCGCGCATCTCGCCGCCGCCGGCGAGCGCCCGCTCCTGCATCATGTTCTGCATGCCCTGGCCGCGCTCGACCACGATGAAGCAGTTCGATTGCTGGATCATCATGCGGATGAGCCCGACGGGCGACTGAAGGTTGTACCGCGCGAGCGCGCCCATCACATAGTCCTGCGGCTCGACGACCGCGACCGCTCCCATGGGTTTGTCGCAACGCTCGAGATCCGTGGCCGCCCCCTGCGCGCCCTGCGTGCCGGCCGCGCCCTGGACGTCCGAGCCGCCTTTTCCTTTTTTCGTATCCAGGACGCCCTGCGCCTGGACACTCGTCACCATCGCCAGACCGGCCAGCAACGCCGCGATCGGGCGAAGCACGCGCGCAGAAGAATTCATGTCCCCTTCCCCGGATCGGATTACGCGCGGAATATACTCCGTCATGATCCCCGACCGCCATTCGACCGACGTCGCGATCGCCGGCGCGGGAATTGCGGGAATCGCCGCGGCGATCGAAGCGCTGTCCCGGGGCCGGCGCGTGCTCCTGCTCGACCGCGACCTCGAGGAAAACCTCGGCGGACAGGCAAAGGACGCGTTCGGCGGCCTCTGGTTCGCCGGCACTCCCGTACAGCGCCGGCGCGGCATCGCGGACAGCGCCGCTCTCGGCTTGGCCGACTGGCAATCCTTCGGCGAACTCGGTCCTGAGCACGAGTGGCCGCGGGCCTGGGCGCGGGCTTATGTCGAACGCTGCGTGCCGGATGTCTATGAATGGCTGACCGCGATCGGCGTCCGGTTCATGCCGATGCCGATGTGGATCGAGCGCGGACTGTACGTTCCCGGCAACTCCGTGCCGCGGTTTCATCTCGTCTGGGGCACGGGCCGCGGCCTGACGGATGCGCTGATCGGCCTGCTCCGGAATCATCCCCGCCGCGAACTGCTGGAACTGCGTTTCGGGCATCGGGTGGATTCGCTCGCGACGCGCGCAGGCGCTGTCTGCGGCCTTCGCGGCACGACCGAACCTGACGGCCGCCCGTTCGAAGTCGCCAGCGAAGTGGTCGTCATCGCCGCGGGCGGCATCAACGGCGATATCGAGCGCGTCCGGCGGCACTGGCATGCGGACTGGGGGATTCCACCCCCCGTGATCCTGAACGGGTCTCATCGTTTCGCGAACGGCGCGCTGCACGATGCCGCGGCGAGCGTGGGCGCGAACGTGACTCACCTCGACTGGCAGTGGAATTACGCCGCGGGCATCCGGCACTGGCGTCCGCGGAAACCCGGGCACGGACTGTCGCTCGTGCCGCCGAAGTCGGCGCTCTGGCTCAACTCGCGCGGCGAGCGCATCGGGCCCATGCCGCTCGTGGCGGGATACGACACGCATGAACTCGTCGCGCGCATCTGCCAGGAGCCCGGCGGCTACAGCTGGCAGCTCCTCAATCGCCGCATCGCGCTCAAGGAACTCGCGGTTTCCGGTGCCGAATTCAATCCCGCGATACGCGACCGCCGCAAGCTGCGTGTCGCGCTCGAACTGCTGTTCGGCAACCGCTGGCTCTATGACGAGCTCACTCGAAACAGCGAGGACATCGTGCTCGCCGACACGCTGCCGGAGCTCGTCGGCCGGATGAACGCCCTGAACGGTGACGACGTCGTGGATCTCGCGACCGTCGAGTCCGGGGTCGCGAGTTACGACGCGGCCATCCGGCGCGGCGAGCGTTTTCACAATGACGAGCAGCTGAGACGCATCGCCTTTGCGCGACGGTGGCCCGGAGACCGGATGAGAACCTGCGCGTTCCAGCCGATCCTCGACCGGCGAGCCGGGCCGTTGATGGCGATCCGCGAATTCGTGATCAGCCGCAAGAGCATGGGCGGGATCCAGACTGACCTCGATTGCCGCGTCCTGGGCGCGGATGGGCGCGCAATCGCCGGTCTGTTCGCTGCCGGCGAAGCAGCGGGGTTCGGCGGCGGCGGGATGAACGGCAAGCGCGGCCTGGAAGGGACTTTTCTCGGGGGCTGCCTGCTGACGGGCCGCGTCGCCGGCCGGAACGTTTAGGATCGAGTGATGCGCTGCCAGGACGCGATCAACATCGAGGACCTGCGCGCGATTGCGCGAACGCGTCTTCCCCGCTTCGTGTTTGCCTACGTGGACGGCGGCGCGGAAGACGAGGTGACGCTCCGGGGCAATCGTGAAGCTTTCGGGCGGCTTCGTTTCCAGCCGCGCACGCTGGTTGACGTGTCCAAGCGCGATCTCTCGACGCGATTGCTCGGTGCTCCGTCCGCATTGCCGATCGTCGTGGGACCGACGGGACTCAACGGGCTTTCCTGGCGCGACGGCGACATGGAACTCGCGCGCGCCGCCTCGGCGGCCGGCGTGCCGTTCGCCATGTCCACTGTCTCGATGAGTCTCGTCGAGGACGTGGCACGCGAAGCACCCGGGCGGCTGTGGCTGCAGGCCTATGTCTTCGCCGAGCGGCGCATCACCGCCGCAATCCTCGCGCGTGCGCGCGACGCCGGTTTCGAGTGCGTGATGCTGACGAGCGATTTTCCCGTCGCCGGCAAGCGCGAGCGGGATCTGCGGACCGGGCTCCTGCCGGACCAGAAATTCACATGGGAGACACGGCTCGACATGCTCTTGCATCCGCGCTGGCTCGCGACGGTCGCGACGCGCCGTCCCCGCTTCGTCAATGTCGAGCGCGAGCTGGAGTCCGGCCGCGACGTCAATTCCTTCGTCGGTCATGGCATGTTCGACCCGTCGTTCTGCTGGGACGACCTCAAGCGCTTCCGCGATCTCTGGCCGCGGAAACTGATGCTGAAAGGCGTCCTGCGGGCGGACGACGCAGAACGGGCCGTCGCCGCCGGCGTCGATGGCCTCGTGATCTCGAATCACGGTGGCCGGCAGCTCGACGGCGCGACGAGCGCCATCGAGGCCCTGCCCGAAATTGCGCGCGCGGTCGGCGGGCGGGCATCGATCTTCGTGGACGGCGGGGTCCGCCGCGGAAGCGACATCGCGAAGGCGGTCGCCCTCGGCGCGGAGGGCGTGATCCTCGGCCGCGCTACGGTCTATGGCCTCGCGGCGGGTGGCCGCGCGGGTGTCGCACGGGCGATCGCGATCCTCACAGATGAGCTTGACCGGACGCTCGCTCTGACGGGCTGCACAAATATCGCTGCGCTGACGTCCGACCTGATCGCGTGAATAGGCAAGCCGTCCGAAGCTACGTGCTGCGGGCCGGGCGAATCACGCGGGCACAGCGTCGCGCACTCGATGAACTGTTGCCGCGCTGGGGCATTCCCTACTCACCGGAGCGTCTCGACCTCGACGCGGTTTTCGGGAGGAAGGCGCGGCGCGTGCTGGAAATCGGCTTTGGCAACGGCGATACGCTCGTCGGGCTGGCGGCGGCGTCGGCGGACGCCGATTTCCTGGGAGTGGAAGTGCATCCGCCCGGCATCGGGCGTTGCCTGCTCGCAATCGAGGCGCAAGGACTCACAAACCTTCGCCTCATCGCGCATGACGCGGTCGAAGTGCTCGAGAGTCAATTGCCGCCCGCTTCGCTCGACGAAGTGCTGCTCTATTTCCCGGATCCCTGGCCAAAGAAACGCCACCACAAGCGGCGGATCGTCCAGCCCGCCTTCGCGTCGCTCGTCGCCAGCCGGCTCAGGCCGGGCGGCCGGTTCCGGCTTGCGACCGACTGGGAGCCTTATGCAGACTGGATGCTCGAAGTGCTGAACGCCGCGCCGGGATTCGCAAACGCCGCGCCGGGAGGCGGCTGCATCGAGAGACCGGACCGCGGCGCGACGCGCTTCGAGGATCGCGGCAGGCGTCTCGGCCACCGGGTATTCGATCTCGAATACCTGAAGACCTAGTCATCCACCGGCGCGGTGAGCATGTGGGTCCATACTGGCTGGTAGAGCGGGCGGCCGTCGGATCCGCGCGGCAGCGTGAAGTCGAACACGAGTCCCAGGTGCGCGAGCCCGGAATTGATCGGCTCGCCGGGCTGGTTGGTGGTGAGCACATGGGCGTAATCGTAGGGCGGCGCCAGCGTGTCGGTGTCCGCCACTGTGGTCAGGCCCGACGCTCGCAGATTCTCGAGCTGCTGCGCATAGCTGCAGGCCTGAGTGTCCTGTTCGTGCACGAACGCAAACATCCGCCCGGCGGGCGTCGCTCCGCCGCCGTACCACGCCGCCGGTCGCCCGTGCCGGTGGTTGTAATCCTTTGGTGAACCCATTACGACCACGCGCGCGACGCTGTGATCCTTCGCAAGTAACTGCGCGTGCCCGCCGCCCTGCGAGTGCCCTGCAAGCACAATTCTGGGCCAAACAACTCCTTCATCCTCCAGGAATTGCCCCCAGCCTTCGGCGGCGCGGTTTGCCGCGAGCCACCTGATCAATCGCGCCAACCGGTGCTCGATGCTGTTGACACGATCCACCACCACGCGCCCATCGAGGTCGTCGCCGCCAATGATCTCGCGGCGGAATTTCTCGAAAGTGTTCTCATCGTCGTCGTCCTGGCAAACTGCGGCCGCCACGTCGTTGGGATACATCAGGTATGCGACGTGATAGCCGAGGCTGGCGGCGGTGCGGCCGAACTCCTCCTGGTCATCCGTCGTGGCTCCCGTACCGGGCAGGAAGACCAGCAGTTGCCCGCGAGGCCTTGCTTCGGAGTCGAGAAATATCCGGTGTGGCTGGTTGAACTGCTGGATGGCGGGATCCGTCTCCTGCGGACGGACGGCATAGGTGTGGGGACCCCCGGCCGCCGGCACCAGGACGCAAAGACCGACGGCGGCAGCCAATATCCGCAGGTATCTCATACCGTAACGATAGTGACCCACACGCTGACAGGACGCGATGGTCAGAGCGACTCATCGCGCCGGCGCGATGATTCGTCGCATCGATTGCGATACGTCCGAGCCGGACCTGCCGGCTGCGGCTAGATGCCGCCGAAGGCGCTGCCCGCGCCGTCGATCACGAATTGCACCGCGAGAGCCGCCAGGACGACGCCCGAAAGCCGGTTGACGACATTCGCGCCCGTCACGCCCATCGCGCGCATCACGACCGGCGTCAGGCGCATCAAGAAATAGGTGATCGCAAGCACGAACATGACCACGCTGAAGAGGCCGGCCGACAGCGCGAAATCCCCGCGCGACGCGCCGAAAGTCAGCAGGACGATCGCGAGCGCGCCGGGACCCGAGATGAACGGGAAAGCGAGCGGAAAAACCGAGATGTCCGCTCGCTTCTTGCTCTCGACGCGTTCTTTCGAGGTTTGGCGCGTGCCGGATTCCCGCGCGAACACCATTTCGAGCGCGATCAGGAACAGCATGATGCCGCCCGCGATGCGAAACGCCTCGATGCTGATGCCCATGACACGCAGAAACCACGCGCCGCCCACTGCGAACAGCAGGAACACGGTGCCCGACAGCAGGACGGCTTTCAGCGCCATCCGGCGCCGGAATGCATCGTCAGCGCCCTCGGTCAGCGCGGCGAAGAGCGGCACGAGCGATATCGGCTCGACGACCACGAAGAAAAGCACGAAAAACTTGAGCAGTTCATCGGCCATCGCGGCCTCCCTCTGCTTCCGCCGTCGACACCGTGCCGCGCGCATCCACCAGGCGTCTGCGCGTCAGCCAGAGGAGAATCAACAACCCGGGAATGCTGAGCGCCGCCGTATACGTGAAAAAGAGCGGATATCCGATGGCGTCGACGACGAAGCCCGACGTTCCCTCGAGCAGTTTGCCCGGAAGTGCATAAAAGGACGAGAACAGCGCGTATTGCGTCGCCGTATAGCGGGCGCTCGTCAGGCCCGAGAGGAATGCGATCAGGGCCGTGCCGTGAATGCCCTGCGCCAGGTTGTCGAGGCTGTTCACGATCGCGAGCCCGATGAGTGTCGCCGTATCCGTCATTGCAAGCAGCGCGAATCCGAGATTCGACGCGATGATGAGGCCGCTGCCGAGGAACAGCGCGAGGCGCAGTCCGGATTTTGCGACGATGAAGCCGCCGATCACGACGCCCAACATCGAGACCGGCAGGCCGAATGCCTTCACGATCGTCGCAATCTGGCCGAGCGTGTATCCGTGGTCGATGTAGAAAGGGTTCGCCATCGAGCCCATCGTGAATTCGGTCAATCGGTAGGAACCGATGAGTAGCAGGGCGATGACCGCGACGCGGATGCCGTAACGCGCGAAGAAGTCCGTCAGCGGGCAGACCACGGCGCCGATGAAATGCCCGCCGAATTCCCGGAGCGATC
>DASWIQ010000166.1:0-3597 GCA_036397615.1 Steroidobacteraceae bacterium
TCGGCGGTCGCCCTTGCCATCATCTACGATGCGCATGGGTTTCGGGACGACGCGCTCGCGCAGCTCGACCGGCTGAGCACGCTCAACCCCGCGGATCCCGCCATCGCACGTTTGCGGGCGGCGATCGCCGGTTGAGTTGATGAGGGATGTATTGGTCGAGTCCATGGACTTGGCGATCAAGGGAATGTCCACAAACAGCGCATCAGCCGGGAGGGGGGCGGCATATTGGTTGAGCGGATTGACTGTGTCCGTGTTCGCCGTGTGCTTCCTCATGATCGACGTCGCCCGCGGCGCGGATGATGACCACGCCGTCGACGCGCTGGCCGACCGGCTGGCCGCGACCGGCGAGGTCGCTGCCCGGGCAGCGAGCCTGCCTGCGGACCCGGTGGTCCTGGCCGCAGTTGTGGAGGAGTTCGACCGCCGTGCGGTCGAATCCGCCCAGCAGGGTAAGCTCGATGAGGCGCGGCTCTCCGCCGACCTGGCAATGGAAGTCGCGGCTCGCGAAGACCGGCCGGGCTTGCGCGCGCGGGCACTCCTCGCGCAGGGTGTCATTCGCACGCGCCGCGCCCAGTATGCCGAAGCCGAGTCCGACTATCGTGCGGCGCTCGACCTGTTCCGGACGGTCGAGGATCGGCGAGGCGAGGGTGACGCGCGCAATCGCCTTGGGAAGCTTTTCTGGCGGATGGCAAAATACCCTGAGGCGGTGGTCGAACTCGATGCGAGCATCGCACTTGCCCGCGAGAGTCACGATGTCGCCGCCGAGGCGCGCGGCCGGCTCAACCTGGGCGAGATCTTGCGCAATCAGGGGAAATTTGACGAGGCGCTCGTTTCGCTTGAGCTCGCCCGTGAGCTCTTCGAGCAGACTGGCGATAGAATTGGCGTCGCAGACGCGGACGGAAACGCGGCTAATGTTCACTTGACGCAGGGCAACACGGCCGAAGCCGCGGCGATCTTCGAGCGAAATCTCACGATATATCGGGAAAAGGCCGATGAAAACGGCATCGCGCAAACACTGGGCAATCTCGGGGTCGCTTACGAGCTGACCGGCCGTTACCAGGAGGCGCTCGCGCTGCACCGCGAAAGTCTCGCCCTGCGCCGCGCGCAGGGGGCGCGCCACGAAGAGGCGATGGTTCTGAGCAATATCGGCATCCTTTCTCTCTTTTCGGGCCGGCCGCGCGAGGCGATCGCTTATTTCGACCAAAGCAACCAGATTGCCGAAGAGATCGACGATCGCGGACTTGTGCAGATGAACCTGCAAAACAGCGGGGAGGCGTTGCGCACCTGTGGCGAGTTCGGCCCGGCCTTGCGCCGGCTCCTCGCCGCCCTCGATCTGGCCCGGGCGCTGCAGATGCGGCCTGACGTCGCCATGATACGCGGTTCAATTGCGAGCGTATATCAAGCTGCCGGCCAGCTCGAGCGCGCGAAAGCGGATTTCACCGCTGTGCTGGAGGAGTTTCGCGAACTCGACATGGTGATCGAGGAGGCGATCACGAGAAACAACCTGGCTGACGTCTACAAACGACTTGGGCAGCACGAGCGTGCCCGCGAACTGCTCGAGCAGGCATTGCAACTTCAGCGCGGTATCGAGGAATGGAATGGGGCGATGGTGAGCCTTGAATCGATGGCGAAGCTCGAGCTCGCCGACGGAAACCTTGAGCAGGCTGCCGCGCATTTCGGGGAAAGCCGCGACATCGCAGCCCGTATCGGCGATCGCGCGGGCGAGGGTCGCGCGATCGCCGGGCTGGCTGCTGTCGCGGTGCGCACGGGCCGTCTGGACGAGGCGCGCGACGGGTTCGCCCGCGCTTTCGAGCAGGGACTGGCGTCGGAGATGATCGATCTGGTAGTCGCCGCCGGCGTCGGCCTGGGCGACGTTCATCGATCGGAGGGTCGCCAGGCCGAGGCGGCTGCGGCCTACAGGGGGGCGATCGATGCCATCGAAAAAGGACGCGCGTCGTTTGCGGCGATGGAGTTTCAAGTGGGCTTCTTCGAAAACAACCTCGAGCCGTATCACCGGTTGGCTGGCATCCATATCGACGCCGGACGGGCCGGGGAGGCATGGTCGGTCGTCGAACAGGCCCGCGCTCGATCGCTGGCACAGCTGATCAGCGGCAGCCGGGTTTCTTCAAGCGCAGTGATGACGCCGGCGGAGCGGGAGAGCGATGGGCGGCTTCGGGAACGTCTCGATCTGGCCAACATGGCGTGGCGTTCCGCCCTGGCTGATGCCTCGATGGATGCTGACAGGCGCCGAGGGATTCGCGATGCGCGGGACGCCGCACGCCGCGCCTACGACGATTTCATCACCGACCTGCGCAGCAGGCACCCGCAACTGGTCGTGCGCGATATCGCGAGCCCGCCGCTCGATCCCTCAGTGCTCGCGCCGCTCTTGCGGAACACAAGCGCGGCCGTGCTTGAATACGTTGTCTCGGATGATCTCGTCTGTGCCTTCGCTGCGCGTCGGGACGAGTATGGCGCCCTGCACATGAGCGCGCGCCGCCTCGAGATCCCGGCGTCGGATTTGCGAGTCCTTGCGCAGGAACTGCTCGAGCGCTGCGAAAGGCGTTCACCGGCACGTCGCCTCGACGAGGTCCGGAGCGAGTTGTTCTCCATCCTGCTTTCTCCAGTTGCGGATGAAATTGCCGGGATCGAAGTCGTGGGCGTCCTTCCCGACGACGTGCTTTGGACAGTTCCGTTCGCTGCGCTGCTCGCACCGGACGGCTCGACGGTGTTGGATCGCCATGCGATCTATCTTCTGCCGTCGGCGGGTGTGTATGATGGAATTCGGCGTGCCCGCCAGCGGCGTGCGCCGAGTCCTGTCGGACCGACGGCGGCACGGACCACCCTGCTGGCTGTGGCCAATCCTGACCTTGGGCCGGCAACTGCTTCGGATTTCCCGCTGCTCGGCGGGCTCGACGCCATTCCTGGCACGGAGCGGCAGGCGCGTGAGATCGCGTCGTTGTTCAGTGGGAACGCGCTGCTCTTTCTCGGCGGCGATGCGACGGAGAGCCGCGCCCGTGCCGAGAGTCCGCGCCATCGACTTCTGCATTTTGCGACGCACGGTATTTTCGATTCCGCCAGCCCGCTGCACTCGGGACTGATGCTGGCCCCGGGAGCGGATGACGACGGTTTTCTCGAGGCTCGCGAGATCATGGAGCTCGATCTGAATGCCGACCTGGTCGTTCTCAGCGCATGCCGCACGGCGCGCGGCGGCACGGTGGGCGGTGAGGGCTTGTGGGGGATGTCATGGGCGCTGCTCGCGGCAGGAGCGACGTCGAGCGTGCTCACCCAATGGTCCGTGGCCGATGAAAGCACAGCGGAATGCATGATCGATTTTTATCGCCGCGTGCAGCCCGTGCTGAGTGGGGGAGCGGGCGCTGGAGATGCGCCCCCGTTTTGGAAGGCCCGATGCCTGCGCGAGGCGCAGCTTGCGCTGCGCGAGAGGGAGGGTGAGGACTGGGCACATCTTTTCTTCTGGGCGCCCTTCGTGCTCGTCGGCGATCCGGAGTAAGTTTCGGTCATGCCGTTCGGTGCGGCTTTCCGGTTCGCACTGATCGTTTCTTTGGACGAGGACGTTTCCGGTTTTTTTTCAGCAGTCGTCAG
>DASWIQ010000167.1:0-2458 GCA_036397615.1 Steroidobacteraceae bacterium
TCTGGTACTCCTCGAGCTTCTGGTTCTTGTCCTGCACTTCGATGAGCGTGCGGCGCAGTTCGAGCAGGACCATCGCCTTGCGCGCGAGCGCGCGCAGCGCGTCGCGCCGCTGCGGATCGAGCAGGCGGGGCACGCGGTCGATCACGCAGATCGTTCCGAGCGCGTTGCCACGCGCGGTGATGAGCGGCGCCCCCGCGTAGAATCGGATGTTCGGCGCCGCAGTGACGAGCGGGTTGTCGCGGAAGCGCGGGTCGCGCAGCGCGTCTTCGATCACCAGGAGATCGCCGGCCAGTTCGATCGTCTGGGCGCAGAACGCGACCCTGCGCGGGGTTTCCCCGAGCGGGATTCCGCGCGCCGACTTGAACCACTGGCGATCCCGGTCGACGAAACTCATCAACGCGATCGGCGCCTCGCAGATCAGGCCGGCAAGGAAAGTGATGTCGTCGTAGGCCTGTTCGGGGAGCGTGTCGAGGATCTGATAGCTCCTCAACTCCTCCAGTCGGCGTTCCTCGTTGTTGTCCATGACGAACTCCAGGATCGGCACCGCAGGTTCGGGAGTCGCGGAAGAGAGGGCGGCCGCGCTGCGCCCCGCCTGCTCACGGAGCACGGGACAGCGTAGGCCGTGAAATTGGCGAATACCAGGAACTGGACCGTGAAACGAGCCGCGGCCCCGGCGCGTCGAGCGCCGGGGCCGCAGGAGAGACCGGAATCCGGTCTAGAGGTAGATCGAGCCGCGCTTCTTGGCCTCGACCTTGACCTTGGCCGCCTCCGCGGGCTGGCAGCACTCCGCCTTGCACTCGGCCGGAGCCTCGATCGCATCGCGGAAGCGGACGCCGCGCAGGTTCTGGCCGCCGAGCATGAGCGTGCGCCGCAGCTCGGGAGACCGCAGCAGGAGTGATTGCGGATCGAAGGTCTCGCCCGGTCGCAGGATCAAGCGCTCGACGCCGCCGTTGCGATGCACGTCGATCGCTGCGTTCTCCTCGCCCCCGTCCTGCTCCCAGCGCAGGAAGTAGCGACCCGGCGCAGCAGCCCCGAGCCGGCGGCGCAAGAAGCCGTACCGTTGCCCCGCTTCGCCGTTTTCGTCGACGTCGATCGCGAGGAGATCGCCGAAAGGTTCTCCGTCGCCCTCGTGCCTGCGGTACTCGAAGACCTGGTGCTCGCCGTCGCCGTCCGTTTCGTCGGAATCGTCGGCGACGCGGACGTCGTAGGTCCGTTCGCCGGCCCGGGGCGCTTGCATGCCCTTGCGGATCACTTTGACCTTCACTTCGCCATCGCCGGATTCGGCCGCGGTGTGCAGGAGCAGGTCCATGGTCTCCGGGTCGGCGGAATCTTCGTCATCGAACTCGAATTCCATGAATGCATCGATCTCCCCGGGGTTTTCGGGGTCGTCGATCTCCCCTTCGAGAGAGTGGGCCCTGCGGCCGTTTTCGTCGACGATGATGACTCGGTATTCCTTGGTTTTCGCCGGTTCGCTGCGCAGGACACCGTGGAGCTGCGCCATCTCGCCGTCGTCTCCGATCGCGCGGACTTCGAAACGGCCGTCCGAGTCGCTCACGACGATGCGCCGGCCGGCAAGCTCGTCGGACTTCTCGATCCAGGTATTGAGCTCCATCAAACCATCGGTGCCCAGCTGAGGCAGCACCCGCAGGCTCAACAGGCCGGATGCGGAGTTCTCCCCGTCGCGTGTGGACACGATGACCGCCCCAGGCAAGGGCGCGCCGCTGGGATCGACCACGTGGCCGCGGAGCCCGCGGGCGCCGTCCTGACGACCCGGCAAAGTGCCGCGCCGCAAGTGCCGAATCGGCGGTTCCGGCTGCGGGTCCTGATCGGGCAGCATGCCGCGCACGATCGCCGCGCAGCGCGGACAGAGTTTCTCGCCGGGATCCTGCTGCGCCAGCGCCGTGACGGGCGCCGCGGCGGCGAGAGCGAGGACGAGCAGACCAGGCAGGACGGGCACGCGACGGCGCTCGCCGCCGCGGTTGCCCACGAGTCGTCGGATTCTTTGCATGAGTGGACTTCCGTTGGCGCCGAGCGCGAGCATCGGCGCGGGTTCACGAGTGTGTTCGAGTTCTGCGAGGGCCCGGGCGTAGAGGAGGACGTCGCCGCAGGCCGCCGCGGCGAGGTCGTCGCAGCAGAATTCGCGTTCTTGCCGGATGCGGGTGGAGATCCACCACACTGCCGGGTGGTAGAAGAGCAAGCACTCGAGCAGCGCCTGCATCAGGTTGACCAGGTAGTCGTGCCGGCGCACGTGGCCCAGTTCGTGGGCGAGCAGCGCGCGCAAATGGCCGGGCGCGAGCCCGGTGAGCGCACAGGTCGGCACCAGGATCACCGGCCGCAGCCAACCGATCACGGTGGGCACGGTGGCGACCGTGGACTCGACCACGCGCACGGCGCGGCGGATGCCCATCGACTGCCGCAGCTCCTCGAGCACCGCGCCCCACACCGGTTCGAGCGGCCG
>DASWIQ010000168.1:0-8432 GCA_036397615.1 Steroidobacteraceae bacterium
TGCGTGATCGGCGATCACCGGGATCCGCAGCCCGACCGGACCCAGGAATCCGGGCTCGCATCCGGCGGTCGCAGCGATTCGCGCGGCATCCGCCAGGCGGAACGGTTTCGCGACCGCAGCCTGCTTCTGCGCCTTCAGCGCATTCAGCTCGTGGTCGCCACGCAGCACGAGCGCGACGAGCCCGCCGTCCGCGCCCTCGACGATAAGCGTCTTTAGAAGGCGCGACGGGTCCATCTTGAGCTGCGCGGACAGGTCCGCGATCGTCCGCGCGCCCGGCGTGGCGACTTCGCGTTTCGCGTCTTTCGGCCCGGGGCGCGCCCCGCGCGGGGGAAGGGCTTCTGCCAGCTCGAGATTCGCCGCGTAGTCGTCGCCGTCGGAGAAGACGATCGCATCCTCGCCCGATTCCGCCAGCACGTGGAACTCCTGCGAGGCGCTGCCGCCGATGGCGCCGGTGTCGGCGTGCACCGCCCGGAAGCGCAGCCCGAGCCGCGTGAAGATCGCGCTATAGGCGTCGTACATGCGCCGGTATCCTTCGGCGAGCGAGGCCTCGTCGGCGTGAAAGCTGTAGGCATCCTTCATGATGAATTCGCGCGCGCGCATCACGCCGAAACGCGGCCGGATCTCGTCGCGGAACTTCGTCTGGATCTGGTAGAAGTTGACCGGCAGCTGGCGATAGCTCCGCAGCTCGCGGCGCGCGAGATCGGTCACGACTTCCTCATGCGTGGGACCGAGCACCATGTCCCGGTCATGGCGGTCCTTGAAGCGCAGCAGCTCCGGGCCGAACTGGTCCCAGCGGCCGGACTCGACCCAAAGTTCGCCGGGCTGCGCCACGGGCATCGAGATCTCGAGCGCGCCGGCCCGGTCCATTTCCTCGCGGATCACGCGCTCGACCCGGCGCAGGACACGGAGCCCCATCGGCAGCCAGGTATAAAGCCCGCCCGCGACGCGGCGGATCAGCCCGGCGCGCAGCATCAGCCGATGGCTGACGACCTCGGCATCAGCCGGCACTTCCTTCAGGTTCTGGATCGGAAACGCGGACAGGCGCATTAGGAACCTCTGATTTACCCGCGCATGCGGCGCGCAACCCGCAGGGACCGGGCGATATTCGTCCCGGGCGTCGTTGCTCGTCGCTCATGTATCACTTGATACACGTCGCTCCTCGCGCCTTGCCCGGGACGAATATCGCACACGGTCGCGCCCATGCGGGGGTGAATCAGAGGTTCCTAACCACCATGGGACGAAGCGTGTCGCCGGTCCCAAAGCGCGGTATCTTAGGCGCTGCCTACCGGCCTTGCCACGCCAGCCGCATGAAAGTCGACTTGAACGAAATTCGCATGCGCCGCGGGATCTTCCTGCTGCCAAACCTGTTGACGACCTGCTGCCTGTTCGGCGGCTTCTACGCGATCATCGCGGCGATCGACGGCAACTTCGAGCGGGCGACGATCGCGGTATTCGTCGCCATGATCTTCGACGGGCTCGACGGGCGCGTCGCGCGGCTGATGGGCACCGAGACGGCCTTCGGCAAGGAATTCGACAGTCTCGCCGACATGGTCGCATTCGGTCTCGCGCCGGCGGTCGTCTGTTACCAGTGGGGGGTCGCGCGCATTGCGGAATACGGCTCTGCCTGGGGCCGCTTCGGCTGGATCGCGGCTTTCTTCTTCGCAGCCGCGACCGCCATGCGGCTTGCCCGGTTCAACGCGCGCTCGGCGACGCAGGACAAGCGTTACTTCGAAGGACTTCCGAGCCCTTCGGGCGCGGCCATCGTCGCCGCGTTCGTGGCCCTCGCGCATGCGTATGACGTGACGGGCCTGCCGGGTCTCATCCTCGCGTTCGTCATCACGGCGCTCGCGGCCATCCTGATGGTCAGCAAGTTTCCGTATCGCAGTTTCAAGGACCGGGCCGCGGGGGAGCGCGTGCGCTATTCGAAGCTGCTCCTCGTGCCGCTCATCATCGCGTTGATCGCGGTCAATCCGCCCGTGGTGCTCTTCACGATGTTCGGCATTTACGCACTGTCGGGACCGATCGGCTGGAGCTGGCTCAAGCTGCGCCGGCGTCCGCGTGATGCCCCCGCAGGCGAAGGCGGCTGAAGTCGTGGAGGCTCGACAACTCGCCATCCTCGACGCGATGGGCGTCGACGCCTACGTTTCACGCGGCAAGGCGGCGGTCCCGCGCGCCGACGGGCCGGACTGGGCGACACTCGCGGCCACGGTGCGCGAATGCCGGCTGTGCGGCCTCTGCGAGACGCGCACTCAGACGGTCTTCGGCACCGGCGATCGGCGCGCGCGGCTCATGGTGATCGGCGAGGCGCCGGGCGCAGAGGAGGACCGGCAGGGAGAGCCGTTCGTGGGCCGCGCCGGACTGCTGCTGAACTCGATGCTTCGCGCCTGCGGCTTCGAGCGCGGCGACGTCTATATCGCCAATGTCCTCAAGTGCCGTCCGCCCCAGAATCGCGATCCGAGCGACGAAGAGGCCGAGCGCTGCCTGCCGTATCTGCGCCGGCAGATCGAGCTCATCGGACCCGCCGTCATACTCTGCGTCGGCCGCATCGCCGCGCACCGGCTGCTCGGCACGGAGCAGGCGCTCGGGCGGCTGCGCGGGCGCATTCACCTGCTCGACGGGATACCCGTCGTCGTGACCTACCATCCGGCCTACCTGCTGCGCTCGCCCGGAGAGAAGCGCAAGTCCTGGGACGATCTCAAACTCGCGCTTGGAGTCCTGGCCGATGGCAACGGCGCGTGAGGACCTGCGGGCGGCGAGCTGGACATTTCGCGCGATGGCGCAGGCGGATCTTCCGCGCGTCGCCGCGCTCGAGCGCGAGTCCTACGTGTTTCCCTGGAACGACCAGATATTCGCCGACTGCCTGAGGGTGGGGTATCACTGCGTGGTCGTGGATACGGAGGCGGGCGTCGCGGGCTACGGCGTGCTGTCGATGGGCGCGGGCGAAGCGCACGTGCTCAATCTTTGCATCGGCGAGACCTTGCGGCGCCGCGGCGTCGGCCGTCGCCTGCTGCTTGCGCTCCTGGCGCATGCGCGCGATCGCGGGATTCGCGATGCGTTCCTCGAAGTGCGCCGCTCCAACCGCGGGGCGATCACGCTCTACCACGAGCTCGGCTTCGAATGCGTCGGGCAGCGCCGCGGCTACTACCAGGCGCAGGAAGGCCGCGAGGACGCGCTGGTCTACCGCCTCGAGCTCGGCACGCTCCGCGACTAGGCTCCCAAATCCGCTACAATCGCGCGCCCCGCGCGATGTCTTCGATGAACCCAGCAAACGACGAAATCTCACGCCGACGCAGTTTTGCGATCATCTCGCATCCTGACGCCGGCAAGACCACGCTCACCGAGAAGCTGCTCCTGTTCGGTGGGGCGATCCAGATGGCGGGCGCGGTCAAGGGACGCAAGGCGGCGCGCCACGCGACCTCCGACTGGATGCGCCTCGAACAGCAACGCGGCATCTCGGTCACGTCGTCGGTCATGCAGTTCCCTTACCAGGGCCGCATCGTCAACCTGCTCGACACGCCGGGTCACGAGGATTTCTCCGAGGACACCTACCGCACGCTGACGGCGGTGGACTCGGCCCTGATGGTGATCGACTGCGCGAAAGGCGTCGAGGAACGCACGATCAAGCTGATGGAAGTCTGCAGGCTTCGCGACACGCCGATCATGACATTCATCAACAAGCTCGACCGGGACGGGCGTCCTCCGGTCGAGCTGCTCGACGAGATCGAGCGCGTGCTGGGGATCCAGTGCGCGCCGGTGACCTGGCCGATCGGCATGGGACGCGAGTTGTCGGGCATCTACCATCTCGGACTGGACCGCATTTACGTCTACGACGGCAACCGAAGCGGCCGCGTCGGCACCAATCGCGCGATCGAAGGCCTGGGAAGCCCCGAGGCCGAGTCGGTGCTCGGCGATTCCGCACGGTCGTTTCGCGAGGAAGTCGCGCTGATTCGCGGCGCGATGCCGGCTTTCGACAGCGCCGCCTATCTGGCGGGCCGCCAGACGCCGGTGCATTTCGGATCCGCGATCTCGAACTTCGGCGTGGAGGAGCTGCTGCACTCGTTCGTCGCTCACGCGCCGCCGCCGCGGCCGCGCCGCGCGACGACGCGCGAAGTCGCTCCGGAAGAGAGCGCACTGACCGGGTTCGTCTTCAAGATCCAGGCCAATATGGACCCCGGCCACCGCGACCGGATCGCGTTCCTGCGCATATGCTCGGGGCAATACCGGCGCGGCATGCGGCTTCACCACGTTCGTCTCGGCAAGGAAGTCCGGATCGCGGATGCGCTGACATTCATGGCCGCGGACCGCCAGCAGGCCGACGAGGCCTGGGCGGGCGACATCATCGGCCTGCACAACCACGGCACAATCAACATCGGCGACACCTTCACCGAGGGCGAAGCGCTTACCTTCACGGGAATTCCGAACTTCGCGCCGGAGCTGTTCCGGCGGGCCGTGCTGAAGGATCCGCTGCGGATGAAAGCGCTCCAGAAAGGGCTCGATCAGCTTTGCGAAGAGGGCGCGACGCAGCTCTTCCGGCCGCTCAGAAACAACGACCTGATCCTCGGCGCCGTGGGGCCGCTGCAGTTCGACGTCGTCGCGTTCCGGCTCGCCGACGAGTATGGGGTGACCTGCGTCTTCGAGCCGGTCAAAGTGGTGACCGCGCGCTGGATCGACGGCACGGAAGGGCCGAAGCTGAAGCAGTTCCGGGAGCGTGCGCACGAGCACCTCGCCCTCGATCACGCCGGCGAGCTCGTATACCTGGCGCCGAGCCGGGTGAACCTCGGATTGACGATCGAGCGTTGGCCGGACCTGTCGTTCCGGGAAACGCGCGAGCACCTGGCGGTCGCCGCGTGAAGCGCGTGCTGCTGCGCCGGCCGGTGATCGCCTGGGCGCTCTACGACTGGGCCAATTCCGCGTTCGCAACGACCGTGATGGCGGGTTTCTTTCCGGTCTTCTTCAAGCAGTACTGGAGCGTCGGCCCGGAAGCGGCGGTGAGCACCTTCCGACTCGGAGTCGCAAATGGGATGGGCAGCCTCCTGATCGCGCTTGCCGCGCCGCTGCTCGGCGCGATGGCCGACCGCGGCGGCGCGCGTCTCAGGATGCTCGCAATCTTCACGTTGCTCGGCGCCGTCTCGACCGCCGCCCTCTACGCCGTCGAGCAGGGCGACTGGATCACCGCGGTGCTCGTGTACGCGCTCGCGAGCATCGGTTTTTCCGGCGGCGTCATCTTCAACGATTCGCTGCTCGTGGACGTCGCGGAGCCGCGCGAATACGACATGGTCTCCGCCTACGGCTATTCACTCGGCTACGCGGGTGGCGGACTGCTGCTGCTCCTGAACGTGGCGATGGTGGCGAGTCCGGCGACGTTCGGTCTCGCGGGCCCCGCCGAAGCCGTGCGAATCGCTTTCCCGATGGTTGCGGCCTGGTGGGTCCTCTTTTCCGTTCCCTGTTTTTTCTGGGTGCGCGAGCAGAAGCCCGCGCGCGCGCTGGCGGCCTGGGACGCGGCGCGGGCCGGCTGGCGCGAGCTGCGGTCGACGATCGGGGAAGTGCGGCGCTACCGGCCGCTCCTGTGGTTCCTGCTCGCGTACTGGCTTTATATCGACGGCGTCAACACGATCATCAAGATGGCCGTGGACTACGGCCTGTCGCTCGGCTTCCCGCAGCAGAGCCTGATCGCGGCGCTCCTGATCACACAGTTCGTGGCGTTTCCCGCGGCGCTCGCCTTCGGCTGGCTCGGCAATCGCATCGGCGCGCGGAATGGAATCTTCGTCGCGATCGCGATCTATTCGGCGGTGACCGTCGCGGCCTACTGGATGCGGAACATCTCGCACTTCTACCTGCTCGCGGCGACGATCGGGCTCGTGCAGGGCGGCATCCAGTCGCTGTCTCGTTCCTACTACGCGACGCTGGTTCCCGACGGCAAGCAGGGCGAGTTTTTCGGCTTCTACAACATGATGGGAAAGTTCGCGGCGGTGCTGGGGCCGCTCATGGTCGGCATCACCGCGCTCGCGACCGACAACACGCGGGCAGGGATGCTCTCGATCATCGTCCTTTTCGCCGGGGGCGCGCTCCTGCTCGCGCGCTCGCGCCCGGCCTCCTGAACATTGTGGCTCCCTACGGATGGAAGCGCGCGACGAGCCCGCGCAGGAGCCGAAAATCGCCGGCCGCCGGCGCCGGCAGGTAACGCAGGCGCAGATAGGTCTCGGTGATCGCGAGCGCCGAGACCGCGAGATCGGGACGCAGCCGGCGGATGCGAAGCGCGAAATCGCGCGGCGCTTCTCCGACTGAACGCTCGATGCCGCGGCGCTCGAGGCGCGCGGCGAAGCGGCGGTAGGTCCGCGCGGCGGGATCGCCGCGGCGCGGCCGGAATTCCCAGGCCAGCCACAAGAACAACAGCCCGATGCCGAGCGCGAGACCTGCCGCCAGAATGAAAGCAAAGTCGCGCCAGTCCGGATCGTCGAATCCGAGATCGACCAGCAGTTGCTCCTGCGTCGCGCGGTCGAACTTCACGACCCAGTCGTTCCAGCGCGCATTGACGTTGTCCCAGAACATTCCCGCCTGCCACCAGAAGCGCGAATCGCGCATGAACCCGCCGGGCAGCAGTTCGCTGCCCTGGAATGCCGCTCCGACGCCGCGCTCGATCCGTTCGGGCGCGATCGCGGCCGTCGGATCGACGCGCGTCCAGCCCGAATCCGCGAGCCAGACCTCCGACCAGGCGTGCGCATGCGACTGGCGCACGATCAGGTAGCCGCCGATCGGATTCCAGTCGCCACCCTGGTAGCCGGCGACGACGCGCGCCGGTATGCCGGCGGCCCGCATCAACATCGTGAATGCGGAGGCGTAGTGGCCGCAGAAGCCCTGGCGCGTGTTGAAAAGGAAATCGTCCACCGAATCCCGCTCGAGACCCGGCGGCGTCAGCGTGTAGTAGAAGTCCTGCTTGCGGAACAGGTCGAGCACCGACTGCACGTACGCGGCATCGCTGCCTGCGGAGGCGCGGAGGCTTCGCGCGAGTTCCGCCGATTCCGGATTGCGAGCGCGCGGCAATTGCAGGCTGCCGTTGCGGAGCGCCGCCGAGAGTTCGTCGCCCGCGCGATAGCGCGGATAGGAGCGCGCGTCGTAACGCAGCACCGCGTTGACCGGATGACGCGTGCGCAACCCGAAATCCCAGGACTGGGCGGCCAGGCCCCGGGTCCAGCTCTCGACCATGTCGAGCGCGAAGAGCATCTGCTGGCCGGTCGGCTCGAGCGTCACCGTGTAATCGACCGGCATGCCGGTGTGCCTCACGGGCGGCCGGTAAAAAGATTGTGCGTCGCCGCGCGACCAGGTATAGCCGTCGAACTCGGACAGCACGGGCCCTCGCCAGTACCGGAGCGGCGGCGGCGGCGGACTGCCGGCGAATCGCACCCGGAATGCGACGACATCGTTCAACGTCAGGTCCGAGATGTCGCCGGGCGACATTTCCTCCGTCAGGCCCGAGAGCGCCCGTTCGGTCGATGGCGCTCCCCAGAAGCTGCCCGCGATCCGCGGGAAGAAGAAGAACAGCACGAGCGCGATCGGCGCGGCCTTCAGCAGCATCGCGCCCGTCGTGCGAAACGGCCGGAGCGGCGGTGCGTCCCTTCCGACGCGCGAAACCTCGAGCAGCGCCGCCGCGAGCAGCCAGACGGTAGGCATCACCCAGGCCGCCATCGCGAGGTCCTGCGCGTAAAGAAACGCGGCGAGACACAGGAACCATCCGATGAATATCAGCACCGCGTGATCGCGTGCCGTGCGCGTCTCGAGAAGCTTGAGGGCGGACATCAGTGCGAGGAGCGCAGTGCCGCCGTCCAGCCCCGTGATCGTCGAGTAGCCGAGTAACACGCCCGCCGTTATGCCAAGGGCGATGAGTCCACGCAGCAGGGTTCCCGGCATGCGCCAGCCGCGCCGCTCGGCGAGGAGCCGCCAGGCGCAGATCGCGAGCACGAAGCCGCTCACCCAGGGCTTCAGTCGCAGGAGGTGCGGCCCGAGTGCCGCGACGAGGCCGCCCATGGTCCAGGCCAGGCGCCGGAAGCTTTCCTGCCGCTCAGGAGACATCGGGTTCCGGCGCTTCAAATCGCGCGATCGCGGCCAGGCAGCGGCGCCGCTGCGCATCACCGGGCTCCGGCCGAATGTATTCACCGGGCAGCGTGAGGCCGAAGGTCAGGCCGCGCGCGTGCGCGTCGACGATCCAGCGTGCGAGCACTGACAGGCGCGCCTCCAGATCCGCGCCCGGCGCATCCGCGAGATCGAACACCGGTGTCGCCTCGGCGTCGCCGCTGAATTCCTTGATCAGGAGTTCATCGGAGCGCGCATAGGCCTTCCAGGCGATACGCCGCGGTGGATCGCCGGCGTGATAGTCCTTGAGCCCCGCGAAATCGTCCTCGCCGCGTCGCGCCATGCCCCCGCCGGCAATGCCAGGT
>DASWIQ010000169.1:0-14728 GCA_036397615.1 Steroidobacteraceae bacterium
CGGTCTCCTCGACCAGGACGATGCCGTGCGCGTCATGGAGTCGATCCAGCGGCTTTCGGACAGCAAGATCGCGCGAGTCGACACGGGCATCACGCGCGACGCGGTCATCAAGGATCTCGTGCGCTGCAACTACGTGAAGGCTGCGGACCTGACCGACCGCTACGGCGATCCTTCGGCGCTCAATCCGGAACTCGATCCGGACATCGTCGGGCCGGCGGGCATCTTCACGCAGGCCGAATTCGACAATGACGACGAATTCCGCAAGACGGCCGCCGTGATGAAAATGGTCATCAACGGTTATGCGGGAGCCGGCACGATCACGATGGGTGGCTACGACTATCACGGCCAGGGGCGCGCGACCGGCGAGCTCCGCGACCAGCGCGCGGGCCGCTGCATGGGCGCCTGCCTCGAGTACGCGGCGCGCCGTGGCGTTCCGCTCATGCTCTACGTGTTCAGCGACGGCTCCCTCTCCGCGGACGGCGTGGTCGACAACAGCACCGACGGCCGCGGCAAGTTCGACTGGTCGAGCGACAACCAGCAGACCGCCGCGTCGTTCTTCCTCGTGTTCAACCCGGCCGGCCGCGCGCAGCTCTACACGGGTGACAGCCGCCCGCCCGAACAGCACCAGCAGATCGGCTGGTTCAAGAGCGACGGGTCAGTCGAAACGGCGTCAACGCCCGCGGCCAACAACGTCAACCTGCTCGTCGAGTCGGTGATCCTGAACTACATGGCGCTGCACGGCGAGCAGGGCCAGTTCGGCGCGCGATTCCCGGGTAACGGGCTGGGATCGGCCTCGCTCCAGGACAGCCTCATCGCGTTCAATCCGATCGTCAACGGCACCATTGTGTGACGTGCGCCGAGATCGCCGGCGCTCCTTAAGTAAACATATCCCGTGCCGGATGGGCCGGCCTTATGTCACACGGGGTGACGATATGGACTCACGAAACCATCGCCGCCGTGCAGCAGCGCGCCTTTCCCTCGCCGCGGCAGTTGCCACGATGGCTCTCGCCGCTTCGGCCAGCGACGGCGTGGCCGCACCGGATTTCGCGCTTTCGTCCACCGCCGGCACCAATTACCGGCTTTCGGAACATCGCGGCGAAGTCGTCGCGCTCGTCTTCTGGGCGAGCTGGTGCGGCGACTGCCGGCGGGAACTCGAGCGATTCGAACGGCTGCGCCGGACCTACGGCAGCGTCGGCCTCGTCGTGCTCGGCGTCAATCTCGACCAGGAGCCCGAACGCGCCTCGGCGCTCGCGGGCGCCGCGGGCATCGGTTATCCGGTCCTGCTCGATTCCGCCAAGGACGTCAGCAAGACCTATCGCGCGGACGACCTGCCCCTGATCGTCCTGATCGACCGGCACGGCGAGATTCGCGCACGCCATGACGCGCTCGATGAGCGCGAGGAGCGGGGCCTCCTGGTGAATCTCCGCGACCTGATCGACGAGTAAGCGGGAGTGAGCATGAGATATTTTCTGTTATCAACTTTCGCGGCCGTCGCAGCGTCGATGCCCGCCGTCGCCCAGGATGCCGCCGAACCCGCCGCCGAACGTTCCGCGCTCGATGCCGAGGTCCAGGCGCTCCGGCGCGACGTCGTCGATCTCAATCGCGATCTCTTCATGCTGGAAGAAGACCTTCTCTTTCCCGCGAGCACGCAGATCGCGGTATTCGTCTCGATGGACATCGGCACCTTCTTCGCGCTCGATTCGGTGCAGGTCAAGGTGGACGACAAGGAAGTCGCGAACTACCTGTATACGGAGCGGGAGCTCGAGGCGCTGAAGCGCGGCGGCGTGCACCGGATCTGGCTCGGCAACCTGAAGGCCGGCGAGCACGAAGTCGTCGCATTTTTCACGGGTCAGGGCACGCACGAGCGGGACTACAGGCGCGGCGCGACGCTCACGGTGGAGAAGGGGGTCGGCGCGAAGTACGTGGAGCTCCGGATCAGCGACCGCGTGCGGAAGCTGCAACCCGAGTTCGTGGTCAGGGTCTGGGAGTGAGCGCCGGGTGCTCCGCAAGCTCCTCATTTTCGCGACGCTGACGCAAGGCGCGTTCGCGGCGCCCGTGGTCGAGGAGGCTGTCCCCGGCCTGCCGGCCGTCAAGGTGCAGGACCTGCACTACGGCGACGTGCTCTTCCATTTCTACCAGCACGATCATTTCGACGCGCTGGTGCGTCTCGCGGCCTATCGCGACCAGGGACGGCTCGCGGCGCATGCGCGCGATTCGGAGCTGCTTCGCGGCGGGCTCTACCTGTCGCTCGGGCAGCATCGCGAGGCGCAGCAGATCTTCGAGCGCATGCTGGCGGATCCCTCGACGCCGCCGCCCGTGCGCGACAAGGCCTGGTTCTATCTGGGCAAGGTGCTGTACGCGGCCGGTCTCTTCGAGGAATCCGAGCGCGCATTGCGCTCGTCGTCCGGAACGCTGCCCGCCGAGCTCGATGCCGAGCGGCAGCTGTTGCTCGCGCAAGGCCTCATGTACCGGCAGCGCTACGACCAGGCGATCGCCGAACTGGAAGGCTGGCAGGGCCCGCGGCTCTGGCTCGCCTACGGGCAATTCAACCTGGGCGTCGCGCTCGTCCGCGTGGGGCAGAAGGAACGCGGGCTCGCGCTCCTCGACAGTGTCGGTCAGATCGTCACCGAATGGCCGGAACTGATCGCGCTTCGCGACAAGGCGAATCTTGCGATTGGCTACGCGCATCTCCAGGCTGGCGAGCCCGCGGCCGCGCGCGC
Source organism: Steroidobacteraceae bacterium (assembly GCA_036397615.1). Classification (GTDB taxonomy): domain Bacteria; phylum Pseudomonadota; class Gammaproteobacteria; order Steroidobacterales; family Steroidobacteraceae; genus SCUD01. The sequence goes on from DASWIQ010000169.1 coordinate 2,721, forward strand.
CGCGCTCGACCGCGTGCGGCTATCGGGGCCGCAGTCCAGCAAGGCGCTCCTCGGCGCGGGCTGGGCGGATGCGGCGGCGAAGCAATACGAGGCCGCCCTGCTGCCGTGGCAGGAACTGCAGGGCAGGGACCTGCTCGACGCCGCGGTGCAGGAATCGTATCTGGCCGTTCCGTACGCGTACGCGGAACTCGGCGCCATGGCGCAGGCCGTCGACTATTACGAAAAGGCGATCGCCGAGTACGACACCGAGCGCTCGCGCATCGGCGAGTCGATCGGCGCCATCCGCTCGGGACGATTGCTCGCCGCCGCGCTCCAGGCCGAGCGCGACGGCCGCGAGGGCTGGTTCGGACAGCTCGCCGACGTGCCGGACTCGCCGGAGTCCCGGTATCTCTATCACCTGCTCGCCGGCCACGAATTCCAGGAAGGCCTCAAGAACTATCGTGCCCTCGAGGCGATGTCGAAGAACCTGTCCGACTGGTCGGACAGCCTCGGCGCATTCACCGACATGGTCGAGACGCGCCAGCAGGCGTTCAGGATGCGCCTGCCGGCAGCCGACGCCCGGCTCGCAACCGTGGACGTCGCGACGATCAACGGCCGCCGCGACGAGCTGCATGCGCGCCTCGAGGCGGCGCTCGCCGAACGCGACCTGGAAGCCCTCGCGACCGAAGAGGAGCGCGGGCTGCTCGACACGCTCGCCGGGGTTGACGCGGAGCTCGCGCGGCATCCGGGCGACGCCGCCTACGAAGATGCGCGTGAAAAGGCGCGTCTCGCGCGTGGCGTGCTGCTCTGGAAGCTCGACTCCGCCTGGAAAGTGCGGAGCTGGCAGGCGAATCGCGCGCTCCGCGACCTGAACGCCGCGGTATACGACGCGCGAACGCGGGAAACCGCCTCGTCGCGCGCGCGCGAGGGTGCGCCGGAACGGAATGCCGCGCTCGGCGTCCGGGTCAGGAACGTTTCGCCGCGCGTCGTGGCGCTGGCCGTGCGCGTGGATGCGGCGAAGTCGGCGCAGGGCCACCATCTCGCCGACATCGCAATCGAGGAGCTCGAAGCGCAGCGCCAGCGGCTCGACGAGTATTCGGTCCAGGCGCGTTATGCGCTCGCGACCATCTACGACCGCGCCACGGCGGACGCGCCTTCCGCAACGTCCCGCGGTACGACGCCGTGAATCGCAGGCCCATTGCCGCCGCGGTTCTCGCGATGCTGCCATTCGCGGCCGGCGCCGGCACGCCCGCGTCCGCGCCGACTCTCAAGGACCTGAAGCGGCCGGCGCCCGAGATTCGCACCGGCGAAGCGGTCACTCCGGATCCCGATCGCGCGCGGGAGCTGTATCGCCGTTTCCTCGAGCTCGAGGCGGGCGATCCGGCGCTTCGGACCGAAGCCATGCGACGACTCGGCGATCTCCAGCTCGAGGCGGGCGACACCGCACGCGGCGATACGACGGGCCTGGGCGAGGCGGAAACGCGCGAGGCGATCGAGATCTACACGCGCCTGCTCGAGCAGCAGCCGGGCTACGCGCGCGCTGACGTCGTGCTCTACCAGCTCGCGCGCGGATGGGAGTCGCTCGGCGACGCCGACAAGGCGCTCGCTTACCTCGACCGGCTCGTCGCGAACTACCCGTCGAGCCCGAGAATCGACGAGGCGCAGTTCCGCCGCGGAGAAATCCTCTTCGTCGCCAAGCGCTATGCGGAGGCGCAGGGAGCCTACGAGGCGGCAAGCGCCCATGGCGAGCGGAGCGAGTTCTACGAACAGAGTCTCTACAAGCTCGGCTGGTCGCTCTTCAAGCAGTCGGAGAATGAGGCCGCGATCGAGCCCTTCGTGCGCGTGCTCGATCTCAAGCTGGTCGATCCGGCCAAACCGGGCGGGGTCGTCGAGCCGGCGGATCTTTCGCGCGCGGATCGCGAACTCGTTCAGGACACGTTCCGGGTGCTCTCCATCGGTTTCTCCTATGTCGACGGCCAGAAAACGCTCGACCGCTTCCTGTCGCGGCACGCCGAGCTGCCGTACGCGTACCTGCTGTACTCGGAGCTCGGCGACCTGTTCGTCGGCAAGCAGCGATTCACCGACGCGGCCGACACCTATCGCGCCTTCGTCGATCGCTACCCGGACCACGAGCGCGCGCCGCTCCTCCAGATGCAGGCGATCGAAGCCTATAAGAAAGGCGGATTCGCGCAGCTCGTCCTGGACGGCAAGGAGGAATTCGTCGAGCGCTACCGGCTCGGCAGCTCCTATTGGGCGGCGCGCACGCCGGAACAGTTCCCGGCGGTCGCGCGCGAGCTCAAGACCAACCTGACCGATCTCGCGCAGTACTACCATGCCGAGGCCCAGCGCACGAAGAAGAAGCCTGATTACCACGAGGCGGCACGCTGGTACCGCGAGTTCCTGAAGTCGTTTCCGGACGATCCGACGGCGCCGGAGACCAATTACCTGCTCGCGGAAACGCTGTTCGAGAGCGAGGACTTTCGCACCGCGGCGCTCGAGTACGAGCGCACGGCCTACGCCTACCCCTTCCACGACAAGTCCGCGACGGCGGGCTATGCGGCTCTCGTCGCCTACGAGCGGGAGTCGAAGTCTCTCGACCGAGGCGCAGCGACCGAGTGGAATCGCCAGCGTCTCGACAGCCAGCAACGCTTCGCAATGACTTTTCCCGCGCATCCGGAGAGCGCAACGCTGCTGACGCGCACGGCGCGCGAGTTCTACGACCTGAAGGACCTGCCGCGCGCGCTCGAAGTCGCGGGCCTGGTGCTTGCGCGGCAACCGCCGGTTGCGCCCGCGATGCAGCGCACCGCATGGACGGTCACGGGCAACGCGCAGTTCGACACCGGGCTTTTCGCCGATGCCGAGGGCGCCTACCTCCAGGTGCATTCGCTCCTCGCGCCTCAGGATCCGGAAACCGCGGCGATCACGGAACGGCTCGCGGCCGCAATCTACAAGCAGGGCGAGTTGAAGCAGGCCGCCGGTGACGCCGCGGGCGCCATCACCGATTACCTCCGGGTCGGCAAGCTCGCGCCCGCTGCCGCGATCCGCGAAACCGCGGAATTCGACGCCGGCGCCTTGCTCGTCGGGCTCAAGAACTGGCCGCGGGCGATCGCGGTCCTCGAATCCTTCCGGAGCGCCTATCCCGCGAGCGCGCGCCAGGCCGACGTGACCCGGAACCTCGCCCTGAGCTATCTCGAGGGCGGGCGGCCCGGCGAGGCCGCCGGCGAGTTCGAGCGCATCGCGGATTCCGGCGCGGAGACGCCTGAAGTGCAGCGGAACGCGCTCTGGCAGGCCGCGGAGCTCTATGAGAAGTTCGCGCAGCCCGCCCGCGCGATGGCGAGCTACGAAAACTACGTCAGGCGGTTCCCGGCGCCGCTCGGCGAGGCGATGGAGGCGCGGCAGAAGCTCGCGGACCACGCGAAGGATTCGGGCAATTTTCTGGGCCGTCGCGAATGGCTCGACCGCATCGTCGTGGCCGACCGTGAAGCCGGGGCGTCACGCAACGACCGCAGCCGCTATCTCGCGGCGCTTGCGACGCTCGAACTCACGAGCGCGAGCCGCGACGCATTCCAGTCCATCCCCCTGGTCGCGCCGCTGCAACGCACGCTCGCCGACAAAAAGGCTGCGATGGAGCGGGCGCTCGCCGGCTACCAGGCGGCGACCAGCTATGCCGTCGCGGAAGTGACGACGGCCGCCACCTTCGAGATGGGCGAGCTCTACCGCCGGCTGGCGGCCGACCTCATGAAGTCCGAGCGCCCCGCGAATCTCGATGCGGAGGAACTCGAGGAATACGACCTGTTGCTCGAGGAGCAGGCCTTCCCGTTCGAGGAGAAAGCGGTCGAGGTCCACGAGCTGAATGCCGCGCGTGCCGCCGACGGGCTCTACGACCAGTGGGTGCGGAAGAGCTATGCGGTCCTCGCGGAAGTCGAGCCCGCGCGCTTCGGCAAAGCCATCGAAGCGGAGTCCTTCGTGACGGAACTCGAGCTGCCTGTCCCCGCGGCACGGCCCGCAGCCGTGGCCGCTGTCGCGGAAACGCCGAGGAAGGGGAGGAAGGACGACAAGGCAGCGAGCCCCGATCCGCCGGCCGTGCCGGTCATTGCGCCCGCCGTCCTCCAGCAATTTGCGGGCGCCGTGCGCCTGCTCGAAGCCGGCGACTTTCCGGCGGCGCGCCCGATTCTCGAACGTCTCGTGGCGGCGGAGCCTACGCTTGCCGCGCCTGCCGTGAATCTCGGCATGCTGCACGCGCGCGAGAGCCGCTGGCTGGACGCCGAGGCGGCGTTGTATGAAGGCATCCGGCGCGATCCGGAGAATGCGGTCGCGCTCAACGAACTGGCGGCCGTGCAACGCGAGAACGGCCGCTTCAAGGATGCCGAGAACGCCTACCGCCAGGCGCTCGCCGCCGACCCGGAGCACGCGCGCACGCACCGGAACATCGCCGTGCTGCTCGACCTCTACCTGTGGCGTCCGGCCGAAGCGCTCCAGCATTTCGAGGCCTATCTCTCGAAGACGGGCGGCGCGGATCGCCAGGTTTCAGGCTGGATCGCCGAACTCAAGCGGCGCGTCGGTGACGTCGCCCAGACCGCGGCAGTGCTGCCATGAGCGCCGATATCCGCCTGCTCGTCGTGCTCGCCCTGCTCACGCCCCTGGCGCGGGCCCAGGATGCACCCGAGCCGCCCGCCGAGGAGCCCGCGGTTACGGCGCCGGAGCCCGCCGTCGCGGCCGACGATCGGCCGTCGCCGACGATGGATCACCTGGAACTCGATCCCACCTCGATCACGGGCAACCGCGAATTGCCGAAGGTCATGGTGATCGTGCCCTGGAAGCGCGCCGATCTCGGCGACCTCGAGGGCCGGCCAGCCAACAGCCTGTTGAACGAGGTGCTGGAGCCCGTCGATCGGGAAGTTTTCCGGCGTGAAATGCGCTATTTCGACGCCCTGGCAGCGGAACCCGAGACGTAGGCACGGTTTTCAGACCCGGACCACTGACACCCTAACCCCCTTCAAGACCCCCTCTGGAGCAGCCCATGCACGCCCTGGACATCATTCTCAACTTCTTCCGCGATGGAGGGTTCTTCCTCTATCCGATCGCCCTCATCTGGGTCGTCGGGCTCGTGATCGCGCTCGAGCGATTCGGGTTCGTCGTGCGCGTCGGCGCCGGCAACCGAAAGATGTGGACGCAGATCCAGCCCCTGCTCGAAGCGGGCCGGTTCCGCGAGGCCCTGCAGGCCGTCTCCAATTCGGAAACGGCGCTCGCCCACATCATGCGTTACGGCATCACGCGCATCCAGACCGCGCGCCGCCGCGACGACATCGAGAAGGCGATGGAGGAAAGTCTCGTCGAGGTCATTCCGCGCCTCGAAAAGCGCACGCATTATCTCTCGTCGCTCGCGAACATCGCGATGCTCATGGGCCTGTTCGGGACCGTGATCGGCCTGATCAACGCCTTCGCGGCGGTTGCCCAGGCGAATCCCGCCGAGAAGGCGAGCCTGCTCGCGGCCTCGATCTCGGTCGCGATGAACAACACCGCGCTCGGCCTCATCACGGCGATCACGCTCCTGCTCGCGCACCTGTACCTCGAGACGAAGACGACCGAAATCGTGGACAGCCTGGAAGTCGCGTCCGTCAAGTTCCTGAATGCTCTGAACGAGAAGAAGATGGATCCCGAGTCGCAGCAGGAAGCGGCCCGCAGCCCGGCTCGCGCCATGGAAGCGGGCGTGAGGGGCGCCAGGGCATGAGCGGTTCGCGCATTGCGCGGCGGCAGGCGCGCAGCCACGCGCGCATGCGCGGCAGGAATGACATCAACATCGTCCCGATGCTGGACGTGATGATCATCCTGATTTTCTTCCTGATCTTCACCGCCGTGTTCTCGAAGATGAACATCCTCGAGCTCAATCTGCCGCTTTCGGACGGGCCGCCGCCCGAGCTGCCGGCGGTTCTCGAGCTCGAGGTGATCGTGCGGCAGGGGATCATCGAAGTCGCGGATCGCAACACCGGTCTGCTCAAGTCGTTGCCGGATACTGCCGATGGCCCCGATTACACCGGACTTTCGAACTACCTGCGGCGCGTGAAGATCCGCTTCCCCGGGAAGAAGGACGCGACCGTGCTCCTCGAGGCGGACATTCCCTACGACACCATGGTGCAGACGATGGATACGATGAAATCGTTCGACACGGTGCTCGAGGATCAGCCGGTGCGCGGGGAACTGTTCCCGCAGATCTCGGTGGGCGATGCGCCGATGGCGCGGGTTGCATCGCGATGATTGCCTCGCGTCTGAAGCGCCATCGCAAGCCCGGCCGTCGCGGCGGGCTGCACGGCATGTCGGCGCTGATCCCGATGATCGACATGCTGACGATTCTCGTCGTTTATCTGCTCGTTCACGCGGCGGACTACGAGATCCTGCCGAACACGAAGAGCATCCAGATTCCGCTGTCGGCGTCCGAAACCAAGCCGCGCGAGACGGTGACCGTGCTGATCACGAAGGAGACGATTTTCGTCAATGGGACGGCGCTTGCGAATGTCGCCGACCTCCGGATTAGGCAGGACGCGGTGATCGAGCCCTTGCGCAAGGTGCTCCGCGCCGAGGCGGGGAAGCGCCTGCTCAAGGACCGCGACGATCCCAGTTCGCATGAAGTGACCGTGCTCGCCGACAAGGACCTCCCGTACAGCTTCCTGAAGACGATCCTCTCCACCTGCACTGCCGCCGAGTACGGCAAGGTGTCGCTCGCGGTGCTCGAACGGGAACGCGAGTATCGCGGCCCGGGCGCGGCCTGAGACGGTCCCATGACGGCACTCGCAGCCAACTATCGGATCTTCGACCTTCCGTGGACGCCTGACGAGGACGAACAGCAACGCCTGCGCAAGACCGCGCGCATCGCACTGCTCGTGTTCGCCACACTCGGAATTCTCGTGCCCCTGCTGCCCGTGCCGGAGCGTCCTCCGCCCGCGGCCGTTCCGGAGGAGGTCGTAAAGCTCGTGCTCGAACCGCCGCCGCCACCGCCGCCGCCGCCGGAAGTGAAGAAGCCGGAGCCCAAGCCGGAGGCCAAGCCGCAGCCGGTTCCGAAGCCCGAGCCCAAGCCAGTCGACCGCAAGGCCGAAGCGCGGAAGAAGGCGGAAAAATCGGGCCTGCTCGCGATGAAGGACCAGCTCGAAGACCTGCGGCAGGCGCTGGAGCCGACCCAGATGAGCTCCGCGCCGATGATCGGAAGAGTCGAGGGCGAGAGCCGCGCCGAGCGCTCGCTCATCACCGCCGGCACCGGCGTGGGCAGCGGCGGCATCAATACCGGCCGACTGTCATCGGGCTTCGGCAGCGGTCCCGGGAACCTGAAGGGTCACGCGACCGGCACGGCCGTGCCCTCGTTCGCGGACAAGATCGGCACGGATCAGTCGCAGGCGAGCCGCAGCGGATCCGGCGGCCGGGCCTCGCGCAGCCGCGAGGAAATCGAGATCGTGTTCGACCGCAACAAGTCGGCGATCTACTCGCTCTACAGCCGGGCGCTTCGCGAGCAACCGGAACTCCAGGGCAAAGTCGTCGTGCAGCTGACGATCGCGCCTTCCGGGGAAATCACCGATTGCCGCATCGTCTCGACCGAACTCAACGATGCCGAACTCGAGCGCAAGCTGATCGCCCGCATCCGAATGTTCCGCTTCGAGGACAAGGACGTCGAGGCGATGACGACCACCAAGCCCATCGAGTTTTTCCCGGCCTGAGCACGGCCGAACCGTCTTGATCCAGATCAAAGCCGGTGGGAATCCGCCGGCTTAAAATTTGACTGCGCTTGGCGATTCCTTACGCTGGACCGCGATGGTCGATGGGAGACGGGTCATGCTTTCTGCCAACCTGGCCATGGTATTTCGCTGGATCGCCGCCGGCGTGCTGGCCGCCGCGGTTGCAGGTGCTGAAGCCGCCGATCCGCTCGCCGTGCATCGGGCCGAAGCCGCGGCCGGGAAGCCCGCTCCGGCGCAGATGCAGGCCGGCAAGAATTCCTTTCAGGCGGCCTGCATGGCCTGCCACCAGCCGGACGGAAAAGGACTGCCCGGCGCGTTTCCGCCGCTCGCCGGTTCCGATTACCTGAAAGCGAACAAGCAGCGGGCCATCGGCAACGTTTTGCGCGGCCTGACAGGTCCGGTCGTCGTGAATGGCGTGACATTCAACTCCGTGATGCCGCCGATGACCCAGTTGTCGGATGCGGAAATCGCGAATGCGCTGACGTATGCGATGAACTCCTGGGGAAACGCCTATGGCGTGGTCTCTGCCGCCGAGGTCGCGGCCGTGCGAGCGGGCCCGAAACCCAGGCAGACCGCCGCATCGCCGACGGAACATCCGGATACTTCCGTCGCCGAACTGAAATACCAGGGTGCTCCGTCCGCCGTTGGCGAGTCGGCCAAGGAAATCGAAATGGTGGTTTCGCCGGGCGCGCCCCCGATGTCGCGGCCCGAATTTGACCGCGCCAAGCAGATTTACTTTCAACGCTGCGCCGGTTGCCACGGCGTGCTTCGCAAGGGCGCCACCGGCAAGCCGCTGACGCCCGAAATCACCCAGCCAAAGGGGACGGATTACCTGAAGGTGTTCATCAACTACGGTTCGCCCGCGGGCATGCCGAACTGGGGCACGTCGGGAGAGCTGTCGGCCGAGGATGTGGACATCATGGCGCGCTACGTGCAACACGTGCCGCCGACGCCGCCGGAGTATGGCCTGAAGGAGATGCGCGAAAGCTGGAAGCTGGTCGTGCCGTCCGCGGACCGCCCGACGCGCAAGATGAATGACTACGACATCGAGAACATCTTCGCGGTGACGCTGCGCGATTCAGGCGAGGTGGCGCTGGTCGACGGCGATACCAAGTCAATCATCAACATTCTTCGCACCGGCTATGCGGTCCACATCTCGCGCATGTCGCATTCCGGCCGCTACGTCTACACCGTCGGCCGCGACGCCAAGGTGGACCTTATCGACCTGTGGATGGAGAAGCCGGGAATCGTCGCCGAAATCAAGCTCGGCCTCGAGGCTCGCTCGGTCGAGACCTCCAAGTACAAGGGATTCGAGGACAAGCTGGCGATCGGCGGCACCTACTGGCCGCCGCAGTTCACGGTGATGAACGGCGAGACGCTCGAGCCGCTCAAGATCTACTCGACGCGCGGCATGACCGTCGATACGCAGGAATACCACCCGGAGCCCCGGGTAGCCGCAATCGTCGCTTCGCACGAGCACCCTGAGTGGATCGTCAATGTCAAGGAAACCGGCCAGATCCTGCTGGTCAACTACAGCGACGTCGATAACCTGCAGGTCACGCAGATCGGCGCCGCGCGCTTCCTGCATGACGGCGGCTGGGACCGCACGCTGCGCTACTTCCTGACGGCGGCAAACCAGTCCGACAAGATCGCGGTCGTGGATTCGCGGGAGCGGCGCCTCACGGCGCTCGTGGACGTGGACAAGATCCCGCACCCTGGACGCGGCGCGAACGTGGAGGACCCGCAGTACGGGCCGGTCTGGATCACGAGCGCACTCGGCAACGAGAAGATCACGTTTCTCGGCACCGATCCCGACAAGCACGCGGAACATGCCTGGAAGGTCGTGCGTGTGCTGAAGGGGCAGGGTGGCGGCTCGCTGTTCGTCAAGACGCATCCGCACTCCAGCAACCTGTACGTGGATACGCCGCTCAATCCGGACCCGAAGATCAGCCAGAGCGTGGCGGTCTTTGACATCCGCAAGCCCGAAGCGGGATTCGAGGTGCTTCCGATTGCGGATTGGGCGGACGTGGGCGAGGGCCCCAAGCGCGTCGTGCAGCCCGAGTTCAACAAGGCGGGCGACGAGGTCTGGTTTTCGGTCTGGAACGGCATGAACCAGAAATCCGCGCTCGTGATCGTGGACGACAAGACGCGCAAGCTGAAGGCTGTCATCAAGGATCCGCGCCTCGTGACGCCGACCGGCAAGTTCAACGTCTACAACACGACCCACGACATCTACTGAGCGCGCTCAGTCGAAGATCGCTGTGACCGTCACGGCGAAGTGCCTGCCGGGCTCCTGGTAAAGAGGCAGCAGCGGATCGGTCGGGCTGCGGCCCCGGACCGCCGCCCATTCGTAATGGGTGTCGTCGGTCAGGTTGAACAGGCCGAAATCAAGGCTGATCCGCTCGCCGGGACGCCAATTGAGCCTCAAATCGGCGACCACATAGCCGTCGGGCTTGAACAGGATTGCCGTCGATTCGTCCACGTCGTGCTTGGCCGCAACGAGCGTGACATCGAACCCGATGCCCAGCTTTCCGGATGGTGTCTCGTAAGCCAGTCCGACCAGGGCACGCGGCGGGTCGATGCTGTTGAGCGGCCGGTCCCGCACCGTGTCCTCGCCTTCCGTCCAGGTCAACGCGAGGCGGCTGGTCCAATTCGCGAGTTCGTTGCGCCACTCGCCCAATGAGAATTCGAGCGCCGCCTCGGCTCCGTAGATTTCCGCGCCCGCGATGTTCTGCGACTGGAACAATGTCGCGCCGGTTGCGGGGTCCACGCCGATGTTTACGCGCGACTCGATGAAATCGTGGTAGCGGCTGCCATACGTGCTGAGCGAGCCGGCGATCCCGGCGCCGGAGAATCGCAAGCCGACCTCCACGCTGTCGCTGCGTTCCGGTTCGAGTTCCGGATTCGGAATGGCGCGCACGTTGAACTGCGGCAAATCGAGCCCGATATTGACATCGTCGAACGGCGGCGACCGGAATCCGTGGGAATACTGCAAATACATCGCGGCATCCTCGCGAAACTCCCAGTTGACGCCGAGCTTCGGCGAGACCGAGGTTTCGTCGACATCGACCGGCGGCGCATTCGGGTTGTCGGACGCATACATTTCATCCACGGCCGGCGTCAGGTGGTACCAGTCGGCGCGCAGGGCAGGAATCAGCAGCCAGCGCCCGCTTGCGGGCCGCCATTCGTCCTGGATGTACAAACCGGCTTCCCGGATCTCCGAGATCGGGAAATCGCGCACCGGCAACGATTCGCCAAGGATCGTGCTGGTCGAAGCGCCGGTATTGAGATCGGTCTGCAAGCCGTCGCGTCGTTCCACTACGCGCGTCTCCCCGAACTCGAGTCCCGCCGTGAGCCGGTGCGGTCCGCCACCGGCTTCAAGATCACGCGAATAGACGAGTTCCGCGCCCGCCACACGCTCGCGGTAATGAAACTCCCTGTCGATCGCGAGTGGTGGCGTCGACGGCGGCACCGCGCGTCGCTCCTCGTAAGTGAGCTGACGAATTTCCGTTTCCTGCCAGTAGGCGCGCCACACGCCTGCGCCGGAGCGCGCCGGGTCGTCGAACTCCTGATCCAGCAGGATGCGCAGGCTGTCGAAGCCGTCGTCCCCTTGCATCAGGATGGTGTTTGCGAATCGGCCGCCGGACAGTTCCAGCGAGTCGACCTCGACGCGGTCCTGCTGTCTGTTGCTTTCGACGGTGAGCCGCAATGGCGGGCCGAATCCGGCGTACACCGCGCGCGCGAGCACCGCGTCGGATTCGTAGCTCCTCGGGTTGGGAGGTGACGATTCGCTGGCGTGCTCTAACTCGTGTCCGTCGCGATGGGCGTACGCGAGCAGCGATTCGAGCGGCCCCGTGCGCGCCGCGGCCGTGAAGGCCGCAAGAATCGAATTGTCATCGGAGGAGTAGCCGGCGCGGGCCTGAATCGCCCGATCGCCGTCCGTGCCGAGGAGATCGGACGGATCGAGGGTCGTTGTCGCTATCACACCCGCGATTGCATCGCTTCCGTAGAGCGCCGAAGCGGGGCCCCGTAACACCTCGATGCGATCAACGATCGCAAGGTCGGCGAGTTGCCGGCCCGTATTCGAGAAACTGCCAACGGTAAAGGATTTGGCAGTGGAGACGCCGTCCGTTTCCAAAAGTACGCGGTTGCCGCCGAGGCCGCGCACTGTCGGGCCGCCGGTGCCGAATCGATGGGGATCGCGCGTGAACGAAATACCCGGCTCGAATCGCAACGCGTCGCGAAAATCGAATGAAACCGAGTCCGAGATTTCGTCTGCCGTAATCACCGAGACAGTGGCCGCCGTTT
>DASWIQ010000170.1:0-34024 GCA_036397615.1 Steroidobacteraceae bacterium
CGCAGAACCAGACCAGCGAGCTCGAGAGCCCGTATGTCCTGTTGTACGACAAGAAAGTCTCAAACATCCGCGAGATGCTGCCGCTGCTCGAGAGTATTGCTAAAGCGGGCAAGCCGCTCCTGGTCATTGCCGAAGATGTCGAGGGCGAGGCGCTCGCGACACTGGTGGTCAACACGATCCGCGGCATTGTCAAGGTCTGCGCCGTCAAGGCGCCGGGCTTCGGCGACCGCCGCAAGGAAATGTTGAAGGACATCGCGATCCTGACCGGCGGCACCGTGATTGCCGAAGAAGTCGGCCTGTCGCTCGAAAAAGCGACGCTCAACGATCTCGGCAAGGCCAAGAAGATCATCGCCGACAAGGAAAACACGACGATCATCGACGGTGCCGGCAAGCCCTCGGAGATCAAGGGCCGGATCGAGCAGATCCGCCGCCAGATCGAGGAGGCCACCTCCGACTACGACAAGGAAAAGCTGCAGGAGCGCGTTGCCAAGCTTTCGGGCGGCGTCGCCGTGATCAAAGTCGGCGCAGCGACCGAGATCGAGATGAAGGAAAAGAAAGCCCGTCTCGAGGACGCGCTGCATGCCACGCGCGCGGCGGTCGAGGAGGGCGTGGTGCCGGGCGGCGGCGTCGCGTTTATTCGCGTGCAGAAGTCGCTCGACAAGCTCACCGGCATCAACGAAGACCAGAACGTCGGCATCCGCATCCTGACGCGCTCCATCGAGGAGCCGCTGCGCCAGATCGTGCAGAACGCCGGTGAAGACGGCTCGGTTGTGCTCGCCAAGGTCCGCGAGGGCAAGGGCAGCTTCGGCTATAACGCCGCGACCGGCGAGTACGGCGACATGATCGAGATGGGTATCCTGGATCCGACCAAGGTCACGCGCCTGGCGCTCCAGAATGCGGCGTCGGTCGCCGGCCTCCTGCTGACCACCGAAGTGATGGTTGCCGAGGCTCCGAAGGAAGAGCACGACCATGCGTCGCCGGGCGGCGGCATGGGCGGCATGGGCGGCATGGACATGTAACGCCGCAAGGCATCACGTCCGAACGACAAGGGCCCGGGAGGCGACTCCCGGGCCTTTTTTCTTCTAGCGCATCTCGGTTTCGACGATGACGCCGGCGTTCGTAAGCCGCTCGAGGTCTTCCTGGAGCACCTTGCGATCGATGCCCGACTGCCGCGCGAGCGCGTCCTCGACCGAAAACATGCGCTGCTTCAGGATCCACTCGACGGTCGGGTAGGTCGCGCCGACGCGAATCTCGCCGCCGTCGAATACGACAGCGAAGCCCTGGTCGCGGCGGACGACCTGCGCGCGACGCGCAACGGAATACCAGGCGGGCTTCCGTTGCGCCGGCAAATCGTAATCGGGGCTCATGCGCGCGAGGTCTCGCTGGTGATTGAGCACGTCGATCGCGAAGGCGGGCGAGGTCATCACAGCCCGGATCCGGTCACCGAGCTTCGCAAGCCGTTCGCGAAGCGCGGGTTCGGAGCGGGCATCCGGCAGATAGGCGCGAAACTCGCTCTCCTTCGTCAACGCAGTCTCCAGGAGCTTGAATACGGCGAGACCGGTCGCCGGTGCCACGCCAAAGGTCACGTGGAGCGAGGCCTGAGCTCCGGTCAGCGCGTCATGGTACTGGCCGCGCGGCAGATAGAGGATGTCGCCGGGCTTCATGTGCGCCTCGAAGAGCAGCCGCCCGCGCGATTCGGTCAGCCACTTCTCGATTTCGTCGCCGGGCGGCAAGGGAGCGACCGGCGCGTCGGCGCGCGACTCATAGATGCGCCAGGTCTTCTCGCCTTCGGCCTGAACGGCGAACACGTCATGCAGGTCGTAGTGCGTCTGGAAGGCCTGCACGTCCTTGAAGGAACAGTAGACGTTCGCGAACGCGCGCGCGGCGAATTCTCGCTCGAGCATGGAAGCGACCTCGGCCACTTCGGGGCAGACGCGGTGCAGGTGGTTCGCGATGAGGCTTGCGCCGAGTCCCAGCAGGGCCTTCACCTTGGCGGGATTGGCCGGCGCGCTCGTCCCGGCGCGGATATCGGCGGTGTCGCAGTAGTTTTCGCGAAGCGCCGCGCGGCTCTTGAAGTATACCTTCAGCGTGTCTTCGTTCCAGTAGGGCGTGACCGCGAGCACTTCGTTGAATCTCGCCCAGGGGAGCAGGCTCCGTCGGCCGCCGCCCATTGCCTGGACGTGGAGCGGCCGCTGGCCGAAATACTGCGAGCGGAACGTGCCTGCATCGAAGGGCGCTATGAACTCGGCGAATTGCATGGCGCGGGGACGTTAGCATTGACAATCCGTTCCTGTCGAGGAACGCTGCCGGGATGCATGAGACGCAAGGGGACTGGCTGCCGTCGCGCGCAGCCCTTCACCCGGCCGGCCTTTATTTCTCGCTTCGCGAGATCGAACCGGCAGAACTCCAGGACGCCTTCATGCAGGAGACGATCGCGCGGATCGGCGGGCGCGAATCGATCGTGCAGGTCGCCCGCGAAGACCTCGGCAAGGGCGCAGAGGGCTGCGCGCCGGCCGGGATCATCTTCCACGTCGCACGCTGCGGATCGACGCTGATCTCGCAGTTGCTGAAACAGCACGGCGGGCTCGTCGTCTATTCGGAGCCCCTGCCCGTCAACGAGATCCTGCTGCCTCCGCACAAGTGGGCGCGAAGCGAACTGGTCGCGGCGCTCCGGTCGCTCAGCATCGCATTCGCCCGCCACGCGGGAAAACGCTATGTGCTGAAGCTCACGAGCTGGAACACGCTCTTCTGCGACATCGTTGCCGAAGCGTTTCCGCTATCGCCGTGGATCCTGAGCATCCGGGATCCGGTCGAAGTCGGCGTCTCGCTCCTGAAACAGCCGCCCGGATGGCTCGAGGAATTCTCGCGGTTCGTGGACCCCGATGGCGCATCGAAATCGCGCGAGGAATACGTCGCCCGGTTGTACGGCGCGTTGTGCGAAGCCGCCGCGCGTCTTGATCCGCGACGCGGCCGGCTGGTCCCGTATGAATCCTTGCCCGCAGCGGTCTGGGAGATAGTCGCGCCGCAGTATTCGCTATCGATCGACGGCGAGGTGCGGAAACGGATGACCGATGCAGCCGGCAGAAACTCGAAGGCGCCGCTCGGCAAGGATTCGAGTTTCGAAGCCGACAGCGCCGTCAAGCGGGCGTCGTCGTCGAGTGAACTTCAGCGCGCCATCGAACTCTTCGCCCGGCCGCGCCTCAGGGAACTCGAGAAACGGCACGCGTCATGAGTGCGCTCCGACAGCGCGCGGGCGAACTACTGGCCCGATGGCGCGACGCGGGCGGAGACCCATCGAAGCTTCCGCCGGCGATCGCTGCACAGGCCGAATGTGTGTTCTGGGCGAGCGAGTTCGTCGCCGATTCCGCCATCCGGGAGCCCGCGCTGATCGAGGCGCTCGCAAGCGCAGGTGATCTCGATCGACCGCGCGCGGCCGGGGAGGTCGCGGGCCTTGCCGATGCGCTCCTGACCGACGGCGGCGACGAAGCCGCGTTCATGGACGCGCTGCGGCGCCTGCGCCGGCGCGAGCTCGTACGCATCGCCTGGCGCGACCTCGCGGGCGGCGCGGCGCTGGCGGAAACGCTCGCCGAGCTGTCCGCGCTTGCCGATGCCGCGATCGTGGCAGGCCTTGCATTCGCGTCGCGCTCGCTCGGCGCACGCCATGGAACGCCCCGGTCGCCCAGGGGAGAGGCGCAGGAGCTTCTCGTCATCGGAATGGGAAAGCTCGGCGGCGGCGAGCTGAATTTTTCTTCCGATATCGATCTCATCTTCCTTTTTCCCGAGGGCGGCGAGACCGACGGGCCGCGATCCATCTCGAATGAAGAGTACTTCACGCGGCTGGGACAGGCGCTGATCCGCCTGCTCGACCAGCGAACGGCCGAGGGATTCGTCTTCCGCGTGGACATGCGCCTGAGGCCGCTCGGCGAGCCCGGGCCGCTCGTCATGAACTTCGGGGCGTTCGAGGATTACCTCCAGCAGCACGGCCGCGACTGGGAGCGCTACGCCTGGGTCAAGGCGCGCGCCGTCACGGGCGCGGCGAGGTATCGCGGGCTTTATGACGAGGTCGTGCGCCCCTTTGTGTATCGCCGCTATCTCGACTTCGGCGTGTACGAAAGCCTGCGGGAGATGAAAGCGATGATCGCGCGCGAAGTGGCGCGGCGCGAGTTGCAGGACAACATCAAGCTGGGGCCGGGCGGCATCCGCGAGATCGAATTCATCGTGCAGGCACAGCAGCTGATCCGCGGCGGCGCAGAGCCCGGACTTCAGACGGCATCGCTCCAGGCGGCGTTGCCACGGCTGGCCGGCGCCAAGCTTCTGCCCGCGGCGACCGTCGCCGAGTTGCGCGAAGCCTACGATTTCCTGCGTCGGGTCGAGAACCGGCTCCAGATGGTCGAAGACGCACAGACACATGCGCTGCCCGCCGACGCATACGGGCGCCAACGGCTGGCGACTGCGATGGATTGCCCGGACTGGGAGGAATTCAGGGCGAGGCTCGAAGCGCGGCGCGCTTCAATCACAGCGCATTTCGCGAATGTCGTCCTGGGCCGCGGAAGCGCGGGCGGACCGCCTCCGGCGGCGCTGCTCGAATCCCTTTGGGCCTCGGAGCCGACGCTCGAGCGGATCGCCGCCCACATGACGCAGTTCGGCTTCGCGGACGCCGGAGCCGCTGCCCGCGTGCTGCTCGAATTGCGTCAGTCCGCGTATTTCGGGCGCCTCGACGATCACGGGCGTCGGCGGCTTGCAACGCTTTTGCCGCGCATGCTGACCGAGATCGCCCGCGCCGGCAGCGGCGAGCGGACCGGCGGCCAGACGGTCCTGACTCGGCTCCTGAACATCGTCGAGGCGATCGGCGGGCGCACCGCGTATCTCGCGCTCCTCAACGAGAATGCGCAGGCGCTCGGGCGTCTGGTGCAGATCTGCAGCCTCGGCGACTACCTTGCCCGCCAGGTCGCCGCGCATCCACTCCTGCTCGACGAACTCCTCGACTCGCGCGTGTTCGAAACGCTGCCGGATCGCGCGCAATTCGAACAGGAACTCGCCGCACGCCTGGAGCACGCAGGCTCCGACGACGAGCAGCGCGTAGACGCGCTCCGGCATTTCCGGCGGGCCGCGACGTTTCGCGTCGCAATGCTCGACCTCACCGGCCGGCTGCCCTTGATGCAGGTCAGCGATCGGCTCACCGACGTGGCAGAGTTGATCCTCGAGAAAGCGCTTGCGCTCGCGTGGCAGCACACGGCCGCGCTCTACGGCGAGCCGCGCTGCGAGGTGGACGGCCGCTTGCGCACGGCCCGGGTGGCGATCGCGGGCTACGGCAAGCTCGGCGGCATGGAGCTCGGCTACGGATCGGATCTCGATCTCGTGTTCCTGCACGACTCCGCGGGCGAACGGCAATCCACGGCTGGACCGAAGGCGGTCGAGAACGAGGTTTTTTTCCTGCGGCTCGCGCAGCGGCTGGTTCACCTCTTGACCGTCCACACCGCGGCCGGCCGCCTGTACGAGGTGGATGTGCGGCTGCGTCCATCGGGCAAGGGCGGACTGGCCTTCACGCAGATCGGGGCATTCGAGGCCTACCAGCGCCGCGAAGCCTGGACCTGGGAGCATCAGGCGCTGCTGCATTCGCGCTGGGTCGCGGGCGATACGCGGCTGGGCGCTGAATTCGCACGCATCCGGCGCGCGGTGCTGATGGAGGCCGTGAAGCGGGAAACGCTTCGCGACGACATCGTCGCGATGAGGGAGCGCATGCGCGCGGGCCACGGCCCGACGCGCGAGGGATACTTCGATCTCAAGCAGGATCGCGGCGGCATCGCGGACATCGAGTTTCTCGCCCAGTACTGGGTGCTCCGCGACGTGCACAGGCATCCGCCGCTCGCCGAGTTCGCCGACACGATCCGGCATCTCGAGTCGGTCGGCTCGGCCGCGCTCGTGGATCACCGGGTAATCGACCGGCTGGTCGACGCCTACCGGGCCTACAGGCAGGCCGCGCATCACCTTTCGCTGGAACAGCGGCCGGCGATCGCGGAAGCAGGGGCGTATGCGGCGGTGCGGGCGCAGGTGTCGGCCATCTGGGACCGGGTGATGGTCGCGGGCGCGGACCCGGCGCCGGTATAATCGCCGCGTGCCCCGTCAGAGCGAACTGCAGCTTCCGAACGCGCGCGACCGTTATGAAGTGACGGTGGCCGACCTCCCGCTTTCCTGCCCGATGCCCGCGATGTCACTCTGGAACAGCCATCCCCGGGTATATCTGCCGATCGAGGCGACGGGTTTCGCAAAATGCCCGTATTGCAGCTCCGAGTACGTGCTGTCCCGCTGACCGCCGATGTTCCAGCGGCTCGCAATCGACCGCGGCGCAATCCTGTTTGATGCCGAACTTGTCGCCAGTCCGGGCGCGCAGCTGTTCAAACGTGAACACTGGAGCGCGCGGGGCGCCCTGACCGAGCAATCGGGCGGGCGCGGCTCGATCGATTTCATCGAAGACGACGGCAAGCGCTGGGTCATGCGCCGCTACATGCGCGGCGGGATGGCGGCGCATTTTGCCCGCGACCGCTATCTGTTCACGGGCGAGGAGCGGACACGCTCGTTCCGCGAGCTCCGGCTGCTTGCGGCGCTCAGGCAACGCGAGCTTCCGGTGCCGGTGCCGATCGCAGCCTGCTACGACCGCGCGCTCCTGACGTATTCCGCGGCACTCATCACGGAGCGACTGCCCGGAGCCCGCCCGCTCTCGGAAACGCTCGCGGCCGGGCACATGGACGATTCACGCTGGGCGGCGATCGGCCGGTGCCTGCGGCGTTTTCACGACGCGGGCGTGCAGCACGTGGATCTCAACGCGAACAACATCATGCTGGGCATGAACGGCGAGGTCTGGGTGCTGGATTTCGATCGCGGCCGCCTGCGCGAGCCTGGCTCCTGGCGGGAGAGCACGCTGAACAGGCTGGCACGCAGTCTCGCGAAGGTCAGCGACGGCTCGGGCGACTGGCAGAGCGGATTCGCGCTCCTTCGCCGGGCCCACGACACCTGACCGGCCATGGGCTATCTCTATAACGTGCTGATCTATCTCGCGGCGCCGTTCGCGGTACTGGTCCAGCTCTGGCGCGGCCTGCGAGATCCGAGTTATCGCGAGCGCGTCGGTGAACGCTTCGGTTTCGGTCCGCCGATTGCCGGCCCGACGATCTGGATTCACGCGGTGTCGGTCGGTGAGGTGCAGGCGGCTCAGCCGCTCGTCGCGCAGATCAGGAGGAGACACCCGCGTTACAAGCTCGTGTTGACGACGGTCACGCCGACCGGCGCCGCGCGCGCCCGTTTGCTGTTCGGCGACCTGGTTGAGCTTCGCTACGTGCCGCTAGACCTGCCGGGCTCGGTCAAACGCTTCTTCGACCGCGTGCAGCCGCGGCTCGCGATGATTCTCGAGACCGAATTGTGGCCGAATCTGTACGCCGAATGCGGTCGGCGCGGCATACCGCTCGTGCTTGCAAGCGCCCGCGTGTCGCCACGCTCGGTCGGCAAGTACCGGCGTCTCGTGCCGCTCTTTCGCAAGACTCTGTCCCACGGCATCGTCATCGCGGCCCAGAGCGAGACGGACGCGGAACGATTCAAGTCGATCGGAGCGACGCCCGAGCGCACGCACGTCACCGGCAATATCAAGTTCGACTTCCAGCCGCCGCCCGGCATCGAAGCGCAGGGGCTCGACTGGCGCGAGCAGAATGCTCCCGGCCGGCCGATCTGGGTGGCGGGCAGCACCCACGAGGGCGAGGAGGCGATCGTCCTCGACGCGCATCGCATCGTGCTGGATCGGTTTCCCGATGCGCTGCTCGTGCTCGTGCCGCGCCATCCGCAGCGGTTCGATTCGGTGCGCGATCTGCTTGCCAAGCGCAATGACCGCTCGGCCAATCGTTCATCCCGCGCGGCGATTTCGCCGAGGACGAGCGTGCTGCTCGGCGACACGATGGGCGAACTGATGATGTTCTATGCGGCCTCCGACGTCGCCTTCGTGGCGGGCAGCCTGATTCCGATCGGGGGACACAACCTCCTCGAACCCGCGTCGGTCGGGCGCCCGGTATTGACGGGTCCCCACAATTTCAACAGCGAAGAGATCGTCCAGCTGCTGATGGAAGCGCGCGCCGCATTCATCGTCAGGGATACGGAGCAGCTCGCGCACGCTGTCTCGGGGCTTCTCGCAACCGGGGAGCTCCGCAACGTGATGGGCGCGGCCGGCAAAGCGGTGCTCGATGCGAACCGCGGAGCGCTCGATCGCCTGCTGACGCTCGTCGATCCCCTGCTCGAATGATGGAGAACCGGATTGGAAACTGACCTGCGGCTCGGAACACCCTGCACCGCCGAATCGCTCGAGGCGCTCGTCGCGCGCTTCGGCTCGCCCTTGTTCGTGATCGACTGCGGCGTGATACGCCGGCAATACCACGCGCTTGCGGCTGCCCTGCCGGGCGTGGATCTGCACTACGCCCTGAAGCCCTTGCCGGACACGACCGTGGTTCAGGTGCTTGCCCGCGAGGGCTCCTGGTTCGATCTCGCGACCAACGGCGAGGTCGATCTCGTGCGAATGGCCGGCATCCCAGCGCAACGCTGCATTCACACCCATCCGATCAAGCGCGATCCGGACATACGCCATGCGCTCGATTACGGTGTCACCACCTTCGTCGTCGACAATCCGGACGAACTTGCGAAGTTCGCGAAATACCGCGATCGCGCGCGGCTGCTGCTTCGGGTTTCGTTCAGGAACCCGCAGGCGGTCATCGACCTCTCGCGCAAGTTCGGTTGCGATGCAGACGCGGCGATCGGGCTGGTCGAGCACGCGACCAGGGGCGGACTTCGCATCACGGGTCTTTCCTTTCATGTCGGCTCGCAGGTCGGGAGCCCGGATAAGTATGTCGAGGCGATAGATACCTGCGGTGGCATCATCGCGGACGCCAGCAAGCGCGGTCTGCCTCCGCTCGAAGAGCTGGACATCGGTGGCGGATTCGCAATCGACTATCTTGCGCCGGTTCCGGCGATCGATGGCTTCTGCGCGCCGATACGATCGGCGCTAGGCCGCCTGCCGCAAGGCGTTCGTGTCATCGCAGAGCCGGGCCGGTTCATATGCGGTCCGGCGGGCATCAGCCTGTCCACGGTGATGGGGCGCGCCCGGCGCGAAGGCCGCTGGTGGTATTACCTCGACGACGGCATCTATGGCACATTCAGCGGCCAGCAGTACGACAAGATGCGTTTTCCCGTAGACGCTGTCCGCGGCGGTGACCGGCCGCGCCACCCCTGTGT
The DNA here is from genome assembly GCA_036397615.1 of Steroidobacteraceae bacterium. Taxonomy (GTDB): domain Bacteria; phylum Pseudomonadota; class Gammaproteobacteria; order Steroidobacterales; family Steroidobacteraceae; genus SCUD01. The sequence continues at coordinate 9,265 of DASWIQ010000170.1, forward strand.
GATCTCGGGACCGACCTGCGACAGCCTCGATGTCATCGCCGAGGACATGCCCATGCCGGAGCTCGAGATCGGCGAGCTGCTCATCGCGCGACAGATCGGCGCGTACACGGTGTCCTGCGCGACCGATTTCAATTTCTTCCCGCAGGCCAAGGTGATCGCGGTCAATGTCGAACAGTAGATCGCGCAGGATATTCCTGCAGGAGTTCCTGGCCGGTTGCTGCGCCTGCGCCGTTTCGCTGCCCGCGTGGTCGGCGGGGACCGACGAGCGCCGGCTCCTGCTGCAGAACACGCACACGGGAGACGTGCTGGATACGATCTACCGGGTGAACGGACAGCCGCAGCCCGCCGAACTCGGCCGTCTCGACTGGATATTCCGTGATCATCGGGCGGGGAGCGTGCTGCCGATCGACGCGCGGCTGTTCGACCTGCTGCACGAGCTTGCGGCGGCGGCAGGTGTCGAGCCGCGCTACCAGATCATCTCGGGCTATCGCACGCCTGCGACCAACTCGATGCTCGTGACGACGAGTGACGGCGTTTCGTCCCGCAGCCTGCACATGGAAGGAAAGGCGATCGACATCCGGCTTGCGGGATTGCCGCTCGCGGAGCTTCGGGATCTCGCGCTCGCGAGGCGGGCGGGCGGCGTGGGCTATTATCCGGGCTCGGATTTCGTGCACCTCGACGTCGGGCGTGTGCGGAACTGGTAGTGAGCACGTCCATTCATCGCCGCGTCGATGCGCTGCGGGCGGGCAGCGACCCGACTTTCGTCGCGCGCCTCAGTTCAGGCTGGGCCGTTCTCGGCGAGAAGCAGGTGCTGCCCGGCTACTGCCTGTTGTTGCCGGATCCCGTCGTGCCGACGCTGAATTCGTTGAACGGCGCGGAGCGCGCCGCGTTTCTCGCGGACATGGCGGCGCTCGGCGACGCGGTGCTCTCCGTCACCCATGCGGTGCGAATCAACTACGCGATCTTCGGCAACCAGGATCCTGCGCTGCATGCGCACGTGATCCCGCGCTACGCGCATGAACCGCCGGAGTTCGTCGCGGCGCATCCGTGGACGTACGACTGGAGCGCGGCGCCCGACTTCGAGGTGGAACGGCACTGGGAACTGCGGGACCGGATTCATGGGGTCCTGGGGGCCGCGAAAGCTCGGGCCTGAAGACGCGCGCATGACGGGCTGCATTACACTGTGCCGATGCCCGTCAGCGACGCATTCAGGGATTTCGTGATCGAGCAGCTCGCGCCGTCGGGCCGGGTAGCCGCCCGGCCCATGTTCGGCGGCATCGGGCTCTATCTCGACGGCCTGTTCTTCGCGTTGATCGACGACGACACACTGTACTTCAAGACCGACCATTCGAATCGCGCGCGCTACGAGCAAGCGGGCTCCAGCCCCTTCTGCCCGTTTCCCGATCGACCGGAAAAGTCGATGGCTTATTGGCAGGTGCCTGCCGAGGTGCTGGAAGATTCCGAGGAACTCGCCGCCTGGGCGCGCGAGTCCATGAACGTCGCGCTCGCCGCGCGCACGAAGCGTCCGGCTCGCCGTCGCACAGCGGCGCGCGGCCGCAAGGGAATGCGGCATTGAGCGCGAATGCCGTCGACGCGGCCGACACGCTCCGCCGCGACTGGGAGCCGCGCTTAAGGCAATTCGCGAGCCAGCCGGGCGCCGATCCCGGTCACGGTCTCGTCCATCTGGAACGGGTGGTGGCGACGGCGCTCCGGCTTGCGGCGGAGGAGGGCGCGCGGGCGGAGGTCGTGCTGCCGGCCGCCTGGCTGCACGATTGCGTGCACGTCGCCAAGGATTCACCTGACCGCGCGCGGGCCTCCCGGCTTGCGGCGGAGCATGCCGCGGAATTTCTCCGGCACGCAGGCTATCCGGAACGATTCCTGCCCGACATCCGGCATGCGATCGAAGCGCACGGCTATTCCGCTGGCATCCTGCCGCGGACGATCGAGGCGAAGGTCATTCAGGATGCGGACCGGCTCGATGCGCTCGGAGCCATCGGTGTCGCGCGTTGTATCGCCGTAGGCAGCGCTCTCGGCCGGCCGCTCTACGCGTCGGAAGACCCTTTCTGCTCCGCGCGCGCACCGGACGACGGCGGCGCCTCGGTCGATCACTTCTACTCGAAGCTCCTGAAGCTCGCGGGCACGATGCAGACGGCGGCCGGACGCCGGGAAGCCGAGCGACGCACGGCGTTCATACGCGCATTCATCGACCAGCTCGCGTCGGAGATCGGACCGTGAGCCGCGACGATCGTCGACTGGGTGAAACGCTACCGTGTTAACGCGGCGACGAACCGCTCGACGTCGACGTTCCCGCCGCTGACGACGATCGCCGTGGTGCGGTCGCGCAGCGGCAGCCTGCCGGCGAGTGCAGCGGCGAGCGCGACGGCGCCTCCCGGCTCGATGACGAGCCGCAAGTGCCGGAATGCATGGGCCATCGCGGTTTCGACCTCGGCATCGCTGACCGTGAGGATGCCGGCCAGCAAAACGCGATTGAGCGCGAAGGTCAGCTTTCCCGGCGGCGACGATTGCAACGCGTCGCAGATCGAGCGGGCGTCGGGCGGGTTCGTGAGGAGCCGTCCGGCGGCGAGCGAGCGGCGCGTGTCGTCGAACGCCTCGGGCTCGACGCCATACACGGCCGCCGTCGCCGAGAGCGCGCGAATCGCAAGGGCCGATCCGCTGACGAGGCCGCCGCCGCTGCAGGGAACGAGGACCTGATCTGGCTTCAGGCCGAGTTCGCCGGCCTGCTGCATCAACTCGAGTCCCGTCGTTCCCTGGCCTGCGATGACGTGCGGATCGTCGTACGCCGGCACGAGCGTCGCGCCCTGGTCCGCCGCGAGCTTCGCAGCGATCTGCTCCCGGCTTTCCCGAACGCGGTCGTACAGCACGACTTGCGCGCCGAGCGCGCGCGTGTTCTCGAGCTTGGCGCGGGGGGCATCGGACGGCATCACGATGGTCGCCCGGATGCCGAGCATCTTCGCGGCGGCGGCAACGCCCTGGGCGTGATTGCCGGATGAGAATGCGACGACGCCGTTCCGGCGCTCCGCGTCGTCGAGCTGGACGAGACGGTTGTACGCGCCGCGGATCTTGAAGGAACCGGTGCGCTGCAGCGATTCGAGCTTCAGCAACACCCGGCCGCCCGTCAGCTCGTCGAGAGGCGTTTCGGCGAGCAGTGGCGTGCGCCGCGCGACGCCTTCAAGTCTTCCGGCCGCGGCCTGCACGTCGCCGAAATCCGGCAGCCGTCGCGATTCGTGTTCCGCTTCCATCGAATGCTATGTTACGCCGCATGCCGGGAACATTGCGCTTGGCCGATCCGATCTGGCTGCCCTGCGCGGCATTGGTGGGCGTGACCGCGTTCGTCTGGTTCAGGCTCTACGCGGATCGACTCGGGGAAATGCGCGCGAAGCGCATCGATCCGCAGGCGCTTTCGACTGCGCGGGCCGCCGCGGGCAAGCTCGAGAAGACACAAGCCGCCGACAACTTCCGCAACCTGTTCGAAGTGCCGGTGCTTTTCTATCTGCTCTGCGTCGCGATGGCGCTGAACGGAGGCTCGACGCCGGGACTGATTGCCGCCGCATGGGTGTACGTGGGACTTCGCGCGCTTCACAGCGTGATCCACGTGACCTACAACCGCGTGACGCACCGGTTCCTGGCTTACGCCGCGAGCACGCTCCTGTTATTCGGCATGTGGATCGCTTTCCTCGCAAGGATCCTGCAATGAGCGATTATGAGGGGCGTTGTCTCTGCGGCGCGGTCCGGTTCGCGATCACGCCGCCGACGCTCTTCTTCGCTCACTGCCATTGCCGTTATTGCCGCGACGCGCACGGGGCCGCATTCGTGAGCTGGGTCGGGTGCGCCGAATCGCGATTCCGCTTTCTGCCCGATTCGGAGGAGCCGAAGTGGTATCGGTCCTCGCAGCAGAGCCGGCGCGGGTTCTGCGGCAATTGCGGCACCACGCTCTTCTTCGCGTCGACGATCTGCCCCGGCGAAATCCACGTCGCGCGGCCGGCGATTCAGGGTTCAATCGATCGCGGGCCGCAGTGCCACGTCTTCTACGATCAGCATGCCGACTGGATCGAAGTCGGGGACGACTTGCCTCGTTACACGAGCCAGGAGCCGGGTCTCGCCAAGTACAAGGCAGTGCGACCCTAGGACAGCAGTTCCTCGAGTCTCGTGACCGGCTCCGAGCACTGGGGGCCGCGGCACACATAAGCGACCGTCTCTTCCCGTGCGCGCTTGCTCGCGAGCGCGTCCGGAAGTCCCGCAGCGTCGGAAGATATCGCCAGCGCCATTCGCCGCGGCGCGTAACTCTGCGCAAGCGTTGCCGACCATGCCGCCGCTTGCGCAGCCGGCCCGCGAATCACCACGATCTCGACCGGATCCAGGTACTCCTCGAGCGCCGTCAGCATCGCGGCATGCGCCTGGGGCGATCGCGCGAGCGAAGGAAAGCCCCCGCGCACGGTCGATTCGGCGGCATCGAGATAGCGCGGTTCGCCGATCAGCCAGCCGAGTCGCGCAAGCGTCTGCGCTGCAATGCCGTTCCCCGCAGGCATCGCATCGTCCGCGAAGCTCTTCGGCCGATGCAGCGGCGGATCCTCGCCTTCCGCGGTGAACCAGAAGCCGCCGTTCGCGCGATCAGCGAACTTTTCGAGCAGGGCATCGGCGAGTTCGCAGGCGAAGCGGAGGTCATCCGCGCGGAACCGCGCCTGCAGAAGCTCGAGCAAGGCATCGAGCAGGAAGGCGTGATCGTCGAGGTAGGCGGGAAATCGCGCGGCACCGTCCTTCCAGGCCGCGAATAGCCGTCCCTCCCGCCAGCAATTCTGCCGGAGAAAGTCGACGGCCCGCGTCGCCCCATCGATATGTGGGGGCTCCGCGAGCATGCGTCCGCTGATCGCGAGGCCGCGGATCATGAGGCCGTTCCAGGCGGTCAGGACCTTGTCGTCGAGTCCCGGGCGTATCCGGCGTTCGCGCGCCGCGAACAGTTTCGCGCGACCGGATTCCAGCAGCGCCCGGTCCACGGGCGCGACCTCCGCAAAACAGTGCAGATGCCAGACCCCCTCGAAGTTCGGCTCACGATCGAGTCCGTAACGGCGCGCGAGCACGCGAAATTCATCGGGTGAGACGAGCGCTTCGACTTCGTCGCGCCGCCAGACGTAGAAACGGCCCTCCTGTCCCTCGGAATCCGCGTCGAGGGCCGAACGGAACCCGCCCTCGGGAGAGCGCATTTCGCGCAAGGCCCAGGACGCCGTCGCGAGGGCGGCTTGGCGCAAGACCACATCGCCGGTCGCGACAGCCGCCTGCGCGCAAAGGGCGAGCAGGGGGCCGTTGTCGTAAAGCATCTTCTCGAAGTGCGGAATCATCCAGTACGGATCGACGGAATACCGGCAGAAGCCTCCGCCCAGCTGATCGAAGATTCCGCCTTCCGCCATGCGCCTGAGCGTGTATGTCGCCATGTGGAGCGACCCGGGGTCGCGAAGCAACAATTCGATGCTCGCGGCCTGCGGGAATTTGGGCGCAGGACCGAAACCGCCATGGCGCTCGTCGAATGCGGCCTCGAGACCGCGGCGCGCCCGGTCGATCGGCTCGCGCGTGATCGCGAGGGCCGGCCCGGCGGCGGGCGGCTCGAGATCCTCGAACACGCCGCGCAGCGCCGCATTCTGCGACCGCACGGTCGCGCGTTCGTCGCGATAGAAGCCCGCGACCCGCTCGAGTAGATCAGGGAATGCCGGCATGCCATAGCGCGCCTGCTTCGGAAAATAGGTGCCGCCGAAGAACGGCGTGAGGTCGTCGGGCGCGAGGAACATCGTGAGCGGCCAGCCGCCGCCGCGCTGCGTCAGGAGCTGATGCGCGAACTGATACACCTTGTCGAGATCCGGTCGCTCCTCACGATCCACCTTCACGTTGACGAAGAGCCGGTTCATGACGGCGGCCGTCGCTTCGTCCTCGAAGGATTCGTGCGCCATGACGTGGCACCAGTGACAGGCGGAGTAGCCGATCGACAGCAGGATCGGCCTGTCCAACTCCTTCGCCCTTGCAATCGCCGCCGCTCCCCACGGATACCAGTCGACCGGATTCGCCGCGTGTTGCAGGAGGTAGGGGCTCGTTTCCTTCGCGAGCCGGTTCGGCGGTCCTCGGGATGGCTCGGCATGCATGGCGGCGCCGCCGCGGTCGGGTAGAATTGCGGCCACTATAGCCGCTCCGTTCCCGTGCATGCCGAGCCTCTCCGAAACCGCCGCAGTCGCCGGTGGCGCATTGCCGCCGCTGGTGCTGAAACCTCAGGAAGAGCGCAGGCTCCAGGCCGGGCACCTGTGGATCTTCTCGAACGAGGTCAATGTCGGCGCCACGCCATTGACGGCCTTCCAGCCAGGCGCGCACGTGCAGGTGCTCTCGAGCAGCCGCCGCTTTCTCGGTTATGCCTACGTCAATCCGCGCACGCTGATCAGCGCGCGCCTGCTGGGGCGCGATCCGGATTATCCGCCGGGCAAGTCGCTCCTGGTGCACCGCCTCAAGGTCGCGCTCGCGCTCAGGCATCGCCTCTATCACGTGCCGTTCTACCGCCTCGTCTTCGGGGAGGCCGACCTGCTGCCCGGACTCGTCGTGGATCGCTACGCCGACGTGCTCGTCGCACAGATCGGGACTGCCGGCATGGACGCCATGAAGGCGGACATCCAGGAAGCGCTCATCAAGGTCGTGGCGCCGAAGGCGCTCCTGTGGAAGAACGATTCGCCGATCCGCGAGCTCGAGGGACTCGAGCGCCGTGTCGAAACCGCGTTCGGTGACGTACCGGATTTCGTCGAGGTGCCCGAAGGCGGTGTCACCTACCGGGTGCCGCTCGCCACGGGACAGAAGACCGGCTGGTACTTCGATCAGGCCGCCAATCGCGCGATGCTCATGCGCCACGTCCGTAATGCGCGCGTGCTGGACGTTTTCAGCTATGCCGGGAGTTTCGGCCTGCAGGCCAGGCGCGCGGGCGCGTCGGCCGTCACCTGCGTCGATTCCTCGGCCGCCGCGCTTGAAGCCGCGGCGGCGACGGCCGCCGCGAACGGGCTCGAGGTCGAACTGCTCCAGGGAGACGCCTTCGACACGCTCGAGGCGCTCGCTGGGGATCGCCGGCGCTTCGATGTCGTCGTCGTCGATCCGCCGGCCTTCATCAAACGGAAAAAGGATCATCCCAAGGGACTCGCCGCGTACCGCCGAATCAACCAGCTCGCGATGCAGGTCCTCGACCGCGACGGCCTGTTGTTGTCCTGTTCCTGCTCCTATCACCTCGGACCGGGCGAACTGACCGACGCGGTCCAGCGCGCCACGCGTCATCTCGGGCGATTCGCGCAGCTCATCGTCGTGGGCGCGCAGGCGCCGGATCATCCCGTCCATCCCGCGATCGACGAAACCCGTTATCTGCGCGCCTTCCTGTTCCGCGTGACCGACTCATGCTGACCTATCCCGATATTGATCCGGTCGCGCTCGCGATCGGCCCGGTCAAGGTGCACTGGTACGGTCTCATGTACGTGGTCGGCTTCATCGCGGGCTGGTGGCTCGCGCGCCGGCGCGCGGCGAAACCGCATTCGACCTGGCAACCGGTCGACGTCGACGACGTGATCTTCTTCGCCGCCGTCGGCGTCATCGCCGGCGGACGGCTGGGCTGGATACTCGTGTACGGATTCGATGCCCTGCGGGCGGATCCGCTGGCGATCGTGCGCGTCTGGGAAGGCGGTATGTCCTTCCACGGCGGCCTGATCGGCGTCATGGTCGCCGTGGCGCTCTTCGCGTGGCGCCGGGGCCGCCGCGTCGCGGATGTATTCGACTTCATGGCGCCCTTGCCGGCGATCGGGCTCTTCGCGGGCCGCATCGGCAACTTCATCAATGGCGAACTCTGGGGCAAGCCGACGGAACTGCCCTGGGGCATGCTGGTGAATGGCGAGGTGCTGCATCCTTCGCAACTGTACGAAGCCGCCCTCGAGGGAATGCTGCTCTTCGCCATCCTGTGGTGGTTTATGTCGAAGCCGCGCCCGCGCCTGGCGCCGGCGGGCTTGTTCCTGACGCTCTACGCGGCATTCCGCATGGGCGTGGAGTTCGTCCGCGTACCTGACGAGCACATCGGCTATCTCGCATTCGGCTGGCTGACGATGGGGCAGCTCCTGTCCTTGCCGGTGCTCGCAGCCGGCATTGCGATGCTCGCCCGGGCGTACGCGCGCCGCGAGCCCTCCGGCAACTACGCCTGACATGCGCGCTTATCTCGACCTGATGCGGCACGTTCGGGAGCGGGGACTCCGAAAGACCGATCGCACGGGCACGGGGACGCTCTCGGTGTTCGGCCATCAGCTCCGCTTCGACCTGAGCACGGGATTCCCGCTCGTCACGACCAAGCGCGTGCACCTCAAGTCCGTGATCGAGGAACTGCTCTGGTTCCTGCGCGGCGAGACGAACATTCGTTCGCTCCAGGAGCGGGGCGTGACGATCTGGAACGAATGGGCGGACGCGGACGGCGAGCTCGGCCCGGTCTACGGCGGGCAATGGCGCGCCTGGCAGGCGGCAGACGGGCGGCGCATCGACCAGATCGCGCGCGTGATTCATCAGCTCCGTCACGAGCCGGACTCGCGCCGTATCATCGTCAGCGCCTGGAATGTCGGAGAGCTCGACGAGATGGCGCTGGCGCCCTGTCACGCGCTCTTCCAGTTCTACGTCGCAGGCCAGCGCCTGTCATGCCAGGTCTACCAGAGAAGCGCCGACATCTTCCTCGGCGTGCCGTTCAACATTGCGTCCTATGCGCTCCTGACCCACATCCTGGCGCAGCAATCCGATCTTGCGGTCGGCGATCTCGTCTGGACGGGCGGCGATTGCCACCTGTACCTGAATCACCTGCCGCAGGCGGACCTCCAGCTCGCGCGCGAGCCGCAGCCGCCGCCGACACTCGCGCTGCTGCGGCGGCCGGCGGACGTGGCGGAATATGAATTCGGCGACTTCCAGATCGAGGGCTACGAGCCGCATGCCGCGATCCGCGCGCCCGTCGCGGTCTGAGCGGCAGACATGACGAATCCGCCGGTCGCGCTCGTCGCGATGGCCGACAACGGAGTGATCGGGCGCGACAATCGCCTGCCCTGGCACCTGCCCGACGACCTGCGGCGCTTCAAGTCGCTGACGATGGGTCACGCGATCCTGATGGGCCGTCGCACCTTCGAATCGATCGGCCAAGCGCTCCCCGGCCGGCGAAATCTCGTGCTCACACGGAATCCCGCATGGCGCGCGTCAGGCTGCGAAGTCGTCGCTGCGCCCGCGGCGGCAATCGAGGCCGCCGGCGGATCGGGCCTCTTCGTGATCGGTGGCGCGGAAGTCTTCTCGGCCTTCTGGCCGCTCGTGCGGCGCCTCGAATTGACAGAGGTTCACGCCGAGGTCGAGGGCGATACGCGTCTCGCGGGATTCGACCGGCGGCAGTGGAGGGAGATATTTCGCGAGGAGCATGCCGCGGACGAACGGCACGCCTGGTCATTCAGCTTCGTCACGCTCGAGCGGCGTTGAGCTCGCTCTCGACCAGGGTCACGGCGCGCCAGCAATCCTCGTAGGAGTTGTAGAGCGGCGCGGGCGCAAGCCGGATGACGTCGGGCTCGCGCCAGTCACAGGTGAGGCCGCGGGCGAGCAGGCTGTCGAAGAGGGCGCGCCCCTTGCCGCGCGAGCCACAGAGGCGCACCGAGAGCTGCGCGCCGCGCTCGGCGGCTGATCGCGGCGTCAGGATCTCGATGCGATCGCCGAGCCGTTCCTCGAGCAGGCGCTCGAGCCATGCGGTCAGCGCGATCGAGCGTGCCCGGAGCGCCGGGGGGCCCGCGGCGGCGAACAGCGCGAACGACGCTTGCAGCGGCACCATCCCGAGCAGAGGATGATTGCTGACCTGCCAGCCGGCCGCGCCTTGACAGGGCCGGAACTCCGCCGCCATTTCAAACCGCGTTTCAAGGTCATTGCCCCACCATCCGGAAAGCCGCGGCGCCCTCGTGCCGAAATGCCGCTCGTGCACGAAAGCGCCGGCCGTCGCCCCCGGGCCGCCGTTCAGGTATTTGTACGAACACCAGACCGCGAAATCGGCATTCCAGTCGTGCAGCGAGAGCGGCACATTGCCGATCGCGTGCGCCAGGTCGAATCCGATGACGGCGCCGACGCGATGCGCCGCTTCGACGAGGGCCTTCAGATCGAGCAATTGCCCCGTCAGGTACTGGATGCCGGGCAGCAACACCAGCGCGAGCCGCGAACCCTGGCGTTCGATCCCGGCGATGAGGTCCTCGTGGCGCAACAGATGCTCGCCGGCTCGCGGCGCCACCTGGACGAACGACGCCCCGGGGTCGCGGCCGTGCCAGCCGAGTTGCGACACCACGGCATAGCGATCCGAAGGAAACGCCCCTTGCTCGCTCAGGATCACGTGCCGCTCGCGCGTCGGCCGGTAGAAGCTCGCCATCAGGAGATGCAGGTTGATCGTCAGCGAATTCATGACGATCACTTCGGGGATCCTCGCCCCCGCCAGCACTGCGGCCGTCGGCGCGAGCCGTTCGTGCAGGTTCAGCCAGTCGGCGCCCGCATCGTGATAGCCGAGCACGCCGAGCTCCTGCCACTCGGTCATGAAGCGACGCACGTCGTCGGCGGCACGCCGCGGCTGCAGGCCGAGCGAATTACCGCAGAGATAGACGACCGGCTCGCCGGCTGCGGTCCGCGGGAAATGGAACTCCTCGCGGCGCGATGCATCCGGATTGGCGGCATCGAGCGCGCGCGCGGCCTCGAGCGAAGTGGCCGCAGTCATTCGGCCTGCACCGCGTACAGGAGCGGCCGGCTCGGCGCCGCATCGGAAAGAAACGCGGGGATCTGCAGGTCGAGCAGGTAGAGACCATCGGTGATATCAGGCGCGATCCAGGCAAGTTCCGTGATGCTCGCCTGGGGCCGCTTTGACTCGCGCGCCTGTTTCGAGCCTGGCGGCAGCCCGAAGAAAATGCGATGCGCCGTGAGCCGCCCGCCATCGGATGCGCGATCCGCCGACGGCAGGTCGAGCACCAGGTGCTCAACACCACGCGCGACGAGCCAGGCGGCGGCCTGGCGGGAAAGATAGGGCGCAGGCGATGGTCCCCGATACGAAAGCAGCGGTCCTTCGCCGTTTCGAAGCGTCCTGACGACCAGTGCGGTGGGCGCCGGACCCGGATGCCGGGCGAGTGCCTCGGCGAGCGCCGCGGCCGTGACCAGGCGGTCGCCCGCCGCAGGCGGCGGATCGCTGTCTTCCGTCGAGTCGCCCGCGGCGTCCGGCTCAATCGAAATCAGGAGCGCAAGCGAAACGCCGCCGCGCATCCGCTCGGCGACGGCGATGCGCTCATCCGTGACATGGCCGACGCATTCCGTATGCGTGCCGTTGCAATGCGGCGCAAGCGCCAGGATCTCGCAATTGCAGCTTCCGCCCGCGCGCATGTCGCCCACAAAGTCGCCGGCGCGGAGCGGTCGCGCAGTCGCTGGCGGCGCGTCGAAACAGGAGGCCTGCGGACCCGTGAAATCCAGGGGAATTGCGATTGAAAGGGGCCTCGAAAAGTCGGCCCGGAGCCGCCGGCCCCCGGCCTCGAATCGCATGACCGTCATGATGTCATTATAGTCACCTGATGGAACCCGACAGGCCGCCTCCGGTCTGAACTACGGAACCGTTGAATGGAGCCTGGGAAATGGCGTCGCGCGCCGGAATCGTGATGTGTGCCTTGCTGGCTGCGACTCCGGCCATTGCGGATGACAACCTCCCGACCGAGGAAGCCGCCGCCTGGACCATGCACCAAGTGGACTTCCAGTACATGGGGTTCACCACCCGCTACACCTGTAGCGGCTTGAAGAGCAAGGTCAAGCTCCTCCTGAAGCACCTCGGCGTGCGCGAGGACGTCAAGATCCTCGAGCGCGGCTGCGAGTTCGGCTACCAGAAGGTCGCCGATTTTCCGCGTCTCAAGATCACTTTCTATGCACCGGCAATCCCGAAGCAGGGCGACCGCGACGTCGGCGAGCCCGTGCTCGGCGTCTGGAAGCCTGTCGTCATCAAGCGCAATTCGCCGAAGGGGCTGGAAATGGGCGACTGCGAGCTCGTGGAGATCTTCCGCGACCGTGTCATGCCGAAATTCCTCACGCGCTCGGTCGAAGGCGGCATCAATTGCATTCCGCACCAGCTCGTCGGCAACCGCATCGACCTGCGATTCGAAGTGCTGACGGGCATCCAGTCGGTCGATGCCGCGCAGGCCCAGAACCACTGATCAGTTCGCGACGCGACGGCTGCCGCGGCAGGGCAGCATCACCGGATCCTCTTCCCGATCCAGCCTGAGCGCGCAGAGCGTGCCGCCCCAGACGCAGCCCGTATCGAGGCAACGCAGTCCGGGCTCCGACAGATAACCGAGCGCCGACCAGTGCCCGAACACGAAGGCGTCGTCCTTCGTCGCGCGCGCGGGATGCCGGAACCACGGCATGGCGCCGCGGGGCGCGTCCGCGACCGGCCCCTTGAGCGCGAGCAGGAGCCGTCCGTCGCCATTGACGAAGCGCAGCCGTGTCAGGCAGTTGATCGAAAAGCGCAGCCGCTCATCCTCCTCGAGGGCGGGCGACCACCGGTCTGGCTGATCGCCATACATTGCGTTCAACAGGGCGGCCGGGTCCCTGCGAAGCGCCTGCTCGACCTCCCGCGCGCATTTCCCGGCCTGCGCGAGCGACCATTGCGGTGGCAGCCCGGCGTGGATGAGCGTCCAGCCGAGCGCCCGGTCGTGATGCAGCAAGGGGCGCGATGCGAGCCAGGCAAGGAGCTCGGTGGCATCCGGCGCGTCGAGCACGGCTTCGAGTTCGCGCTCGCGCCGGCGAACCGTCTTTGGCGCCCAGGCCATCGCGAGCAGGTGCAGGTCGTGATTGCCGAGCACGACCGTCACGCAAGACCCGAGTGCGCGCACTTCGCGGAGCACCGCGAGCGAATCGGGCCCGCGATTGACGAGGTCTCCGGTCAGCCACAGGCGGTCGCGTGCGGTATCGAAACGGAGCCGTTCGAGCAGGGCCATGAATTCCGCATGGCAGCCCTGCAGGTCGCCCACGGCGTAATGGGCCAACGATGTGTCCTAGTGGATGGTGCCGGGTATCGCGAGCGTGAATGCCGGGATCGGCGCATCGAACTTCACGCCATTGTCGGCCAGCATCTGGTAGGAGCCCTGCATCGAGCCGACCGGTGTTTCGAGCACCGCGCCGCTCGTGTAGCGGAAACCCTGGCCCGGCATCAGGTGCGGCTGCTCGCCGACCACGCCTTCACCACGCACTTCCTGAACCTTGCCGTTGGCGTCGGTGATCACCCAGTGCCGGGTCAGAAGCTTCGCCGGCAACATTCCGCGATTGCGGATCGTGATCGTGTAGGCGAACACGAACCGGCGTTCGTCGGGATCCGACTGGTCCTCGAGATAGCGCGTATCGACGTTGACCGTGATCAGATTGTCGCTCGACTCGTCCATGCCGGTCACCTAGCGCAGCCGGACGGCCAGCACGTCGCAGGGCGCGGCATGCAGCACCGTGTCTTCGGTGAAATTGACGAGGATCGACGGGCCGCGGCGCTCGCGGGACCCGAGCACGATGAGGTCCGCCTTTTCATCCTGCGCTGCGCGCACGATTTCCGCCTTGATGTTGCCGGCGGTCACCTGGCGCTTCGCCGAGCCGATGCCGAGCTTCGTGGCCATTTCCGCCAGACGCTGCTTCGCCCGCTGCACCAGTTCCTCTTCGATCTGCACGGCCGGGAGCAGGGTCTCGCCCATGGGCTCGACCGGGACGTATTCGACGACGTGCAGGACCGACAGCTCTGCTCCGTGCAGGGCGGCCAGGTCGCGGGCACGCGCTGCGATCTGCTCGGACTGCTCGCCGAGATCCACGACGAGGAGGATTCTGCGGTAGATGCTCATCGTGCAGCCATTATAGCGGCCAGTTTCGCGAACTCGGCCGCGGAAAGCGTTTCCGGGCGCCGATTGGCGTCGATGCCGGCCGAGGCGAACTGGACGGGCCCGATCAGGCCGCGCAGCGAATTCCTGAGCGTCTTGCGGCGCATCGAGAAGGCCGAGGCCACGATGCGCGCGAAGCGCTCGCGGTCCGGCAGCGGGAAGGGATCGCAAGCATGCGGAACCAGCCTGATCACCGCGGAATCGACTGCAGGCGGCGGCTGGAACGCGCCGCGCCCGACGCGGAACAGGGCCTCGGCCCGGCAGACCGCCGCGAGCATCACGGTGAGCCGGCCGTAGGTCTTTCCGCCCGGCGGCGCGACGATCCGGTCGACGACCTCTTTCTGGAGCATGAAATGCATGTCGGAAATGACCGCGCTCGATTCGAGCAGGTGGAAGAGGAGAGGCGTCGAGATGTTGTAGGGCAGGTTGCCGCAGATTCGCAGCAGCGGTCCGCCGCCATGCAGTTCCGCCAGATTCATTTCGAGCACGTCGCCCTCGTGCACGATGAGCTCCCCGGCCCCCGCGCAACTCTCGCGGAGCACCGGGATCAGGTCACGGTCGATCTCGATCGCATCGAGGCGATGGCAGCGCTCGAGCAGTGGCCGCGTCAGGGCCCCGCGGCCAGGGCCGATTTCGACGATGCGTTCGCCCGGCTGCGGGTCGATCGCCGCGACGATGCGCGCGAGCACGCCCGGGTCATGCAGGAAATGCTGGCCGAAACGCTTGCGCGTGCGGATCATCCGAGGCGTTGTGCCAGATGGATCGCCTCGAACAGGCTCCCGGGATCGGCGCGGCCGGTTCCGGCAAGGTCGAGCGCCGTGCCGTGATCCACCGACGTGCGGTGGAACGGCAGGCCGAGCGTGACGTTGACCGTGCGGCCGAAACCCGCGTGCTTGATCACCGGCAAACCCTGGTCGTGATACATCGCGAGCACGGCGTCCGCGCCTTCGAGCATGGCCGGCGTGAACGCGGTGTCGGCGGGCACCGGACCGCTGATAGCGAGGCCGCGTTCGGCCAGCGCCGCAATGACCGGGCGGATGACCTCGATTTCCTCCCGTCCCAGATGACCTCCTTCGCCCGCGTGTGGATTGAGGCCGCAGACAAGGATGCGTGGAGCCGGCAGGCGGAACGCATTGCGAAGACCCCGGTCGAGGACGGTGATCGTCTCTTCGAGCGATACGCGCGTGATGTTCCGTGGCACGTCCGCGAGCGGCAGGTGCGTGGTCGCGAGCGCGACCCGCAGACGGCCCGCGACGAGGAGCATCACGGGATGGGCGCCGCCGCAGAGGGCGGCGAGATATTCCGTGTGGCCCTTGAACTCGATGCCGGCCTCGTTGATCGAGGATTTCTGCACGGGCGCGGTCACCATGGCCGCAAATCGCCCCTCGATGCAGCCGCGGGCGGCGGCATCGATCGTAGCGAGCACGTACCGCGCATTCGCCGGATGAGGCCGTCCCGGCCGCGTCTCCTGCGCGAGCTTCGCGGGCAACACTGGCAGGCTGCCGGCGCGATGCGGGACGGGCGCGGCAGCTTCCCTCCACTCGCCCGGCCGGAGGCCGAGACCGAGCAGTGCCGCGCGCGCGGCGAGCAAATCCGGGTCGCCGACGAAGACCAGCTCGCACGGCCAGTCGGAGAGGGCCGCGGCCAGCGCGAGATCGGGTCCGATCCCGGCAGGCTCGCCTGTCGTGACGGCGAGGCGCTTCGGGCTCAGGGATTCCTGATCTCGACGTAGGCCTCGTCGCGGAGTCGTCGCAGCCACAGCTCGGTTTCCTCGTCGACCTTGCTCTCACGCAATGCAGTCAGCACACGCTGTCGGCGCAACTCGTCGCTCTGGTCATAGGTGCGCCGGCCCAGCATCTGCACGATGTGCCAGCCGAACTGGCTGCGGAACGGCTCGCTGATCTCGTCCTGCTGGAGCGCTGCGAGCACATTCTCGAGTTCGGGATCGAAAGCGCCCGGCGAATTCCAGCCGAGATCGCCGCCGCGGCTCGCCGAGCCCGGATCCTCCGACGTGACGCTCGCGAGCGCGCCAAAATCCTCGCCGGCAAGAATTCGGTCGCGGAGCGCCGCGAGCCGCTGGCGTGTGGTCGCGTCGTCCTGCACCTCGTTCGGCCGCATCAGGATGTGCCGGGAGTGGATCTGCTCGACCAGCACCGGGCCGCTTTCGCCACCGCGCGTCTCGTCGAGCCGCACGAGGTGGAATCCGGTCGGCGTGCGCACAGGCTCGCTGACGTCCCCGGATTTCATGCTGCCCACGAGTTCCGCGATGAACTGCGGCAACTGGTTCATCCGCCGCCAGCCGAGCTTGCCGCGCTCGAGCGCGGACTGTGCCTGCGAATACGCGAGCGCGAGCTGGCCGAACTCCTCGCCGCCCTGGGCGCGACGGTAAATGTCCCGCGCGAGCTGCTCGACTTTCGCCATCTGCTCCGAATCGGCGGATTCCGGCAGCGACAGGAGGATGTGGGACACGTCGTATTCCGTGTTCTCGCCGGCCTGGCCCGTTTCGCGCTCGAGCGCCTGGTCGAGCTCGCGCGGCGACACATAGATGCGAGGGAAGACATCGCGCTGGCGCAGCTGCGAAAGCATGATCTCGCGCCGCATCTCATCGCGGTACGTGGCGTAATCGATTCCCTGTGCCTCGAGCACGAGAGGCATCTGTTCGAAATCGATGTTGTTCCGTTTTGCCACGTCGCGGAGCGCCTCGTTCAGCATCTCGTCCGGGACCTGGACGCCGAGGCGCGTCGCGCGCTGCACCTGGATTTCCTGCAACACCAGTCGTTCGAGCACCTGCTGCCGGATCACATCCGGCGCCGGGAGCTGGGTGCCCTGGCCGCGAAGCCGCTCGGTGATCTGCAGGATCTGCGTGTCGAGCTGGCTTTGCAGGATGATGCCCTCGTTGACGACCGCCACGACACGATCGAGCGCGACGCCGCTCGACGACAGTTCGCGCGTCTGAGCGAGGGCCGCACCGGACGCCAGTGCCATGCAGAGAAAACCGGCCAGGATTCGGTCCATGATTCGCCCGCGTCAGGGTAAGGTGGCTGCGGAGGCGGGGGAGTATCCCCGAATGCCGCGTTCCAGGAAAGTATCGTTGCGGGTTCCGACCGACGAAAGTCCGGTGAGTTCCACCTGCAGCAGCACGGAATTGTCGCTTTCGCCCGTGCGATTCGAAACATAGTTGCGTCCAATCAGGCGAACGCGCCAGCAGCAGCCGCCATATTCGAAGCCCGCGAAGCGGTCGATCGACTTGTTTTCCTTGGTTGAATAGACCTGGCGCGCGAACACCTGCCAGGACGGCGACAGCCGCCAGGCGACCGCGGCGTCCCATTGCTCGAGCAGCCCCTCGCGATAGCGATAACCCAGGTTGACGACGGTATCCGGCCGCGGCCGGTATTGGACGCCTGCCTCGCCGCGAAGCGTGTTCGATCCTTCGGCGTCGTACTCCATCGCGACGCGCGCGCTCCAGTTGCGCCATGCCGTCAGTTCGACTTCGCCCACGAGGTTCGACGCGTTTCGCGTCTCGGCCACTTCGCCCGGCAGCACGACGCGCGGGCTCTCGAAATAAAACCTCTGGCCGATCGTCGCCGTCAGGTATTGCTGTCCGCTGTCCGCATCCAGGAGCCGCGTCGTCAAACCGGCGGCCAGCTCGTTCGCATCGCCGAGCCGATCCGCGCCGACGTAACGGTTGCTGCGGAAGAGCTGAACGAGATTGAGGTCGGGCAGCGCCGTGTCGAATATCGGCAGGTCCGCCTGGTCGCGGAACGGGATATACGTGTAGCGCATGCGCGGTTCGAGCGTCTGGATCAGTTGATTGCGCGTACCCGCGTCGCGCTCGAACACGAGTCCGGAGTCCAGCGAAAGGATCGGCGCCGAGCGGTCCGGCGCGTCGTCCGCGCCGGGCGCAAGGTCCGACAGCTTGTATGCGGTCGCGCGCCAGGCGGCGCTCGGCTCGAAGTGGTAGCCGGGTCCGCGCGCCGGCCAGGCGATGCGCGGCGTCACATCGGCGCGAAGTCCCGTCGTGCCGGCCTCTCGCTCGAACCAGGTCGTGTCCGCATCGAGCGACGCCTCGAATCCGCCAGCGACGGGCCAGAGTCCCGTCAAAGCGATCTCCGGCAGTCGCGAATACGGGCGCTCGAGCGGATCGACGGTGAGGTCGATCGTCTGGAAATCCTGGACGCGGCCGTCGAGGCGCCAGCCCTCGCCGAGCCACGCGAGTTGGATGTGGCGGTCGAGGAACGTGATGCTCGTGCCGTCGGGTCCGAAGCCGAAATCCTCGAAGTAGCGGCTGTCGCTCACGTCGGCGAGGTCCGCCTCGATGCGGAGACGCTCGCTGAGATCGGTTCGGTGCCGCAGCGTGCTGAGGCGGCGGTCGCTGCCCGCGAGATCGTCGCCCGGGAGGTAGCGCGTGTCGAAGTTGCCGCGGCTGCGCTCGGTGAGGTAACGATACTCGACGCCCAGTCCGAGTCCGCGCCTCGAGAGAAGGAACGGCGTCAAGGTCAGGTCGTAGTTCGGCGCGAGGTTGAGGTAGTAGGGGACGCCGAGTTCGAAACCGCTCTTGTCCGAATTGCCGAAGGACGGGAACAGGAATCCGGACTTGCGGGCATCGCCGACCGGAAACGAGATCACCGGCGTGTAGAGTATCGGGACGCCTTTCAGGTCGATGCGGACGTCGCGGCCCTTGCCTTGCTGCGACTTCTGGTCGATGTCGATTGCCGAGGCGCGAATCTCCCAGTCCTTGTTGCCGGCCGGGCAGGTCGTGAAGCGCACTTCGCGGAGTTTCAGATCGCCCTCGGACGTCATCTGGAGTTTGCCGGCGGAGCCCCGCGCCGGGCGCTGCGGCAGCTCGAATTCAGCGCCGGTGAACTCGCCCGTGCCGCGCGCGTCCCATTTGCCCGTGCCGCCCTTGAGGCGCAGGTTCGGCGAGCGGAATTCGACGTCGCCCTCGACTTCGAAGCGCCTTTCCGACGCATCGTAAGTCGCCGATTCCGCGGAAAGCTCGCGCTCGCCCCGGACGATCGTGACGCCGTCCGTGAGCTTCGCGTCGCCTTCGCGCGTCACCTCCGCGCTGCCGCTCTTGACCTGTACCGGCAGCTCATCCGGACGCTTGACCGCGATGCCGTCTGGAGCCGGGGCCGCGGCAGCGGGTGGGTCGTCGTACACCGGCCAGACACATTCGTCGGCGCCGGCCGGCGGCAGCACGACGGTCGTGGCAAGCAATGCGATGAAGCGTCGGGAAAGCACTGGAGTCGGGAAGTCTATAATGCGGGCACCCCGGCCGTCGCCTCTGCATGACAACGAACGACATCGCCGATCCGCGGCTGCAACGACTCGAACGATGGATCGCGGGCCTTCCGGGCCCGCCGGTCGATCGCATCGCGCCCGCGTCTGCCGACGCGAGCTTCCGGCGCTATTTTCGCGTGCACCGCGGCGGCGGAACGCAGATCGCGATGGATGCGCCGCCAGAACGCGAAAGCCTTGACGCGTGGCTGCGCGTCGCGCGCATCCTCGCGGCGACCGGAGTTCAAGTGCCGCCGGTGCTGGCCGTCGACGCCGAACAGGGATTCGTGCTGATCGGGGACCTGGGCCGGCATCATTACCTCGAGGCCCTCGGCACCGGCGCGGATCCGGAACCGCTCTATGCGGATGCAATCGACGCCCTGGTGCAAATGCAGTCGGGCGATGCCGCATCCGCGGCGGAGCTCCCGCCCTACGACCGCGAGCTCCTGCTGCGCGAGCTTTCACTCTTCAATGAATGGTTCACTTCGCGGCACCTCGGGCTTGCGCCGGACCGCGCCGAGCGCGATTCGATCGCGGAAGCCTTCGACTGGCTCTGCGACCAGGCCCTCGCGCAACCTGTCGTTCTCGTGCATCGCGACTACCATTCGCGCAATCTCCTCGTCCGCCCGGAAGGCAATCCCGGCATCATCGATTTCCAGGACGCCGTGCGCGGACCTGTCAGCTACGATCTCGTGTCGCTGCTCAAGGATTGCTACGTGGTGTGGCCGCGGAAACGATTGCTTGCGTGGCTCGACCGCTACCGGGCGCGGGCCATTGACGCCGGACTCGACGTCGGAGCGGACCGCGAGCAATTCCTCGAGTGGTTCGACCGCATGGGACTCCAGCGGCACCTGAAGGTTCTCGGCATCTTTTCGCGGCTGTGGCACCGCGACGGCAAGCCCGGCTTTCTAGCCGACCTGCCGCGCGTGCTCGATTACACGCTCGAAGCGACGGCGGCGCTGCCGCCGCTTGCCGCATTCGACGCCTTCCTGCGCAGGCAGGTCGTTCCGGCATTTGCGGCGGTTTCGCGGCGCACGGGCCATCCCCGTTGAAGGCGATGATCCTGGCGGCGGGGCGCGGCGAACGCATGCGCCCGCTGACCGAGAAGCTGCCGAAGCCCTTGCTCGAGGTCGGCGGCCACCGCCTGATCGAATATCACCTCGCCGCGCTTGCGAAACACGGAATCCACGACGTCGTCATCAACCTGTCCTGGTTCGGCGAACGGATCCGGGAAGCACTCGGTGACGGCAAGGCCTACGGTCTTGTGATCCGTTACAGCGACGAGGGCCCCGTTCCGCTCGGCACCGGCGGCGGATTGTTCGCGGCGCTGCCGCTCCTCGGCCCGGAGCCGTTTCTCGTCGTCAACGGCGACGTCTGGTCGGACTTCAGGCTCGGGACGCTGAAGCCGCCGCAGGATTCGCTCGCACATCTCGTGCTGGTCGAAAACCCGGCGCATCACCCCGGCGGCGATTTCAGTCTCGATGCCGGCGGGCACCTCCACGCAACGCCCGCGCGCCTCACTTACTCCGGCATCTCGGTTCTCGATCCACGCCTGTTCGGAGGTTGCGGGCACGGCAGCTTTCCGTTGAAGCCCTTGCTCGATCGCGCGATGGAATCCGGCCGCCTGACCGGACAGCGGCATGCCGGCGGCTGGACCGATGTTGGCACGCCCGCGCGCCTTGCGTCGCTCAATTCGGAACTTCGTCTCGGCAAGGCGAGGCATCCCGTCCTCTCGTCGCCAGTCGGCTAAAATAGGCGGATTACGGAGGCCGGGCGATTTACAAGTGTCTGATCTGAAAGGTATTCCAATCCAGGTCGAGCGGCGGCCCGCGAGGAGCGGCGAAAAATTCGTCACGCCCCAGGGTTTCACCGCGATTCGCGACGGCATCAAGCGGAGCGCGTCGGCGGCGGCATTCACGCCCGGCGCCAAACCGAGGTGGCTCCGCGCGCCGCTCGCGACAGGAGCGCGCTACGAAGCGCTCCGGAAAACCGTGCGCGAGCATCGACTGAGCACCGTCTGCGAGGAAGCGCATTGCCCGAACATCGGGGAGTGCTGGAATGCGGGCACCGCGACCCTGCTGCTGATGGGCTCGGTTTGCACGCGCGCCTGCCGCTTCTGCGCCGTCGATACCGGCAATCCGCGCGGCTGGCTCGATGCGGAGGAACCTGCGAACGCTGCGCGAACCGTCGCGTTGATGAATCTTGGCTATGTCGTTCTCACCTCCGTAGACCGCGACGACCTGCCTGACGGCGGCGCGCGTCACTTCGCCGCCTGCGTGGGGGCGATCAAAGCCATGAATCCCGGAACGGCCGTCGAGGCGCTGACGCCCGACTTCCAGGGCGCGCGGTCGGATGTCGCGACCGTGGTCGATTCGGGCATCGAAGTATTCGCGCAGAATGTCGAGACGGTCGAGCGCCTGACCCATCCCGTGCGCGATCCGCGCGCGGGCTATCGGCAGACGCTCGATGTGCTCGCGCACGCGAAGCGCCATCGTCCGCCGGTGCTCACGAAGACGAGCCTGATGCTCGGACTCGGCGAATCGAACGACGAAGTGCTCGCGACGATGGACGACCTGCGCGCGATCGGCTGCGACATCCTGACACTGGGGCAATACCTCCGTCCGACGGCCAATCATCTGCCGGTCGAGCGCTTCGTGACGCCGGAAGAGTTCCTCGCGCTCCGCGAGGCGGCGCTCGAGCGCGGATTCGTCGAATGCGTTTCCGGGCCGATGGTGCGCTCGAGCTATCGCGCCGAGCGCGCGCTCGCCGGCGACAATTGCGGCATCCCGGCAACCTGATGCACCCGTTTCCGCATCGCTACCGGGTGAGAATCGGCGCGTCGCCCGAAGGTGCCCTGCAATTGAATGCCGAAGGCCTCCCCGAAATCGCATCCTTGCCGCCGCCGGAATTCGACGGTCCGGGTGGCTACTGGTCGCCGGAGACCCTGCTGCTCGCGGCGGTGGGCGACTGCATGCTGCTGACATTCCGCGCCATCGCGAAAGTGTCGCGTTTCGAGTGGCGCGAGCTCGCGGCCGACGTCGAGGGAGTCCTCGAACGCATCGAAGGCAACAGCCGGTTCACGCGCATCGAGACCCGCGTCCGGCTCGTCGTGCCGGCGGGCGCGGACGCTGCGCGGGCGCGCAAGCTCCTGGAGAAAGCGGAGCAGGGCTGTCCGATCTCGAATTCCCTGACGGCGGAGCGGCACCTCGAATGCGAGGTGGTCGCGGCGACATGAACGTGATCCTGCGCCGGCTCCCCCGCGTCGACTATGCGCCGACCTGGCATGCGATGCAGGCGTTCACGGATGCCCGCGACCCGGCGACGCCGGACGAACTCTGGTTTGTCGAGCACGCGCCGGTATTCACCCAGGGCCTGAACGGCAAGCCGGAGCACCTGCTTGCCACCGGCGACATTCCTGTCATCGGCATCGATCGCGGCGGACAGGTGACCTACCACGGGCCCGGACAGCTCGTGCTGTACGCGCTAGTCGACCTCAAGCGCCGCGGCATCGGCGTGCGTGAGCTTGTCCGCGCCCTTGAAAATTCCGTGATCGCGCTTGCGGCCCGCTACGGAATCGAAGCCTCGGGGCGGCGCGACGCACCGGGCGTGTACGTGGGCGGTCGGAAGCTTGCAAGCATCGGGCTCCGCGTCCGTCGCGGCTGCAGCTATCACGGGCTCGCTCTCAACGTGGCCATGAATCTCGAGCCGTTCGGCCGCATCAATCCCTGCGGCATGGCCGACCTCGCCATGACCCAGCTTGCGGACGAGGGCGGCACGACGGATGTCGATGGCACGATGCTCGTGCTTGCGCCGCTCGCCTGCGACGCGCTCGGGCTCTCCTGGGACGGCCACTGGGAGGGCGCGCACGCGCCGCCGCCCGATCCGCGTCAGAGCGCGACGAGCACGACGCCGCTGTCCGTCAGGTCCTGGTAGATCCGGTCGAGCTGCGCGCGGTTTTCCGCGCGAATCGTGTAGGTGAGCGCGAGGAAGCGCCCCTTCCTGCTCATGCGTTCGCTGATCCGGGAGGCGGGGAGCGCCCCGGCATGACGCTCGACGATCGCGAGCGTGAGGGTCCGGAACGACTCCGAGTCGCGGCCCATGACCTTGATCGGAAAATCGCAGGGAAAATCGAAGAGTTCGTCCGGCGCGCTCATGCGGGCAGAATGGTCGAGAATTCCTCGCGTGTCGTCTTGAAGCCCGCGTGGATGCTCCGGAACACCGGCCCCGGCACGCCGGTTGCGACCGGCCGGCCGTCGAGTGTCGTGACGGCGCGAATGCCGCCGCCGGCCGAGGCGATGATGAGTTCGTCCGCGGATCGCAGTTCCGCCTCGCTGACCGGGCGGCGCTCGGAGCCGATGCCGGCGCGTTCCGCGAGCTCGAGGAGTACGCTCCGGGTCGTGCCCGGAAGGATCGCGTGCGTCTGTGGCGGTGTCGCGATCCGGCCGTTTTTCACGACGTGGGCGCTGCTCGTGCTGCCTTCCGTGAGTTTGCCGTCGCGCAGCAGGATCGTTTCCGCCGCGCCTGCATCCGCTGCCATCCAGCGCAGGAGGACATTGCCGAGGAGCGATGTCGACTTGATGTCGCAGCGTGCCCAGCGCATGTCCTCCGCGGTGACCGCCTTGGCGCCGTTATCGATGAGCGTTGCCGGGATGACGGGCAGCGGTTGCACGCAGGCGAACACCGTCGGACGCGTGCCGGCCTGGGGCACGTGATTGCGCTCGGGCTCGACGCCGCGCGTGATCTGCACGTAGAGGAGCAGGTCGCCGCCGCCGTTGCCGTGCACGAGCGTGCCGAAGGCCGCGAGCCAGCCCGCGCGATCGAGCGCGGGTGGCATGCGGATCTCCTTCAGGCTGCGGTCGAGCCGCGCGAGATGCTCGTCGAAGCGGTACGCGCGACCGCCGTAGACCGGCAGCACCTCGTAGATCCCGTCGCCGAACAGGAAACCGCGGTCGAGCGGGGAAATGCGCGCCTCGGCGAGCGGCAGCAA
Source organism: Steroidobacteraceae bacterium (assembly GCA_036397615.1). Classification (GTDB taxonomy): domain Bacteria; phylum Pseudomonadota; class Gammaproteobacteria; order Steroidobacterales; family Steroidobacteraceae; genus SCUD01. Next base: position 33,472 of record DASWIQ010000170.1, read on the forward strand.
GCGGCCATCGAGCCAGACGAGCGGCAGCGGCACGTCAGGAACCTCAGTTGAACCAGGACAGGATCGTGTCCCACATCCTGCGGAAAATGTTTCCGCGGGGCACGTCGGCGACCGGATGCAAGGGGGCCTCGGCGATGACTTTGCCATCCACCACCGCGCGCAGGACGCCGACCCGGTCGAACTTCGAAAGCGGCGCGAACACGCGCGGAGCGAGCTCGATCTTGAGCTCGACGCGATCCGCCTGGCCGCGCGGCAGCGTGACCAGCAAGTCCTCCGCGAGGCCGACTGCCGCCCGCCCGCCGCGGGCCTTGTAGACCCGGTGCACTGCGAGCTCGGTGCGCGCCTTCGTGAGCGTCCGCGTCTCGAAGAAATTGAAGCCGTAGTTCAGCAGCGCGAGGCTCGCGTCCTCGCGCACCTTCATGCTCTTCGTGCCCGTCACGACCGCGATCAGCCTCATTCCGTCGCGCTTCGCGGAGGACACCAGGCAATAGCCGGCCGCCTCCGTCATGCCGGTCTTGACGCCGTCGACGCTCGGGTCGCGCCGCAGCAGTCC
>DASWIQ010000171.1:0-2159 GCA_036397615.1 Steroidobacteraceae bacterium
CATCGCTGGAAGGTGCGGTGGGTGACGATGGAGATCAGTTCCTTAATGGCCGCGCCCACCCTGGTGCCGACCTTGACCAGCCGCAGCCGCTCGCGCTCGGTCACGACCACCCGCGTGGGCAGCTTCGACCGCAGGATTTCATTCTCGGCCTTGAGGTACTGAATCTGGGCCACGAGCTCGCGGTGGGTCGCGCTGGCGAGGATCATCAGGAGGGGGTGGAAGAAGCGGGCCATCGTGGTTACCGTGGTTGGAATCGCTGGATTAGCAGCCCGTTGAACTATCCGTCCCGCTGAATCCGTCGCGGCGGGCGGCGGGTCGGTGCGGGCGTCGTCGGGGCCGACCCGATGGCCTACCCCGAGGCGAGGGAAAGCTCCGGCGATCGGTCAAACGCTTCGACCGAGCGCCACAAGGGCCCCAAGAGCCGGCGCAGGGCGGCCGCGGCGCTTTGCAGGCTTCGCGGCGTGCCCATGCCCAACACGCGGCGCATCAGCAGCCCGAGGTTGAACCCCGCCACGTGGATGAGCAGCCGTTTCAAGATGTTCTCGTGGCCGCGCAGGTGCGTGCGCCGCATGTTGCCGGTTTCATAAGCGTGCGCGAAGCTGCGCTCGACCAACTCGCCGCGCCGGCGCAGCAACCGTTTGCCACGCTCGCCCTTGATTCTTCTTCGGTTCGCGTACACCGCGTCGCGCGCCTCGTGCTTGTCCTGCCAGTTGCGCCGGCCGCGGTCGGGCTCGGATACATATCCGCGGATCTCCATCTCGTCCAAGTCCAGCATCACCTGGTTGCTGTGATAGCCCTTGTCGGCGACCACTTCCTCCACCACGGACCCCTGGATGTGCTCGGCCGCCACGGCGTCCCGCCGCGCTTCGTGCAGGTTCGCGCGCGCGGCCTGGGCCGTCTGCCGCCACGTCGTCGTGTCGCCCTCATCCGCCGGCTGCAACGTCACGCCCACCACCGCGCCGCTCTCCATGTCCACCGCGTGCTCGGCTTTGTGCGCCAGGTGCGTGCGGCCGTCCTTCATCTTCGTGATCTTCGCGTCGGGATCGTACGGGTTCTGCCAGTCGTCGTTATTGCCTTTGTTTTTCCGCTTTTTATCAAGTCTGGCCAGGTCTTCGCGCGCGGGGTTCTCGATGCCCGCCGCTTCGGCCAGACACCTCAGATAGTCCTGGTAGCCCTCGCCCGTGTCGCGCCGCACGATGCTGCGCAGCGCCGCGTTGGCTTCCAGCGTCGTCGCGTCGATGCCGAGGGTCTTGCCCTTCACCAGTCCGGCCTGCCCCAGCGCCGCCAGCACGAACTGAAACACCTTCTCATACACCGACGGGTCCAGCCGCCGACGGATGCGCGACAAGGAGGAATGGTCCGGCGTCGACTCGGCCAGCTCCGCGCCCACGAACGCGCGCAGCGACAACGAGTCGGCCACCCGCCAGGCGATCCCCCGCTCCGAGTCGATCCCCTCGAAGTAACCGACCCGCAGCATGCGGAAGTACACCCCCGGCGGAATGCTCGGCCGACCGGCCTGCGCGTCGTCGCAGTAGAACGGCGCGCACAGCGACTCGACATGGTCATCGAACCCCGTCTGATCCAGGACGCGATTGACCGCCTGATAGAACGGGTGTCCCTCGGACTGCGGCAAGTGCGTCGCCGCGACGAACATCACGCCCTGCCGCTCTCGTCTACGTCTGCCCATCGACATCGTGCGTCCTCCGTGATCGGGTTGACCCCACCCTAGCGCCCCGCGAAGATGGTGCAAGTTTCAGGGACTTATCCACAGGGATTATTCAACGGGCTGCTAGAGCGCCTGCTTGGTGAGAGGTGCGAGTCGGAAAGCCGTTACCAGGAACTGCTGGCGGAGCATCCTTGGACGCTTGGTCGACCATATGCGGCAGTGGTTCGGCATCACGCGTTTGACGATTCGTCGATTCCCGATTTCACGGCCGTGCGTTGCTACGATGAGTGCCACGACATCATCGAGTTGAAGCAGCCATTCCTTCAGCTATTCAAGGCAACCGGAGACTTCGCCGCAGGATTCAACGATGCGTGGAATCAGGCGGAAGGATATCTGACCTTTTCGAGCCGGAATCGTAGCTACCTGCTTCAGGAGAAAGGCTTGAGATTTGAAGATCCGAAATGCCTTCTGATCTGTGGTTACAACCTGCAAG
>DASWIQ010000172.1:0-23152 GCA_036397615.1 Steroidobacteraceae bacterium
GCAGGACTACCTGCAAAGGTGAACGTCCCCTTTAGGTCACCTAAGGTTTCTTTTGCCGGGCGAATTCGATGAGCGCGAGTACGAGCGCGAGAACGACCGGGCCGAGAAAGAGCCCGATCATACCGAATGCCGCGAGTCCTCCGAGCACGCCGATGAACACGGCGAGGGTCGGCAACGGCGAGCGGCCCGAGATCAGTATGGGCTTCAGGAAGTTGTCGACGCTGCTCACGATGATTCCGAAGACCAGCAGGGCGCCTGCCCGCCCGTAGGCGCCCTGAACCACGAGCATGACGACCGCCGGCACCCAGACGAGAGCCGTCCCACCGAACGGCACGACCGACAGCACGGCACCGATCACGCCGAAAACGACCGGTGCCGGCAGGCCGACGACCGCGAAGGCGATGCCAAGCAGAAAGCCCTGGACAATGGCCGTCACCACGGTGCCGCGCACCACGGCGCGCGTGACCGAGGCGAGCCGTTCGGCGAGTTCCTCGCGCCGGTCAGGTGCGAGGGGGACGAGCGCGGCCCCCAGGCGCGCGATGGGACGCCCATCGCGAATGATGAAAAAGAGCAGGAACAGCATCACCGTGAAAGAAAGTACCGTGCCCACGGCGCCGAGGAACGCGGTGCCGCCGAAAGCGCCGAGCTGCTCGAACAGGTGCCTGCTGCCTTCCACAAGCCAGGCCTGCACATGCGTCGCGCTGATCTCGAGGTTCTGGTCCAGCCATTCCAGCACGCCGCCGACGATCGGGAGTTCGGTCAACTCCGAAAAACTGTGCCCCTGCTGCTGCCCGACCCAGGCCTGCAACCTGCCTGCGAGCTCCCCGGCCTGTCTTGCGAACGCGACCGCAAGAGCGGTCAGTGGGCCGAGGAACAGGAGCAGGACGAGAATCGTCAACGCGAATGCCGAGATGGACGCGCGGCCGCGCATCCAGCCGGCGAGGCGCGCCTGAGCCGGCTGCAGCAGGAAACCGATGAACAAGGCCCAGGCGATCGGCGCCAGAAAGGGCTCGATGATCCGGTACACGAGAAATGCGACAAGCGCGAGCCCGGAGACCGCGAGCAGCCGCTGGTAGAACTGGACATTGTCGTTCGCAGCCATGGTCAACGTCTCACAGCGCCGCGCGGATGCGCGCGGCATGCGCGGCGAGCACGGCGGAATCGACCGGTTCGGCGGCGTGTATTCCGAGATCCTTGCCGGTATAGCGCGGAATCACGTGAAAGTGCAGGTGAAACACGCTCTGGCCCGCGGCGGGGCCGTTCAGTTGCGCGATCATCACGCCGGGCGGCGAAAACGCCTTTTTGATCCCGCGGGCGACCTTCTGCGCCGTGCGGATCGCGGCCGCGACGGAATCCGGTGGCGTCGTGAAGATGTCTTCGGCCGCCGCCTTCGGAACGACGAGCGTGTGGCCTTCGGCCTGCGGCATGATGTCCATGAAGGCGAGCGTCTCGGCGTCCTCGTAAACCTTGTGGCAGGGGATCTCGCCGCGGACGATGCGCGCGAAGAGGTTGTTGTTGTCATACGCCATGTCGGTCCTCCCGCTCCAGTTCGATCGAGATCACGCAATGATCGGGCCAGCGCCTCCCATCGGGATAATCCCAGACGCGGTACGAGCCCGCCACCAGTCTCTCGGCCAAGCGGCGGCCGAAGACCAGGTGATCGATCGGCATCCGGGCGCCATGGCCGTTGCCGCAGCGGACGGCGCCGTGCTCGAGACCGGGATTGACGAGGTCGGCGCCTTCGGGGTCGCCGTCGTCGATCTCCGGCCACATCGCGACGATCGCGCCCTGCGCATCGCGCGGTTCTTTCCGCTCCCGATCAAAGCGCCGATTGAAGTCGCCGATCACTGCGAAAGCGTCGCCCGTGCGGGCGCGCCGATCGATCCAGTCCTCGAGAACGGGCACCTGCCGCTGCAGGATGCGGCAGTCCGGCCTGCCGTCGCTCAGCGGGTCCCGGTTGCAGGAGGCCTTGAGATGCACCGCGAGGATCCGTACTTCCCGCGGCGTGCCGGGATCAATCGTCATGTCTGCGCCCCAGCGCACGTCATTTGCAGGCCCGCCGAGGGCGCGGAAGTCTCGATTGCAGCGAAACGGGATTCCGCGCCGGATCGCGAAGCCGACATTCTGGACGTGGCGGCGTTTCGTGAAGCAGAACTCGCGATCGGGAAAGATCGACGTAGCGACCTGCCGGCCGTCGATCTCCTGGAGTGCGATAACGTCCGCGGGCAGCGTCGCCGCGAAATTGCGGATTCGCCTGAGATCGCCCTCGTTCCAGCGCGCTTTCGGGACGAGGTTGCAGGGAATGGCGCGCTCGCTGCCGCCCGCTCGCCTTCCGGAGCCGATGCAGCCGGATGCGAGCGCATCGAAGGTCTGTGGCGTCATCATCCACTCAAGATTCCAGGTCGCGAGGGTCAGGCGCTCGGCGGCGTGCAGAGCGGTTGCGAATGAGATCGCGAGGCAGGCGACGATGAGCCGCATCACTTGCCGGCCTGGCGGCGATTCGCAACCAGGTCGTCGACGACGGCGGGGTCGGCAAGCGTCGAGGTGTCGCCGAGCTGCTCGTGCTCCTCGGCCGCGATCTTGCGGAGGATCCTTCGCATGATCTTCCCGGAGCGTGTTTTCGGCAGCCCCGGCGCCCACTGGATGAAATCCGGCGTCGCAATCGGGCCGATTTCCTTGCGCACCCATTGCGCAAGCTCGGCGCGGAGCGCCTCCGTCGGCGTCTCTCCGCTTTTCAGCGTGACGTAGGCGTAGATGCCCTGGCCCTTGACCTCGTGCGGGCAGCCGACCACCGCCGCCTCGGCGACCTTGGCGTGCGCGACGAGCGCGCTCTCGACCTCGGCCGTGCCGATGCGGTGGCCCGAGACGTTCATCACGTCGTCCACGCGGCCCGTGATCCACCAGTAGCCGTCCTCGTCGCGGCGCGCGCCGTCGCCGGTGAAGTACTTGCCGCGGAAGGTCGTGAAGTAAGTATTGATGAAACGCTCGTGGTCGCCGTAAAGGGTGCGCATCTGTCCCGGCCAGCTGTCGAGCAACACGAGGTTGCCCTCGGCCGCGCCTTCGAGGATGCGGCCTTCATTGTCGACGAGCGCCGGGCGCACGCCGGGCAGCGGCAGGGTGGCCGAGCCCGCTTTCAGCATCGTCGCGCCGGGCAGGGGCGAGATCAGGATCCCGCCGGTCTCGGTCTGCCACCAGGTGTCGACGATCGGGCAGCGGCCGTCGCCGACGACGCGGTGATACCACTCCCAGGCCTCCGGATTGATCGGCTCGCCGACCGTGCCGAGAAGCCGGAGGCTCGCGCGCGACGCGGCCTTGACCGGCGCGTCGCCCTCGCGCATCAGCGCGCGGATCGCGGTCGGCGCCGTGTAGAAGATGGTGACCCTGTGCTTGTCCACCACGCGCCAGAAACGCGAAGTATCGGGATAGTTCGGCACGCCTTCGAACATCAGGCTCGTCGCGCCGCAGCTGAGCGGGCCATAGACAATGTAGCTGTGACCCGTGACCCAGCCGATGTCGGCCGTGCACCAGAAGACGTCTTCCTCGCGGTAGTCGAACACCGCGGCAAAGGTGAAATTGGCGAAAACGAGATAGCCGCCGCTCGTGTGCAACACGCCCTTCGGCTTTCCGGTCGAGCCGGAGGTATAAAGAATGAATAGCGGGTCCTCCGCACTCATCCGTTCGGGCTCGCAGGCGGCGGACTCCGCGGCCACGAGCTCTTCGTATCGGTGGTCGCGCCCGGCAACCCAGTCGCCGCCCTGGCCTGCACGCCTCACGACGACGACGCTCCTGACCGGGAGCTTGTGCGATGCGATCGCCTCGTCCACGTTCGCCTTGAGCGGGATGCGCTTGCCGCCGCGGACGCCCTCGTCCGACGTGATCACGATCGTCGAGGCGCAATCCTCAATGCGGCCCGCGAGCGAATCGGGCGAAAATCCGCCGAACACGACGGAGTGCACCGCGCCGATCCGCGCACAGGCGAGCATCGCGACCGCGGCTTCCGGAATCATCGGCATGTAGATCGTGACGCGATCGCCCTTCTTCACACCGAGCTTGCGGAGCGCATTGCCGAAACGGCAGACCTGCTCGTAGAGCTCGCGATAGGTGACCGCCCTCGAGACCGACGGATCATCGCCCTCGAACAGGAGCGCCGTCTTGTCGCCGCGCTCTCCGAGCTGGCGATCCAGGCAATTGACCGAGACGTTCAATTCGCCGTCGTCGTACCAGCTGACACGGAAGTCCGCGGGGTCGAAGGAGACATCCTTGATGCGCGTCGGGAAGCGGAACCAGTCGATCCGCTTCGCGATCCGCGCCCAGAAGGCTTCCGGGTCGCGAACCGACTCCTGATACATGAGCGAGTAGTCCGCGGATTTGACCGCCGCCTTCGCCGCGAACGCCTCGGGAACCGGGTGCTTGTGTACGGTCATCAGGCCGACATTCTAACGAGCGCCAACCGGATTGACGCAGATCAAGGCGGCGGCGGGGGCGCCGCCCGATCATGGATGCGGGCCAAAAGGTGCTTGAAATGCAGCGGTTCATGCTGGTTCTTCTGGCCGCGATTGCCATGGCGCCCGCCTCCGGCGAAGGGCTCGATGAATTCGTCCGCGGGGGCATGGCGGGGATGGAATTCCGCTACCGGTTCGAAACTGTCGAGCAGGACGACAAAGCGGCGACGGCGGAGGCCAATACGCTGCGCCTGCGGCTCAAACTTGGGACCGCCACCGTGAACGGGTTCTCCGCTCTCGCCGAGTTCGATCATGTCGAAGCGCTGGGCGATCCGCATTACGACGACACGCGCAATGGCCTCGTCCAGTATCCGGTGGTCGCCGATCCCCAGGGGACGGATCTCAATCAGGCCTGGGTGCAATACGCGGGGGCGAAGGAAACCCTGATGCGCGTCGGACGCCAGGGCGTGGCATTCGACAACGAACGTTTCGTCAGTCCGGTCGGCTGGCGCCAGAACGAACAGACTTTTGATTCGTTCCGCCTGGAGACCAAGGCCCTGCCCGGCGCCGTCATCAACTACGATTACGTCGATCAAGTGAACCGCGTGTTCGGGCCGGACCCAGGCCTGCCGCCGGAAACTCTGGCGAGCGACAGCCATCTGCTGAACGTGAAGCTGACGTCGCTTCCGATCGGTACGCTCGCGTTCTATGGCTATGGACTCGATTTCGCTAATGCGCCGCAACTTTCGTCCGACACGTTCGGCGCGCGCTACGACGGTGACCATGCGATCGGCGAAAAGCTCAGATTGAGCTGGGCGCTCGAATACGCGGTCCAGGAAGATGCCGGTGACAACGCCGCGGAAATCGACGCGAGCTACGAGCTCATCGAGCTCCGTCTCCAGGCCCGGAGCGCCGGCGTGACGGCGGGCCGCGAGATTCTTTCCGGCGAGAGCGGCGTATTCACGGCGACCACCAATCCGGCTTTCCAGACGCCGCTCGCGACACCCCACAAGTTTCAGGGCTGGGCCGACAAGTTCGTGACGACGCCCTCAGCCGGCGTGGAGGACTATTACTTCGGCTTCAATGTGCAGCTTGCCGGCTGGAACGGGCAACTGGTCTGGCACGACTTTTCGGCGGAAGCCACGGCGCAGGACTATGGCTCCGAATGGGATATTTCGGTGTCGCGGAAGTTTGCGAACCGCTTCGAGCTCCTGGTGAAATACGCGGACTACGCCGCCGATGATCTCTTCGCAGACACGCGCAAGTTCTGGTTGCAGCTCGGCGCCGCGTTCTGAATCAGAGATCGGCGGCCTTGAACGCGTCGCAGGCGTCCAGGGACCCCGATTCGTATCCTCGCTGGAACCAGCGCTGGCGCTGCTCGGAAGTCCCGTGCGTGAAGGAATCCGGAACGACCCCGCGGCCGGCAGTCTGTTGCAGCCGGTCGTCGCCGACCGCGCTCGCGGCATTCATCGCTTCCCCGATGTCGCCGGGCTCGAGGATGCCGGCGTACTTGTCGGCACGGTGCGCCCAGAGGCCCGCGTAACAGTCCGCCTGCAATTCGAGCCGCACGGAAAGCTGGTTGGCCTCGATCTCGCCGACCCGCTGCTGTAACTCGTGCACCTGGGTGGAAATGCCCCGCAGGTTCTGGACGTGATGGCCGACCTCGTGGGCGACGACGTAGGCGCGGGCGAAGTCGCCGCGGGCGCCGAGCTGCTGGTCGAGCTGGTCGAAAAACGTCAGGTCGATGTAAAGGTCTTCGTCCGGCGGGCAGTAGAACGGCCCGACGGCGGTCTGCGCATATCCGCAGCCGGAATCGACCGCACCGCTGAACAGGACGAGCGTGGGCTCGCGATAGTCGCCGCCGAGATCCTGGAACTCCGCGTTCCAGGCGTCCTCGGTCTCCGCCAGCGCGACGGCGATCTGCTGGCGCCATTCCGCTTCGTTCGGCGATTCGGCGTATGGCTCGCTGCTCGTCTGTGTCGTAGTTCCAACGCCCTGCAGGACGGCAGTGGGATCGCCGCCGAGGAACATGACGAGGAGAACCAGTGCGACCGTTCCGATGCCGCCGCCGACAAGGCCGCGGCCGACGCGCATCCCGCGGCGGTCTTCGATGTTGTCGCTCTGCCTGCGTCCTTGCCAGCGCACGGCGGCCAGTCTACTTCAGAAGAGCGTTCGCGGCAGGTAATGGTCGACGAGGAAGGCCGCGAACAGGAGCGCGAGGTAGTTGATCGAAAATCGGAACGCGCGCATCGGCAGGTCGGCGCGGTCCGAATGCTTGAGCGCCCAGGCGTGCCGCAGGTACAGGCCGTCCAGCACGAGCGCCGCGGCCAGGTAGAACCATCCCGCCATGCCGGTCAGGTATGGCAGCACCGTCACGACCGAGAGCAGGACCGTGTAGTACCAGATGAATTGCTTCGTGTAAGCGACGCCGTGCGTGACCGGCAGCATCGGAATGCCGACCCGCGCGTACTCCTCGCGCCGCGCGATCGCGAGCGCCCAGAAGTGCGGCGGAGTCCACGCGAATATGATCAGGAATAACAGCAGCGCATCCGCATTCACGCCGCCGGTCACCGCGGCCCAGCCGAGAACGGGCGGCGCGGCGCCGGCGGCGCCGCCGATCACGATGTTCTGCGGCGTCGCGCGCTTCAGCCACACCGTGTAGACGATTGCGTAGCCGATGATGGAGATGAAGGTCAGGATCGCGGTCAGCGCATTCACGAGTAGCGCGAGTATCAGCATCGAGCCGGCACCGAGCACGAAGGCGAAGGAGAGCGCGTAGGCTTCCGAGACCGTTCCGCGCGGCAGCGGCCGCATGCGCGTGCGGGTCATTTCGGCGTCGATGCGCGCATCGAGCACATGATTGATCGCGGCGGCCGAGGATGCGGCGAGCGCGATGCCGATCGTGCCCCAGACGAGCGCTGCCGCGGGCGGAAAGCCGGGCACGGCCAGAAACATGCCGGCGATGGCCGTGAACATGATGAGCGACACGACCTTCGGCTTTGTGAGCTCGAAGTAGTCGCGCGCCCGGGCCCAGCCCCTGCCGTGGACTGCGATGGTCGGTGTTTCGCGGGCGGTCATGAGACCGGTGATGCTAGCACCCGGATCAGGCCTCCGGAAATCCGAACGTCGCCTTCAGATTCCGGTCGCGGCGCGGGCCCGGCGCACGACCTGGTCCAGCAGCCCGCGGAGGAACTCCGAGAACACCCGCACGCGGGCGAGACGCTGTGCGGTCTGTGTGTGAACGATCGAGAGCGGCGGACCGGGCAGGGCATGCTCCGGCAGCACGATGACGAGCTGTCCGTCCATCAGCGCGCGCGAAGCGAGCAGATCGAGCGTCTGGGTGATGCCGACGCCGTTGGCGGCGGCGAGCATGACGGCCTCCGCTTCATTGAATGAGATGCGGAACGCGAGCTCGGTGGGCGGCGCTGCATCCTCGGCGAACATCCAGGGCCGTGGCTTTGCGGAATCGGCGGGTGTCGAGCCGATCAGCACGTGATCGGCGAGGTCCGCGATGCGATACGGTCGGTCATGGCTCGCGAGATAGGTGGGCGATGCGCAAAAGATCCAGCGGGAATCGGCGATCCTGAGCGCGACGAGGTTCGGGTCGGTGACCGTGCCCGCACGAACCGCGAGGTCGACGCCTTCGCGCATGAGATCGACGACGCGCTCGTTGAACCGGACCTCGAGATCGATGCCGGGATAGCGGGCGAGAAAGTCCGGCAGGGCTGGCAGCAGGATGTGACGGCCGAAGGAGCCGGGCACGTCCACGCGAAGGTGGCCGGTCGGTTGCACCTTGCTCAGTCTCAATGTTTCCTCGGCGGCGGCGAGTTCCGCGAAGACACGCCGGCAATGGCCGAGGTAATCCGCCCCCGCGGGCGTCACGGCGACCTTGCGCGTGGTGCGGTTCAGGAGCTTCAGGCCGAAGCGCTGCTCGAGGCGGCGCACGTGAGTGCTGACCATCGCGCGCGAGAGGCCGAGTTCGTCGGCGGCGCGCGTGAAAGAGCCGAGTTCCGCCACCCGGCTGAAGGCTTGCATGGCCTGGAAGGCTTCCAAGTTCCTATTAGATAGTATTAGTGAACAATAAAGTCAATATTGAGGTGTTTATCAGAACAAAAGACCCGCGTACTTTCTCTCCCGTCGTCAACAGGAGAGCCGCCATGTTCCTTTTCAATCGCTCGGGTTTTGCAGTTCTGCTGGCGCTGGTGGTCGCCGGACTGCCCGTACTGATCCAGTACGTCTGAGTCTCCTAGCGAAACGAGGGCCGATAGCGGCCGACCTCGGAACGCGGGCTCAGGTAGCGCAGGAGCGCGACCGTCGCGAGCACCAGGAGTGCCGCGCCCGCGTTGTGGGCGGTGCCGAGCGACAGCGGCCAGCCCTTCCAGATCAGATTCATTCCGATCGATAGTTGAATGACGAGCGCGACGGCAACCGCGGTCGCGGCCGCGCGCGCGGCGGCCGTCTGGGCGCGCCGCCAGGCGCCGATCACCACGAACGCGAGCACGAGCGCGGTCACGTAAGCGCCGACGCGATGCGTGTAATGAATTGCGACGCGGGCCGGCGCGTCGAGCACGCCGCCCTCGTAGTCGATGCCGAGGCCGCGCCACAAGACGAAGGCACTCTTGAAATCCATGTCCGGCCAGTACGAATCCTGGCAGGCGGGAAAATCCGGGCAGGCGGCGGCGGCGTAATTGGTACTCGTCCATCCGCCGAGCGAAATCTGCACGACCAGCACGACAAATCCCGCGATCGCGAGGCGCCGAACCGGCCGTTCGGCCGCCTTGAGCTCGCGATGCTGGGGCGGAAGAGCGAGCCACCAGAGCAGCGCGAGCGTCGCGAGTCCACCGAGCAGATGCAGCGTCACGATGAACGGCTTGAGCAGCAGCGTGACCGTCCACATGCCGAGCATCGCCTGGAATACGATGAGGATGACGACGACCCAGGGAAGGATGCGGGGCTGCGCCGGGTCGCGGCGATTCCAGACTGAGAGCGCCGCGAGGCCTAGGATAATAATGCCGAGAACGGCAACGACATAGCGGTGCACCATCTCGTTGATCGCTTTCTGGTAGTCGAAGGGCCGCTCCGGATTCGCGGCATTGATTTCTGCCGCGCGTTGGACGGCCTGCGAAGGATGGATGTGACCGTAGCAGCCGGGCCAGTCGGGACAGCCGAGGCCGGCGTTCGTCAGGCGCACCCAGGCGCCGACGACGACCACGATCGCGCACAGGACCGTCGCGGCGAATGCCGCGCGCCGAAACCAGGCCAAGTTCCGCGTCTGCGGCATTCGCGCTCCCTAGCCGATACTCGACAGGCGCAACAGGCGTTCGAGATCCTTGAGCAGTCCGCGCGCCGAGCCGGTCGCAGGGTAACTCATCAGCAGGTTGCCATGCGGGTCCACTATATAAATGCCGTTGGCGCCGTCGGCGGCGGCCGGAAACTGCGCGCGAAGCGCCGCGCCATCGGCGCCGCTTGCGCGGAGCACGACCAGATCCGGCGCTCCGGACGGGAAATCCGCGGTGAAGCATTCGCCCGCGTGCAGCAGGACGCGGCGGACCCGGGCAGCGTCCCTGTCGAGCGCAAGCCGCAGACGCGAGAGTTCCTCAAGGACGGCCCGGCCGCGCTCGTCGCAGTCGCCGCCTGCGAGATAGACGAGAGACCATTGGCCGAGGAATACATCCGCAGGCAGCGGCCGGGGCGGATCGATCAATGTGCCGTGGGCGCCGGCCGCGGGCCGCCAGCCGGAATAGTAGAGCCACGCGGCCACCGCAAGCGGCAAGAGAAAGAGCGACGCGACCAGCAGGAACTGCCGGCGGCCGGCGCGCCGCGCGTCGTTCGCGGCAGTCATTGCGTCTCACCGGACTTCCGGAGGCCGAGCGCGAGCCACATCGCCGCCGCCAGTGCCGCGAACGCGAACCACTGGACGGCGTAGCCCAGATGGCGGTCGGGGGTCGTGCCACGGACCGTCCAGTCGCGGAGATAACCGTCCGGTTGCGATGCATCGAGCAGGATCACGCGCGCGTCCAGTTCGCGTCCGAGAGCGGTCGACAATTCCTCGATGCGTGGAAATTGCACGAGACGCGGCCAGCCGGTCGCGGGCGGCGAGGCGAGCCGGATGCCGGGGCGGGGCAACTCGTCGATTCGTCCGGCGATCCTTCGTGCAGCGCCATTCACGGCGATTGCGGGCAGGTCGCCGCGCGTCGCGCCGAAGGGCCGCCAGCCGCGGTTGACCAGCACCGCGCGGCCGTCGTCCAGCAGGAGCGGTGTCAGCACCTCGACACCGGCGACGCCCGCATGAGTCATGTTGTCGAGCAGGAACTGGCGATCCGGTTCGTAGCGGCCGCTGACAGTCACGCGCTGGTATCTCGGCGCCGCGGCGGGGAGCTGCCGCCATTCAAGCGCGGGTCCCGCGCGCGCGAAGTCTTCCGCGAACGCGCGCTTTTCCGCGGCCCGTCCGAGCTGCCACGCGCCGAGCCCCGAGAATGCGATGACGGCGACGGCCGCCACGAAGGTCGGCAGCAGCCGGGGCGCGAATCGCGATCGGCCCGGGTTCGTCACCGGGCTATACTCGCGGATCCGAACAACCGGGGCCGACCCATGTCTGGCATCAAGTGGCTGGTGCTCGTCATTTTCTTCGCGATCGTCCTCAGCCTGGTGTCGGCCATGCTGAGTCTCGTGCGGGACCACACGGGCGAATCGCGGGGCATGGTGCGCGCGCTCACCATTCGCATCGGCCTGTCGATCGTGCTCTTCATCGTGTTGTGGATGACCTGGAAGATGGGCTGGATCGAACCGCACGCCGTCGGCGGCTGATACCCGATCTCAGTCCGCCGTTTCCGCGAGAGCACGGATCGACGGCAGGTTGCGCCAGCTTCCGCCGACGTCCATTCCGAAGCCGAATACGAAACGATCCGGAACTTTCACGCCGGTGAAATCCGCCGCGACTGTCGCGGGCGTCGTGCGTTCCTTCAGCGCGAACGCGGCGAGCAGCACCTCGCGGGCGCCCTGTTCGAGCAGGCGCTCGCGGATCGTCGCGAGCGTTCGCCCCTCGTCCAGGATGTCGTCGAGGAGCAGGACGACGCGGCCGGTCACCGGCTCGTGCGGCCCTGCGATCCAGACCAGTTCGCCTCCGCTCGTGTCGCGCCCGTAGCGGCGGACGTGCACGTAGCTGCAGTCGAGGGCGAACGGCAGCCGTGTCAGGAGCTGGCCCGCAAAGACCTGCCCGCCTTCCATCACGGTGACGACGAGGGGGTGACTTCCGGAGAGACGTGCCGTGATCTCGGCCGCCATGCGATCGAGCGCCGACTGCACGGCTTCGGCGCTCACGACCTCGTCCGAGCGTGGAATGGCGGAACTCATTTCAGAATCCTAAGCGTTTTCAGGGCACGACGACGGTGCGGACGTCGTCGCGGCAGGCTTCCAGATCATCCAGCGCGCGGTTGATCGCGTCGGCATCGAGCGGCACGATGCGGCTGACGACTCCTGCCAGGTCGAGCTGTCCGCCCACGACGAGATCCATCAATTCGTGCAGCTCCGGAACGAGGTGATCGGAAACCCCGACGATCTCCGCCTCCTTGTTCAGGATGTCGCGGTAGGGCGCGATGGACATGCGTTGATCGGTGAGGCCCGCGAGCGCCGCGCGCCCGCCGGCCGCCAGCACCTCGACCGCCTGTTCCATCGTGCGCGCGGTTCCGATCAGCTCGAGCGAGGCATCGACGCCGCGTCCTGCCGTCATTCGGAAGATCTCCTGCACGGGATCCGCATTGCGCGCATCGACCGGAACGGCGCCCAGGCGCCCGGCGAACGCGAGCTTCGCGGCATTGACGTCTACAGCGAATACCGTGGCCGCGCCGAATGCCCTGGCGAGCTGGATCGCCGAGACGCCGAGCCCGCCGGCGCCGAACACCGCAACGAAATCACCGCGCCCGACCCGCGCCTTCTTCAGGGCATGCAGTGACGTCGCCGAAGAACACATCAGGATGGCACCGTGCTCGAACGGGATGGCTGCCGGCAGCGGAAGGGCATTGCGCGCGGGCACGGAAATCAGTTCCGCAAAGCCGCCGTCGCGATGCTTGCCGATCATTTCGCCCGTGGCGCAGAACTGTTCCCTGCCTGCGCGGCAGTGGCGGCATTCGCCGCAGGTGACGAGGTAGTGTAGGCAGACGCGCTCGCCCGTCCGCACTTGAGTGACGCCGGCGCCGACCCGGGCCACGACACCCGACACTTCGTGGCCTAGCGTGCAGGGATGACGGGTCGATCCCACACCCGAGCGGTAATGCGCGTCCGAATGACAGATGCCGGCCGCCATGACACGAACGAGGACATCGCCGGGAACCGGATCCGGTACGGCAAGCGTCTCATTGACCAGCCGTCGCCCGGGCGCAAGCAGTCGGACGGCCCGGAAATTTGCGAGCGGCATCTCGTCGGTCATGCGGCAATTCTAGCTGCCGTGATCATGCTGCGACGAAGCGGATGCGAATCGCGCCGGAGCGTTGGCTGCCGCCGGCCGCGCAAGGCTTTCCGTTCCTAGAATGACCCTGCGGTGCAAAGATCAATGATGGTGCCGGCGTGAATCTGACCGAAAAATCGCTGGAGAGCCCGATCGGCGTCGCCGTCGGCGTCGGTCTCATCGTCGTGCTCGGCATCGTGGCGCTCATCAAGCTGCCCGTGCAGCTGTTTCCGGATATCGAAGAGCCGGTCATTTCGATCTTCACCGGCTGGCGTGCGGCCGCGCCTTCGGAAGTGGAGTCCGAGCTGATCGAGCCGCAGGAGCAGGCGCTGCGCGGATTGCCGGGCCTCCAGGAGATCCAGTCCTTTGCGAACGCGGGCGGCGCGTTCATCAATCTCGAATTCGCGATCGGCACCGACATGGGCCGTACGCTGATCGACGTCATCGCGCGCATGAACCAGCTCCCGCCGCTGCCGCGCGATGCCGATGCGCCGCGTATCGAACTCGGCGAGGGCTTCGGCGGCAACCCGAATGAGACCCTGTCCTGGTTCTTCGTGCAGCTGAAACCCGGGACGCCCGGCCCGGTGGAGAATTACCGCCGCGAGGTCGAGGACCTCATGCGCTCGCGCGTCGAGTCGATCCCGGGCGTCGGCACGATCACCGTCCACGCCGGCGCGCCCGACGAGCTGCGCATCGAGTTCGACGCGTACCGTGCGGCGGAGCTCGGCATCCCGATCCCCTCGATCGTCGACGTCGCCGGCAGCGCCGACGACGCTTCAGGCGGCTTCGCGGAGCTCGGGCGGCGCCAGTACACGCTGCGCTTCGCCGGCCGGTACCGGCCCGATGACCTGGGCGAACTGGTGCTCGACTGGCGCGACGGCCGGCCCGTTCGCCTCGCGGACGTCGCGACGATCTCGGTCGAGCGCGGCGACCGCAACTCGCTCGCCGTGCAGAACAACAACCCGGCGATCGCGATCGAGATCAGGAAGGAATCCGGCGCCGACGTGCTCGCGACGCTCAAGGCGGTGAGGGCGGAGATTGCGGAGCTGCGTGAGGGGCCGCTCGCGGAAATGGGCCTCGCGATCGAGCAGTCCTTCGACCCGTCGGTGTTCATCAACCAGGCGATCGGGCTCGTCGGCGGCAACCTGGTCGCCGGCGTGATCCTCGCGGTCGGCGTGCTGTGGCTCTTCCTGCGGCAGTTCCGCTCGACGCTGCTGGTCGGCGTCGCGATCCCGGTCAGCGTGCTCGCAACCGTGCTCGTGATGCTCGTGACGGGGCATTCGCTGAATGTCATCTCGATCGCCGGCATCGCTTTCGCCGTCGGCATGACGCTCGACGCCGCGACCATCGTCCTCGAAAGCACCCTGTCCCGCCGCGAGGCCGGGTTGTCCGCCAGGCAGGCGGCGCTCGAAGGCGCGACCCGCGTCTGGCCCGCGCTCTTCGCCTCGACCCTGACGACGATCATCGTCTTCCTGCCCGTGATCTTCATGGAAAACACCGAAGGGCAGCTGTTTGCGGATCTCGCGCTCACGATCTCGGTCGCGATCGCGATGTCGCTCGTTGTGGCGATGACCGTACTGCCGGTCGCGGCAGACCGCTGGCTCAGGAACTCCCAGGCCACGCAGAAGGCTGCCGAGTGGCCGCGCAGGCTCGGCGAGCGGATGGCGGCCCTGACCGACAGCCCGCGCCAGCGGAAAATCACCATCGGCCTGTGCCTCGTCGCGCCCGCGGCGCTGTCCTGGGCCCTGCTGCCGCCGATCGACTATCTGCCGCCGGTCAAGCGCGACGCGATCGACGGCTTTTTCCAGTTCCCGCCGGGCATGAACGTGGACGCGATCGAGGAGGAAGTCGTCGAGCCGATGGTCGCGCGCCTCGCGCCCTACATGGCGGGACACAAAGAGCCGCGGCTCAAGAACTACTACATCCTGATCTGGCCTGGCGGCGGTGGCGCCATCGGCGTTCGGCCGCTCGATCCGTCGAAGATCGACGAGCTCGGGCGAGTGGTGAACGAGGAGATCACGACCGGCTTCCCGGATCTCGAGGTGTTCGCGCAGCAGGGCAACCTGTTCGGCGGCTTCGGCGATGGGCGCAATATCGAGGTGCGGCTGCAATCGTCGGATTTCGACGCGCTGCTCGCCACCGCGCGCACGGCGCAGGACGTCATCATCGAAAAGATGCCCGGCGCGCAGGTGCGCTCGTTCCAGGACCTCGAGCTGTCGGAGCCGGAACTGCGACTCGTGCCGGACGACCGGCGCATCAGCGAGTCCGGCTGGACACGCGCGAATGTCGCGACGGTCGTGCGCGCGCTCGGCGACGGCATCTGGGTCGGCGAGCACTTCGACGGCGAGCGCCGGCTCGACATGATCCTGCGCGCGAGCGGCTGGGACAGCCCGGATGCGCTTGCGGCCGTGCCGGTCGCGACGCCGACGGGCGGCGTGGTGCCGCTCGGCGAGCTAGTCACGATCGAGCCGACCGTGAGCAGCACGGGGCTGCGGCGCGTGGACGGCCGCCGCACGATCGGGATCAACGTGATCGCGCCGCCCGGCATGTCGCTGCAACAGGCGATGCGGAAGCTCGAGACCGACGTCGACCCGGCGATCCGTCCGCTCCTGCCGCCCGACGGCGGCATCCGCTATGCGGGCGACGCCGGCAGCCTCGAAACCGCGCTCGCGGACATGCGCGTGAACATCAGCCTCGCGCTGCTCGTGCTGTTCCTCCTGATGGCGGCGCTCTTCCGCTCGGCGAGGGACAGCCTGCTCGTCATGCTGACGGTGCCGCTCGCGAGCCTCGGCGGCGTACTTGGCATCCGCCTGCTGAATCTCTTCACGCCGCAGACGCTCGACATGCTGACGATGGTCGGTTTCATCATCCTGCTCGGCGCCGCCGTCAACAATGCGATCCTGCTCGTCGACAGCGCGCGCTCGGCGGAGCGCGGCGGTATGGATCGCCGGAGTGCGGTACGACATGCGCTCGAGCAGCGCACGCGCCCGATCTTCGCGACATCGCTCGGCCAGCTCGCAGGCCTGCTGCCGATGATCATCGTTCCGGGACCGGGCGCCGCGCTTTATCGCGGCCTCGCGACGGTCATCGCGGGCGGCATGCTCGTCAACACGGTTTTCATGCTCGTGCTGCTGCCGGCGCTCCTGCGCCTCGGCGAAACCGCTTCGGAAAGGAGCGGAGCGGCGGCCGGGCGCGCGCTCGAGGAGGGTGCAGGATGATTTCGTTCAGTCAGAAGACCCTTGCATGGGGCGCAGCAACGGCCGCGCTGGTCGCTTTCTCCCTGGCGGCGGGCGCGGCCCTGGCGCAGGAACAGCAGCCGCCGGCGCCGGTGACGGTCGTGCCGGTGACGAAGGGCAGGATCGCGGCGACCGTTTCGACGACCGGTACCGTCGTGAGCCGGAACGACGCGCGTCTTGCCGCGGAAGTGACCGGCCGTCTCGACTGGGTCGCGGAACCGGGCGCAAAAGTCGCGAAAGGCGCGGCGCTCGCCCGCGTGGACGCGCGCTCGCTCGAATTGCAGCTCCGCGAAAACGACGCACAGATCTCGCGGCTTGCCGCGAACGCGGAATTGCTCGATACGCAGCTCGCGCGCCTCAATGCGCTGCCGGAGGGGATCGCTTCGAAGAGCCAGATCGACGAAGCCGCGGCACGGCTCGCGATGGCGCGCCACGAGCTCGAGCAGGCGCGCGCGACCCGCGAAAGCACGCGCCATCTCATCTCGCGCGCCGTGATCCGCGCGCCTTTTCCGGGCCATGTGGCCGAGCGCATCCGCCAGCTCGGGGAATTTGTCGCAGCCGGCACCGAGGTGCTCCGTCTCACGGACACGGAAAACGTCGAGATCGTCGCGCGCGCGCCGGTGTCCGAGGCCGGGCATCTGGCGACAGGGCAGACCGTGACCGTGCACGGCGCCGCGCGCGACCGGGAAAGCAGGATCCGCGCGATCGTTCCCGTGGGCGACGAGCGTTCGCGGATGATCGAAGTGCGGGTCGCCATGAGCGGCGCCGGCTGGCCCATCGGCTCAGCGGTGCGTGTCGATCTGCCGGCCGCGACCCAGAGCGCGGGCTTCATGGTTCCGCGTGACGCGGTGATCGTGCGCGCCGACGGGGCGCATGTCTTCCGCGTCGGCAAGGGCGATGTGGCCGAGCGCATCGCGGTGCGCGTCGGCAACGGCGATTCGGAGCGCGTCGAGATCACGGGCCGGCTCGCAGTCGGCGATCGCGTCGTCGTGCGAGGCGGGGAACGCCTGCGCCCTGGACAGGTCGTGACGATCGCGAAGACCGGCGCCGCCACCCGGGCCGCCGCGACAGCGGCGCCGCTCAAGAGCTAGCGGGTGGACGTGCGCCGGACTCGTGCTTCCAGTCCGGGCGCGGCTCTCGCCGCGTGGGCCGCGGCGGTCTGCGCCGTGCCTGCCCCTGCCGCACACGCGGCCGAGGAGATCGGTGGCGCGGCGCCCACGGCGGTGCTTCCGGTCCAGGACGCCTATCCGCACGTATCGCGCGACGGCCTGGTCGTCTTCCAGTCCAACCGGGTCGGCGGTTCCAAGCTTTTCGTGGCCCGGCTGGACGGGAGTGCGCTGCGGCAGCTGACGAGCGGGCCTGGTGACGACGCGACGCCGATCTGGTCCCCGGACGGGACGGAAATCGTGTTCGCCTCGAATCGAGGCGGCAACGAAGATGTGTGGATCGCTCGCGCCGATGGGACGGGGCTGCGCAACCTGACGAATCATCCGGCAAGCGACAGTCATCCGAGTTGGTCGCCCGACGGCCGGCTCATGGTGTTCTGCTCGACCCGCGGTGACGGGGAAAATGACGACATCTACGTGATCGGCACGGACGGCTCCAATCTCCGGCGCCTCACCGACAACGGGCTGCACTGGGACACTTTCCCTTCGTTCTCGCCGGATGGCCGCACGATTCTCTTCCGGCGGCTCCTGCGTGAGCGGACCGGCGACGGGACCCTGGCCAATTCGGAAATCATGCGGATGAATGCTGACGGCACCGGCGCCGTCAACCTGACGCGCCACCCCTGGTTCGACGGTTGGCCGAGTTGGTCTCCCGATGGACGCCGGATCGCATTCAGCTCCAATCGGTCCGACGCCTACCAGATCTATGTCATGAACGTTGACGGGTCCGGGGAGCCGGTGCGGGTCGTGGATAGCCCGTACACGGACGTCCGACCACAGTGGCTGCCGGAAGGACAGGGCCTCATTTTCAACCGCGAGCACGACGCTCGAATCGAGATGCTGCAGGTCCTGTTGCCGTAGGTTCAGTCGTTGCCGAGTATCTCGACGCGCATGCCGGAGGTCGGCTCGCCGTTACGAGCATCGTCGCCGCGACCCAGATAGACGTTGAAGCTTTTGGTCGGACCCGGAGTCGCGTCGCGGATAAGCGGCACGAAAACCGTACGACTCTGCTCGCCCGGCTCGAAACGCTCGACTCGCGCGCCGAGGTCGGCGTAATCCGCATCGGCTTTCGCGCTGCCTTCCGACGTCCACCAGGCAACGGCCGCCGCACCCGTGAGGTCGCCAGTGCGACGGATCATGATGCGGGCCGCGACCTCGTTTTCCCGGACAGTCACGACCGGCTGGGCAAAGCCGAAGCGCGCCGGGCCGCGCACCGCGGCCGGAACTTCGGCCGCTGGCGCTGGCACCTGTGCGGCGGGCGCCGTGGCTGAAGGCGATCGTCGCATCTCGCCCGTCGCCGCGGGGGAGTCGGGCGATGCGGCCGGAGCTTCCGCCGCGGCCACCGGCCGATCGGCAGTGGAGTCCGCCGTCGGCGGTGCGGTCGCGCCGGGCGCCAGCACGAGGGCGGGCGCCGGGTCCGTCACCGTCGCCGTCTGCGGCAGCGGCGCATCGGGTGCCGCGGGATCCGTCTTCGCGGTCGCCGGGGTGGACTTGCCCTGAATCTCCGCATCGATCGCGGCCATCAGCTCTGCGGACTTTTCGCGGAGCGGATCCTGATAGACGTAGGCGAGCGCGCCCAGGCCGAGCAGGGCGAGGATGAGGAACAGCTTGCCTGCGATCCCTCTGCGCTCCGGTCCAGCCGGCGCCGCGCGCTCGGCGAGCAGCGGCCTCGGGGGCAGGTGCGTGACAGTCGCCTGGGCCGGGCCCTGCGCCGGCGGCGCCTCCGCGTCGGCCGAGACGATCGAGCGCAGCCGCTCGATTCCTGTCACGCCGAATTCGTCGAGGAACTGCGCGACGTTCGGTGTGCGATCGTCCCGATGCACGGCGAGCGCATTGGCAAGGGCGTTCCACTGGTGCGCGGAAAGGGCCGCGATCGGTGCCGCTTCGAGCCCGGCGCGATAGGCTTCCTGCGCCGTGTTCCCGTTGAAGGGATGCCGGCCGGCGAGCATCTCGTAGGCGAGGCAGGCGAGTCCGAAGACATCGTCGCGTTTGTTTGGCTGCCGCGCGGGGACCCCGAGCTCGTCGGGGGGATTGTCGAGCCAGCCGGACGGCACGATGTCGAGCAGCTTGACCTCGTAACCGAATGTCACGAGGACGTTCTCGGGCTTCACATTGCCGTGCACGATCGACTTGGCGTGCAGGTACTGGAGCGCATCGCCGACGGCGCGCACCACGGCGGAGGCTTCCTCGAGCGGCAGTTCCGTCACGTCGTTCAGGACGAAGCGGACCGATGCGCTCTCGAGCAATTCATGAACGAGGTAGAAGCGGCCGCGGTCGCGCCCGTACTCGAGCAGCTTGACGATATTCGGATGCGCGACGGACCTGAGTTCGTTCGCGCCGCGCTCGAAGTCCGCGGCGAAGCCCGGCCGCGAGGCGATCTTTTCGTCGATGAGCTGGATCGCGACGAAATGCTGGCTGCCGGAACTCCGGCTTAGATCGTCCTGCGCCTCGTAAATGGCGCCGAGCCTTCCGCTGCCGAGGCGCGCGCGCAGGCGGTATCCCCGGTCGGAAAGCCGTTCGGGTGGCGGCGATTCGACGCCCCCGTCCGGGCGTTTCGAATTCTCCACGGGGCGTACCTCCCATGGCTTGCCCGGCGCCTGGTGCATGCGCCAGGGCAGTGGCTGGGTCTGAGTCGGGTCAATCATTTTCTTGCCCCGCAATATGCCATTGGACACCCGGACTGTCCCGATAATTCATGCTGTCATCCGCGTGAAAAACGGCCACCGGCGCGGCGTCTCCGATCGGCGACGTGGCCGCCTGTCCGGGCCGTCAGTCGAGATAGCGCTCGATCCTCCGGAACAGGTCGACCCGGTCCACGAGGTCGGTCAGCCAGTCGAGGCGATCGGTTTCGAGTCTCAGCACCGGCGACAGGTCGTAGCGCTTGAACCACTCTTCGTAGAGGCGGTTCAGACGCCGGAGGTAGGTGACCGGAATCTCGCGCTCCATCGCGCGGCCCCGCAGCCGGATCCGGCGGCGGAGCGTCCTGACCGGGCAGGAGAGCTGGATCATGAGATCCGGCGGCCGTAGCGCCTGGCTGATCGAGCGGTAAAGCTGCCAGTAGGTCTTGAAGTCGCGCGTGTCGATGAAGCGCTGGCGATGGAGATTTTTCGCGAAGATCTCGGCGTCTTCGTAAATCGTGCGGTCCTGCACGACTGTGCCCGGCTCGTCCTGCAGCTCGAGCTGGAGGCGGAACTTGTGCGCCAGGAAGAAGACCTGGGACTTGTAGGCCCAGGCCTTCATGTCGCGATAGAAATCGGCGAGGTAAGGGTTCTGCTCGTTGGGCTCGAAGAAGGGCTTGATGTCGTACCGCCGGCAAAGGAAGCGCGTCAGCTCGGTCTTGCCGGCGCCGATGTTGCCGGCGATTGCGATGAAGCGCTTACCTGCTGCCGGCGCGGCTCCCACGCCGCGTCAGAGCCAGTAGACGAAGATGAACAGTCCCAGCCAGACGACGTCGACGAAATGCCAGTACCAGGCGACCGCCTCGAAGGCGAAATGCTTGCGCGTCGTGAAGTGGCCCTTCACGCATCGCAGCCAGATCACGACGAGCATGATCGCGCCCACGAAGACGTGCAGGCCGTGGAAACCGGTGAGCATGAAAAACGTCGAGCCGTAGATGCCGGTGCCGAGCTGGAGTCCGAGCTCGTGGTACGCGTGTCCATATTCCGCGATCTGCACGCCGAGGAAGATGAAGCCGAGCAGGAAGGTCAGCGCCAGGAAGAGCTTCAGGATCCCGCGCTGGCCGTTCTTCATCGCGTGGTGAGCGATGGTGATCGTCAGGCCTGAGCTCAGGAGCAGCGCCGTGTTGAGCGCGGGCAGGCCGAAGGCCGGAATGATCTCGTAGCTGCCGTCGTCGCGCGGGCTCAGGATGCCCGGCCCGTTGCTCGGCCAGCCCGCCTCGAAGTCGGGCCACAGCAGGCTCGTCACCGCCTTCGCGCCCTCGCCGCCGAGCCAGGGGACGGACAATTGCCGCGCGTAGAACAGCGCGCCGAAGAATGCCGCGAAGAACATCACCTCGGAGAAGATGAACCACATCATTCCCATGCGGAACGAGCGGCCCACCTGTTCGTTGTAGAGCCCGGCCTGGTTCTCGCGGATGACCTCGCCGAACCAGAGGAAGAAGAGCGTGAAAAGGAGGGCGAAGCCCGTCCCGAGAACCCACGGTCCGACCAGCGTGCCATTCAGCGTCGCCGCGGCTCCCGCCATCAGCACGAAGAGCGCGATCGAGCCGAAGAACGGAAGCCGGCTGCCGTGCGGAAAGTAGTAGCCTGGCGAGTCCTCTGCGTGTTCGGCGTGTGCCATCACGATCTCCCGACGTCGTAGAACGCGTAGGACAGCGTCAGGCGGTCGATGCCGGGCGGCAGCTCGCGGTCGACCACGAAGCGGACCGCCATCTCGCGCTCTTCATCGCCCGCGAAATGCTGCGGCGTGAAGCAGAAGCATTCCGTCTTCACGAAATAACGCGCGGCCCGCGCCGGCGCGATGCTCGGCACGGCCTGACCGGTCGTCGGCCGTGCGGAGAGATTCTTCGCGCGATAGTGGGCCTCGTACAGCCGGCCCGGCTGCACTTCCAAGGCCGCCGCGACGGGCTCGAACTCCCAACCGCCGGATGGCACGGACGAGGTGAACTCGACGACGACCGTGCGGCCGGCGACCGGCGACTGTTCGTCGGACGCGCCCGCGCGGGAGAGCTGCCCGCGCGTGCCGATGCCCGCGATCTCGCAGAACACGTCGTAGAGCGGCACGAGCGCGAAGCCGAAGGCGAAACTGCCCGCCGCCATCAGCACGAGCCGCGCAGCGAGGCTTCGATTCAGCTTGCGCCCGGGTTCGTTCATGCGCCGTGCTCCATGAGCCGCAGCAGCACATAGGTGAGATACACGGCGACCGCCACGGCTCCGAGCGCGAGCGCCAGGCGAAGGTTGCGCGATGGCTTCGTCAACGGATCTCCGGAGCCTTCTCGAAGGTGTGATACGGCGCCGGCGAAGGCACGGTCCACTCGAGGCCGTGCGGCCAGTCCCACACGCCCGCCGTGGCGCGCTCGCCGCCCCTGACGCACTTCACGATCAGCCAGATGAACAGGAGCTGCGACAGCCCGAAGCCGAAGGCGCCGATCGACGAGACCATGTTCCAGTCGGCGAACTGCGAGGCGTAGTCGGGGATGCGCCGCGGCATCCCGGCGAGGCCGAGGAAATGCTGCGGGAAGAACAGCACGTTGACGAAGACCGCGGACAGCCAGAAGTGCACTTTCGCGAGGGCCATGTCGTACATGTGGCCGGTCCACTTCGGCAACCAGTAGTAGACCGCCGCCATGAGGGCGAAGACCGAGCCCGGCACCAGCACGTAGTGGAAATGCGCGACGACGAAATAGGTGTCGTGGTACTGCAAATCCGCCGGCACGATCGCGAGCATCAGGCCCAAGAAACCGCCGATCGTGAACAAGAACAGGAACGCAAGCGCAAACAGCATCGGCGGCTCGAAGGACAGCGAGCCGCGCCACAACGTCGTGGTCCAGTTGAAGATCTTCACGCCGGTCGGCACTGCGATCAGCATCGTGGACAGCGTGAAGAAAAGCTGCCCCGCGAGCGGCATGCCGACCGTGAACATATGGTGCGCCCACACGATGAAGGACAAAAACGCGATGGAAGCGGTCGCGTATACCATGGACGCGTAACCGAACAGCGGTTTGCGCGAGAAGGTCGGAATGATCTGCGATGCCAAACCGAAAGCCGGGAGGACTAAAATATAGACTTCAGGATGTCCGAAAAACCAGAATACGTGTTGGAACATGACCGGGTCACCGCCGCCGGCCGGATCGAAGAAATGCGTCCCAAAGTGGCGGTCGGTCAGCAGCATGGTCACCGCCCCAGC
>DASWIQ010000173.1:0-49259 GCA_036397615.1 Steroidobacteraceae bacterium
CTCGAGGGACTCGGTCGGCCGAAGTGCGCGGAGCGCCTCGATCGCGCCGAAAGCGAGGCCCGAGCCGCCGTGCACCGCGAGTCCCGCGGGCTTGTTCAGCACGAGGAGGCGCGCGTCCTCGTGCACGATCGCCTCGCGGACCGTGGCGAGCAGAGCGTCCGGGACGCGTCGCGCGCCGGCCGGCGCATGCGGCAGATCGCGCACCGGCGGCAGCCGCACTTCATCGTCGGCCGCCAGCCGATATTCCGCGTGTTTACGCTTGCCGTTGACCCGAACCTCTCCCTTCCGGAGCAGCCGATACACGCGGCTTCGCGGAACGCCCGCAAGCTCCCGGAGCAGGAAATTGTCGAGACGCTGGCCTTCGGCCCCTTCGCCGGCCCGCACTCTGCGCACCTTCGTGCCCGGATTTCGACCGGTCGTCATGGAGTCTCTCTAACGTATTGATTTTCCGGGCGCATCTGATATCGTATTCCGCAGTCAGGTCTTACGGCGCAGGCTTCGCGAAGCGAAGCGTGGCCGCTGACCGGTACGCGGCCCCCTTCGGGCAGGCCGCATGTTAGTTGGTCCGGAATGTCCGGACCATCGCCGGCCCTTCGTTCGGATGTCATGTTCCCCGCGCGTGTCGATCTCGCTGGATCGTGCAGGAGTCAACCGACCCGCAGCCTGTCGCTGCGGCAGGCTCCTTTGCGCCCGCGATCCGCGCCTGCAGGGCAACGGGTTTCACTCGTGACGACGCGCGACATCTTTGGCGAAGCGGCCCCCTGCACCTTGGATGGGGCCCATGAAAAGAATGCTAATCAACGCGACGCAGCAAGAGGAATTGCGCGTCGCTCTGGTTGACGGCCAGAAGCTCTTCGATCTCTCGATCGAGATACCGTCCCGCGAACAGAAGAAAGGCAATATCTACAAGGCGCGCGTAACGCGCGTCGAGCCGAGCCTGGAAGCCGCCTTCGTCGAATACGGCGCCCAGCGCCAGGGCTTCCTTCCGCTCAAGGAAGTCGCCCGGGAATATTTCCGTTTCCAGCCGGCGCCCGGCGCGCGCTTCAACATCCGCGACGTCCTTCAGGAAGGGCAGGAACTGCTGGTCCAGGTGGAAAAGGAAGAGCGCGGCAACAAGGGTGCCGCGCTGACCACGTTCATCAGTCTGGCCGGCCGCTTCCTGGTGCTGATGCCGAACAATCCGCGCGCCGGCGGCGTTTCACGCCGCATCGAGGGCGAGGAGCGCGACGCGACGCGCGATTCCCTCGACCTGCTCCACGTGCCGGACGGCATGGGCACGATCGTCCGGACGGCCGGCGTCGGCCGCGGTCCCGAGGAATTGCAGTGGGACCTCGACAATCTCCGCGCGAACTGGGACGCGATCGTCACGGCAGCCGCTGAACGGCCCGCGCCGTTCCTCGTGTACCAGGAGAGCGACGCGGTGACCCGGGCCCTTCGCGACTACCTCTCGGACGATATCGGCGAGGTGCTCATCGACGAGGCCGGTGCCCACCAGCGTGCGCTCGAGTACGTGCAGCGGTTCCAGACCGCCGAAGGAATGCGCCAGATCCGGCTCTACACGGATGACGTGCCGCTGTTCACCCGTTTCCAGATCGAAAGCCAGATCGAGTCCGCCTATTCGCACGCCGTGACGCTGC
Organism: Steroidobacteraceae bacterium; assembly: GCA_036397615.1. Taxonomy (GTDB): domain Bacteria; phylum Pseudomonadota; class Gammaproteobacteria; order Steroidobacterales; family Steroidobacteraceae; genus SCUD01. Next base: position 1,638 of record DASWIQ010000173.1, read on the forward strand.
CCTCGGGCGGCGGCATTGTGATCGATTACACGGAGGCGCTCGTCTCGATCGACATCAATTCGGCCCGCGCGACGCGCGGCGCGGACATCGAGACGACGGCGTACAACACGAATCTCGAGGCCGCGGAGGAAATCGCGCGGCAGCTCCGCATCCGGGACCTCGGCGGACTGATCGTGATCGACTTCATCGACATGGAATCGAAGAAGAACCAGCAGGGCGTCGAGGATCGTCTGCGCGACGCCGTGCGCTCGGACCGTGCCCGCATCCAGCTCGGCCGGATCTCGCGGTTTGGCCTGATGGAAATGTCGCGCCAGCGGCTCCGGCCTTCGCTCGGCGAATCCACGCACATGGCCTGCCCGCGTTGCAGCGGCATGGGCACGATCCGGAGTGTCGAATCGATGGCGCTGGCCGTGCTCCGCCTGATCGGCGAGGAAGTCCGCAAGGAACGCACGACCCGCGTGGTCGCGCAGCTGCCGGTCGACGTCTCGACTTTCCTGATCAACGAAAAGCGGGAGTGGCTGCATCGGCTCGAAAGCCAGCGCGAAATCGAAATCGTGCTCGTCCCCGACCCGAACATGCAGACACCCAACTACTCGATCCGCCGCGTGCGCGACGACGAACTGACGCTGCCGGAAAATGCGGTGACGAGCTACCAGATGGCCGGCCAGCCGAACAAGGAGCTCGACTTCCAGTCGCAGTCGGACAAGCGTGCCGCCGCCCAGCCTGCGGCCGTGCAGCCGATCGCGCCCGCCGCGCCGGCACCCGCGCCGGTGGCGCCGGTCCTCCGCAAAGAGCAGGGACCCGGCTTCTGGTCACGGCTCATGGGCTTCTTCCGCGGCGCCGAGCGCCTTGCACAAGTCGAGTCCGGATCGCAGGGATCCGATCGGCACGAGCGGCAGGGCGGACGCCCGGCCCGCGATCACCCTCGCGACGACCGCGGCGGCCGCAGGCCGCATCGCGGCGAGCGCGGGCCGCGGCGTGACCGGGACCGCGATCGGGACCGGAACCGCAACCGGGATCGGGATCGGGACCGGAATCGCGACCAGGAACGTGTCGAGCGCAATGATCGCCAGCGCGCCGACCATCCCCGCGACGACCATGCACGGCATCGCGACCGGCCGGCCGAAACCGCGCCGCAGCCGCAGCCGTCTCAAGGCCCGCATTCCGATCAGCAGCAGCCTGTGGAAGGCGATTCGCAGCGCCGCCGCCGCCGCCGGCGCGGACGCGGCGGACGCGGCGGCCGGCAGGACAATTACCGGCCGGGCGATACGCAGCCGATTGCGCAGGGCAACGGCGACTCACACCCGCGAAGCGATGCGCCCGGCCAGTCCGGACCCTCGATGAGTCCGGAACCGATGCTGGACCGGACGCCACCGCCGTCCGTGCCGGTTGCCCCGATGACACCGGCCGCTCCACCGCCGCCGGTATTCTCGCAGCCCGCGCCTGAAGCGCCGGCGGCACCGGCGCCGAAGCCGGTGCCGACCCATACGGTATGGTCCTCGTCGCCCGGCGAAGGTCACCACTTCGAGCCGAAGGAATGATCTAGGTTTTGGAGCCGAGCGCGGCCAGCAGGCCGCGCGCGGCTTCTTCGACCAGGTCGAGTACTTCCTCGAAGCCAGTCTCGCCGCCGTAGTACGGATCGGGAATTTCGCGCCGGTTCAGATGTGGCGCGTACTCGAGGAACATGCGCACCCGCCCGGCCTGTTCGCCGGGCGCGATTCCCCGCAGGCGTTCGTAGACCGGTTCATCCATCGCCAGCAGTAGATCGAAACGCTCGAAGTCCGATGCCTCGACCACCCGCGCGCGAAGCGTGCTCATTTCGATTCCGCGGCGGCGCGCCGCGGTGACCGCCCGCTCGTCGGGCGGACTGCCGACGTGATAAGCGTGCGTGCCGGCGGAATCCACTTCGATGCCCAATTCCGCCCCGTGCCGGCGCGCGAGGTCGCGGAAGACCGCTTCCGCCGTTGGTGAGCGGCAGATATTGCCGAGACAGACGAACAAGACGCGTGTCATGCGCGTTTTCGCTTGCGCAGCCAGGCGTCGAGGCACTCGATCGCGCGGGCCGTTTCCGGCGTCGACACGGCAAAGGAGATCCGGATGTGGCTATCGCCGTGGACGGCGTCGAAGTCCTTGCCCGTATTGATCGCAACACCCGTCGCATCGAGGACCTCGCGGCACCAGGCGAGCGAGTCGCGCGTCAGGTGGCTCACGTCGGCATACAGGTAGAACGCGCCGTCGGCCGGCGCGATGCGCGTGATGCCGAGCCCGGCGAGCGCATCGACCAGCAATCGACGGTTCGTTGCGTAAGTCGCGACGCGCCGGTCGAGCTCCGCATGCTCTTCCATGGCCGCGAGCGCCACGTGCTGCGAGAGGGTCGGCGGCACCAGAAAAAGATTGCCGGCGAATCGGCGCATGGTGTCAACGAGCGGCTCTGGCACGACCGCCCAGCCGAGGCGCCAGCCGGTCATGCACCAGTATTTCGAGAACGTGTTCGCCACGATCGGATCGCTTCCATGCTCGAGGACCGAACGCGCGCGAGTGCCGTACGTAATACCGTGGTAGGTCTCGTCTGAAATGATCCGAATGCCGCGTTCCGCGCAGACGGCGCAGATCGCAGCGAGTTCCGCGTCATCGAGCATCGTGCCGGTGGGGTTCGACGGGCTCGTCAGGATGAGCCCGGCAGGCTGTGGATCGAGCGCAGCGATCATGGCGGCCGTCGGCTGGAACCGCGTCGCGGCGCCGCAATCGAGTTCGAGAGGCGCGAGCCCGAGCGCATGCAGCACATTCCGATGGGCGGGATAGCCCGGACGCGCCATGGCGACCCGCGCCCCGCGCGCGAACAGCACGGACATCGCGAGCACGAGCGCCGCCGAGGCGCCCATCGTCAGGACGATCCGCGAGGGATCGACTTCGAGCCCGTAACTCGCGCCGTAATGAACCGCGATCCGTTCCGCGAGTGCATCGCTTTCCCAGTAGCCCTGCGGGCATTCTTTCAGCGCGCGCTCCCCGGCTGCGATAGCCGCACGGGGCGCGCCCTCCGAAGGCTGGCCGACCTCCATGTGAATCACGGACAGGCCCCGCCGCTCGCGATCGTTCGCGATCCGGTTGATCTCCATGGCGTAGAACGGCGCGACGAGCTCCGCTGCGCGATTCATGACCGGGAGCCTCGCCGCACGAGGTCCTCGACGCGCCCCAGGTCCTCCTCGGTGTCGACGCCGGGTCCGGGTGCCTCGACCGCATCGGCCACGACGATCGCGAGCCCCATCTGAAGAGCGCGCAATTGTTCGAGGCGCTCCCGCCGCTCGAGCGTCGTCGCCGGAGCACTGGCCAGCGCCCGCAGCGCGGAAACGCGATACGCGTAGATTCCGAGATGACGGCGCGCGCCGTGATGGCGCGTCGCGCTCAGCGGCACGGCGTCGGCGCCCTCGCGATCCCAGGGAATGGGCGCCCGGCTGAAATAGAGCGCCTGCCCGTCGTCGCGGGTCACCACCTTGACGACATTCGGATCCAGGTACTCCTCTTCGGTCGCGACCGGCGTTGCGAGCGTCGCGATCGCGGCCGCGGGGTTCGCGGCGAGGAGCGCCGCCGCCTGGCCGATCAGGGCCGGCGGCAGCATCGGTTCGTCGCCCTGTACGTTCACGACGATCGCGTCCTCCGGCCAGCCGCGCAGCGCGGCCAGCTCCGCGATCCGATCGGTGCCGGACGCGTGGTCGCGCGCGGTCATCTCGACGTCGGCGCCGGCCGCGGCGCAGACCGCGCGGATCCGTTCGTCGTCCGTCGCGACGATGACTTCACTCGCGCCCGAACGGAGCGCAAGGCGATGAACGTAAAGGATCATCGGCATGCCGGCGATGAGCGCGAGCGGTTTGCCCGGCAGGCGGGTTGAAGCATGCCGCGCGGGAATGACGACGCGGAACATTCAGCGCCCGGCGAGCGCGCCGTCGTCGGGCGCAAGCCGGCGCGCCTCGTCCGGCAGCATGACCGGAATTCCATCCCGGACGGGATAGGCCAGGCGATCCGCGCGACACAGGAATTCCTGCGTGTCGAGCCGCCATTGCAGCGGCCCCTTGCACACGGGGCAGGCAAGAATGTCAGTCAGCCTTTCACTCACTTCAACTTTCCTTTCGGTTGCGCCGCCAGGGACGCAATCCGCTCGAGGAGGCCCGAGGCTGCCGGCCCCTCGACGCGCGCCTGCACTTCGAGGTAACCGGCATCGCCCCAGCCGTCTCCCGTGCATTTTACGGCATCCTTTTCCGTCATCAGCAAGGTTCTGCCCGCCGCAGCCCCCGCCTCCGCGGGCGTGAAGCGCGCATGATCGGGCAGGACGCGCGACTCCACGCGCAGGCCGTGTTCCCGCAACAACGCGAAAAACCGCTCCGGATTTCCGATGGCGGCGATGGCGATGACTTCCTGCCCGGAATAGTCCGACAGCGGCCGGCGCGAGCCGTCCCGGAGCGCGATGACTGCGACCGGTTCGACCTCCATGCGCATCGATGACGGCCGGTCGAATCCGTGACCGTTCACGACGACGGCGTCGACCGAGTCGAGCCGGGACGCCGGTTCACGGAGCGGCCCTGCGGGCAGCAGGCGTCCATTGCCGAAGCGGCGGACGGCATCGACGACGGCGACTTCGACGTCGCGCGCGAGCGCATAGTGTTGCAGGCCGTCGTCACAGATGATCACGTCGCAAGCGTCCTCGAGCAGGCGCACCGCCTCGGCGCGACGCCGCGCGATCGCGACGGGACACTCGAGCTTGCGCGCGACCAGAAGCGCCTCGTCCCCCACGGTTGCGGCGGAGTCCGCCGCCGACACGAGCCGCGCCAGGCCGCCAGCGCCCCCGTATCCGCGAAGCGCCACGCCCACGCCGAGCCCGCGACGCCTGAGTTCACGCGCGAGCCAGACCACGAACGGCGTCTTGCCCGTGCCGCCGACCGTCAGGTTGCCGACGACGACGACGGGACGGCGCGATCGATACCGCGGCAACCAGCCCCAGGCGTAAAGCGCGCGGCGCAACCGCGCAATTGCGCCGAAAAGCCAGGAGGCAGGCAGCAGCCAAAGGCCGCGGGACGATTCGCCGTACCAGGTCGCCAGGAACCAGTCATGCAGACGCGTGCCCAAGCGTGCGATCCGCTCCTGGCTCAGACGCTGAACTGCATCCGGTGCAGTGCCGCGTAGTACCCCCCGGCCGCCAGAAGCGCCGCGTGCGTGCCGGATTCGACGATGCGGCCCTGATCAAGCACGACGATGCGGTCTGCGCGCTCGATTGTCGTCAGGCGGTGCGCGATCACGAGCGTCGTGCGGCCCTGCACCAGGCTCGCGAGCGCCGTCTGGACGAGGTGCTCCGATTCGGCATCGAGCGCCGAAGTCGCTTCATCGAGAATCAGTATCGGCGCATTCTTGAGAATCGCGCGCGCGATCGCGACGCGCTGACGCTGCCCGCCGGACAAAAGCGCTCCGCGCTCGCCGATCGTCGTGTCGAGCCCGGCGGGAAGCTCCTCCGCGAACTCGAGCACGTGCGCCGCCTGCGCAGCGCGCTCGACATCCTGCGGGTTCGCGCCGGGCGCGCTGAATGCGATGTTGTTGCGGATCGTGTCGTCGATCAGCATGACGTCCTGGCTGACGAGCGCGAGCTGGTTGCGAAGATCCCGCAGCCGGTACTTGCGAAGATCGATGCCATCCAGCAGCACGACTCCCGAGTCGGGATCGTGGAAACGCGGCAGCAGGCTGATCAGCGTCGATTTGCCGCTGCCCGAGCGCCCGACAATCGCAATCGTCTCGCCCGGAGCGATCCGGAAGCTGATGCCATGCAGCACACGGCCCTTTTCGGCGTCGTAGGTGAAATCGACATCGCGGAATTCGACTTCGCCGCGCGCCCGGACGATGCGCAGCTCGCCGCCCGCGTCCTCAACCGGCGTATCGAGGACTTCGAACACGCTCTCGCCCGCGGCGATGCCCTGCTGCAAGGGTCCGACCACGCTGACGAGCCGGCGGAGCGGCGCCGTGACCAGCAGGAGCGCCGTCAGGAACGAAGTGAATTCGCCGATGGTCGGGCCCTCGTCGAGGACGTCGCGTATGGCCACATACATCACCGCGGCGAGGCCGAAGGCCGCGATCATCTGCACGACGGGATTCGAAACGGCCTTGACCGTCACGAGTTTCATGAAGCTCGCGCGGTTCCGCTCGTTGACCAGTTCGAATGCCTCGAGCTGCTGGCCCTGGGCGTTGAACACCTTGACCATGCGCTGGCTCTCGAGCGACTCCTTGGCTACGCGCGCGACGTCTCCCATCGACGCCTGGATACGGGTGCTGTACCGCCGGAACAGGTTGCTCGTGATCCGGATCAGGCCGACGATCACGGGCGCCACAGCCAATGCGAACACGGTCAGTCGCCAGTTGAGGTAAATCAGGTAGCCGATCAGGCCGATGATCGTCAGCGTGTCGCGAATCAGGAAGGTGACTGCCGTCGTCGCGGCCTCCGCCACGAGCTCGATGTTGTAAGTCAGGCGCGAAAGGAGCGTCGCGACGCCATTCCGGTCGAAATAGGACACCGGGAGTTCCAGGTAACGCGCAAACACATCGTGCCGGATCGCCTTGATGACCTTGCGCCCGACCCAGCCGGGCGCGTACACGGACAGGTAATCGCCGAGCCCCCGCACGAGGAACAGCACGATGATCCCGCCGGGAACGAGCACGAGCATGCGGCTGTCGCGCTCCACGAATGCGCCATCCAGAAACTGCTTCACCAGGAAGGCGAAGCCGGTGTCCACCGCCGCGAACAGCACCATGCCGAGCACGCCGAGAAGGAACATCGGCCAGTGCGGCCGCGCATAGGCGAGCAGCCGCAGGTAGATGCTGAGCCCGCTCGCCGAGAGCGGCGGCAAGTTGCTTTTATTCTTGCGCGCTGACGGTCGCAATGTTGACCTGCGTGAAGCCGAGCTTTGCCGCCACGTCCATTGCAGTGACGACTGACTGGTGGGTCGCCCGCGCATCCGCGCGAATGGTGACCGGCCTGCCGTTCGAGTCGCCGGCCACCTGACGGAGCGCCGCGCGGAGTGTCGCCCGCTCGTTGTTGACGAGCGCCCGGTCGTTCAGGCGGAAGCTGCCCTGCGCCGAGATCGTGATGACGATCGGATTGACGGTGCTTTCGGCCTTGGCGGCGCCCGCTTCCGGCAACTCGACGCGCAGCCTTCCTTCCTGCACGAATGTCGTCGAGAGCATGAAGAAAATCACGAGCAGCAGCACGACGTCGACCAGCGAGATCAGGTTGAGCTCGAGTTCGTCGGCCCGCTTGACCTGGAGTCTCATGAGGCGGCTTCCCGACGCCGTGCGCCGGGCTGCGAACGCGTGTTCATGCGATCGAACGCACGAACGAGTTTCATCGCTTCCTTCTCCATGTCGACGACCAGGAGATCGACGACGCCGCGCAGATAGCGGTAGGCGAAAAGGGCTGGAATCGCGACGATCAGGCCGGCGGCCGTCGTGATGAGCGCGGTGCCGATGCCGCCCGACAGGATCTTGGGATCCCCCACCCCTTCGACCGAGATGGCCTCGAAAGCCTGAATCATGCCGGTGACGGTGCCGAGCAGACCGAGCAATGGCGAGATCGCCGCAATGGTGCCGAGCGTGCCCAGGAACCGCTCGAGCTCGTGCACCACGTGCCGGCCCGTGTCCTCGATCGCCTCTTTCATGATGTCGCGGCCCTGGTCGCGGTTCATCAGGCCCGCCGCGAGTACCCGGCCGAGCGGCGAGTTCTGCGCGAGCGCTTCGATGTGACGCTCGTTGAGGCTTCGGGACTCGACCAGTTTCCAGATTCGGTCCGTCAGTTCGCGCGGAATCACGCGCTTGCGCTGCAGCGTCCACAACCGTTCCAGCACGATCGCGGCCGCGACGACCGAGCACAGGATGATCGGCCACATGACCGGGCCGCCCGCGATGATGATTTCCCACATGGCGCGGCATGATACCGTGAGGACGCTCCGGCTGCCCGCGCCCCGGGAGGCGCCGCGCCCTGCCGCCACCAGCGCCCCGCGCGGCCGCGCTCGGTCACGACTTCGATCGCACCCGGTCGGGCGGGAAACTGGACGCTGATGGCGCCGTTCTCCGCCGTGCGGAGCACGGTCGTGCCGGCGGCGCGCCAGCGCGCGACGACCTCCGCCGACGGCATGCCCCAGCGATTGCCGAATCCCGCGGATGCGATGCCGAGTCGCGCCGAAACCGATTCGACCAGAGCCTGCGTCGACGAACTGCGGCTTCCGTGGTGCGGCAGCACGACGACATCCGAAGCGATCGGCATCGAGACCAGCAAGGATTCCGCCGCCGCCTCGGTGTCCGCAAGCAGAAGCGCCCTGCCGCCGGGACCGGCGACGGCAAGCGCGCAGGATCGGTCGTTCTCGCTCCCGCCGGCATCGGCCCGCGGATGCAACACGCGAAACGCGATGTCATCCCACCGCCACGCGTCGCCTCGCCGGCAGACGCCGTCTGCCGCCAGTCGGCTGCCCGGTGCAGTCATCGTGCGCGCAACTTTCAGCGATTGCCGCAATGCGTCGGCGCCGCCCGAGTGATCGACGTCGTCATGACTGACGATGAGAAGATCGATGCGCCGGATGCCGCGCGAGCGCAGGTACGGCAACAGCGAGACACGGGCCGCCGTGCCGCCGCCCTGCCACCTCGCGCCCGTGTCGAAGACGAGAACGTGGCGCGCGGTTTCGACGACTACGGCGAGACCCTGCCCCACATCGACCGCGGTCAGCGACCAGGCACCCGCCGGGGGACGCGCCGCGCCGCCGAGCGTGACGGCGCCGAGCATCGCAAGCGCGGCGAGTCGCGAACCGTTTACCGGAAGCAACAGGGCCGCCAGCAGCGTGAGGCCGGCGGCGGCGATGAGCGGCGCGGATTGGCCCGCCGGTGCCCAGCTCGCCGCAGGCCATTCCGCGATCGCTGCGAGCCACGGCCACGCCCCGTCGAGCAATCCGGCGAGCGCCCGCCAGATGACGGCCGCCCCTCCGGGAGCGACCGCCTCGATGAGGGTCGCCGCGAGCACCAAGGGAAGCAGGACTGCGCTGAAGACGGGGATCGCCACGGCATTGACCGCGGGCGCCACGACGGACACGCGCCCGAATGCCGCGACGAGCACCGGCGCAAGGAGAGCCGCGATCGCCGCCTGTGCGCGCGCGAATCCGGCCACCCGACTGCGCCAATCCGTGTTGCGCACGAGTATCGTGAGCAACGCGGCCGTTGCGACGAAGGACAGCCAGAACCCGCCGGAGGTCAGCGCGAGCGGATCCGTCGCGACCAGCACGAGCGCCGCCAGGGAAAGCGTTTCATGGACGGGCAGTGTGCGGCGGAGCAGCCGCAGGCCCGCGACGAGTCCAACCATCGCGAGCGTCCGAAGGGCCGGGAGCGACGCGCCGGAAAGAAACGCATAGCCCGTCGTCACGGCGACGACCAGGATCGATTCGATCTCGAGTCGCGCCGGAACGCGCGACAGTCCGGGCAGGCGCCACGCCAGGCGGAGTAGCGCCAATGCGAAGACTGCGCAACCAGTCACGTGCAAACCGGAAATCGCCATCAGGTGCGCGACGCCGGTGATCGCGAACGCTTCCCACAACCAATCGGGAATGTTTCCGCGCACGCCGACCGACAGCCCCTGAAGCACGGCAACCGAAGGGCCGCGCGGCAAAGCCGTCGCGATCGCATTCGAAACGCGCGAGCGCAGGCGTTCGATAGGGCGCTCCGAGGGCGGCGACAGACGCACGGCCGGATGCTTGGAAACGACGTAACCGGTCGCGTCGATTCGCTGGCGCAGCAGGTCGAGCTCGCGGTCGGCAGCTCCCGGATTCGCCATCCCGCGGCGGCAGCGCAGGCGCACCGTCATGCGCCAACGTTCGCCCGGCAGCGGCAGGGCGCGCGCCTCGTACCACGAGAGCCTTACTCGCCCGGGCCGTCCGCCCGATGCCGAGGTTTCGAGCACCTCCAGGTCGAAATCGGTCCGGCCGCTCCGTTCGATCGCCGGTGCCGCAACACGGCCGGTCAGCACGAGCTCTTCGCGATCGCGCTCGCAGGGCCAGCCTGCTTCGAGCCTTGGCGACACAAGCACATGACACCAGGCGAATCCCAGCAGGAAGGCTGCACCGGCAGGAAAACGCCGGACCGCGAGGCAGGCGACGAGCAGCGGCACGGACAGAGCGGCGGGCGGCCAGAGCGCCGGCAGCGCGTGCAGCGCCGCGGCACCCGCGCAGAATGCGAGTGCGATCGGAAACATCGTGAACCGCCCGCGGCCAGTCGCAGGCGATGGTGCCCCGAGACAGCGGCCCGCGTGCCGCCGTCAGGCTTCGCCTTCGCGGAGAATCCCGTCCTCGAGTACGAGCACGCGGTCCATTCGCCCGGCGAGCGCGTGGTCGTGCGTCACGATGACGAGACTCGTTTCCAGTTCCCGGTTGAGCTCCATCATCAGGTCGAGTACCTGGCGCGCGTTTCGACCGTCGAGATTTCCGGTCGGCTCGTCGGCGAGCACGATGCGCGGGCGCGTGATGAGCGCTCTAGCGACCGCAGCACGCTGCCTCTCGCCGCCCGACAGCTGCGACGGCCTGTGAGTCAGGCGCTCGCCCAGTCCGACCCGCTTCAGCAGGCTCTCGGCCTCCCGCGAAGCCTCGGCCCGCGGCATGCGCCGGATGAGCAGCGGCATCGCCACATTCTCGAGCGCGCTGAATTCCGGAAGCAGGTGGTGAAACTGGTAAACGAATCCCATCGCGGCATTCCGCAGCCTGCCGCGCTCCGCATCCGGGAGCGCCGACATCTCGCGACCGTCTATCAGCACCCTGCCGGCGGTCGGCAGGTCGAGTCCGCCCAACAGCTGCAGCAGAGTCGTCTTGCCGGATCCGGAGGCGCCCACCACGGCGAGCCGCTCGCCGCGGCGGATCGAGGTATTGACGCCCTGCAGCACGCGCACGATGGCGGGGCCCTGCTGGAATTCCTTGACGAGTCCTTCGCAGGCGAGCACGACCGGGTCATTCATGTGGGCGCTCAAACCTCCTGGCGAAGAGCTTCCGCGGGCTGCGTCTTCGCCGCTCGCCAGGCCGGATAGAGGGTCGCCAGCACCCCGAGTGCCAGCGCGAGACCCGCGATGAGGAGGACGTCGCGCGGGCGCACCTCGGCCGGCAGCTCGGAGATGAAGTAGACCCGGGGATCCACCAGCGTGATGCCGGTGAGCTGCTCGAGCGCGGCGACGATCGACGTGACATTGGCCGCGATCAGCAGCCCGAGCGCGACGCCCGCCGCAGTTCCGACGACGCCGATGATCGAGCCCTGCGTCATGAATACCGTCAGCATGTCGCGTGGCGAGCCACCTTGCGTCCGGAGGATCGCGATGTCGGCGCGCTTCTCCTTTACGACCATCACAAGCGTCGAGATGATATTGAATGCCGCGACCGCGACCACCAGGAGCAGGACCACGAACATGATCGACTTCGTGACCTGGATCGAGCGGAAGAAATTGCCGTGGCGGCGACTCCAGTCGCTGATGTAGTAGCGGCCATCGAGTCCCTCGGCGAGCTCGCGGATGCGCCGGGCGGCGATTGCCGGATCGTCGAATGAATAGCGCAGTCCTGTGACTGCGTCTCCGAGCCGGTACAGGCGGCGGGCGTCGTCCAGATGCATGAGCGCGAGGCCCTGGTCGAACTCATACATGCCCGCATCGATGAATCCCGCGACCGTGAAGCGCCGCATGCGCGGCGTGACGCCCGCGGGCGTGACGTTGCCCTGCGCGATGACGACCTGCACGGGATCGCCGGCGGCGACGCCCAGTTTGTCCGCCAGCCCGCGACCGAGCAGGACGCGCCAGCCGCCCGGTTCGAGCTCATCGAGGCCGCGCCCCGAAAGATGCCGCTCGATGGCCGTTACCCGCCGCTCTTCGCTCGGGAGCACGGCCCGCAATTCGGCGGCCGCCGAGCGCTCGCCCGCGACCAGCATGCCCCGGCCTTCCACGAACGGCGCGACGGCGACAACGCGCGGCTGATCGCCGGTGCGGCGCGCCACCTCCCGCCAATCGGCGAGACGACCGCCATCGCCTTCGAGGGTCGCGTGCGAGACGATGTCGAGTATCCGGCGTTGCAGGTCGCGCTCGAATCCGTTCATGACGGACAACACGGCGATCAGGGTCGCGACGCCGAGCGCGATGCCGGTCATCGCGATCCCGGAGATGAAACCCACGAAGCGATTTTCCCGGCGCGCGCGGAGATAGCGCAGGCCGATCCAGACCGCCCAACTCGAGGCAAAGGGCGTTTTCGCAGCTTGTCTCACGCCGGCGGTCTCACTCATACCTCAGCGCCTCCGCAGGTTCCGTCGCCGCGGCACGGCGCGCGGGGTAGATCGTCGCGAACAGCGTGAGCGCGAGCGCCGTGGCCGACACGAGCGCGACATCCGAGACCCGAAGCTCGGACGGGATGCGCGTGATGTAGTAAACGGCTGGATCGAAAATCTCGAAGCCGAACCAGCGCTCGAGCGCCGGCGCGATCTCGCCGGCATTCAGCGCGAGCAGGACGCCGAGCCCGACCCCCGCGGCGGTGCCGATCCAGCCGATGACGGTCCCCTGGACAATGAAGGTGGCAACGACGTCGCCGCGCGACAATCCCATCGTGCGCAGTATCGCGATGTCGTTGCGCTTCTCCGCGACCACCATGACGAGGCTCGCGATGATGTTGAATGCGGCGACTGAAACGATGAGCAGCAGGATCACGGTCATCATCGTTTTCTCGAGGCGGATCGCTCGGAAATACGCCGCGTGCTCCTCGGTCCAGTCGCTGCCGGGGCGCGTGCCGAGTGCGGCCGCGAGCGCCGGGGCGCGCGCCGGAGCGTCGAACGGGTCCCCGAAAAAGAGCCGGATGCCGGCCGACGCCGCGGGCCCTGCGAGCGCCGCGACATCCTCGAGCGAAGCGAATGCCATGCCCGCGTCGTGATCGGCGAGTCCGATTTCGAAGAGACCCGCCACCACGAACGAGCCGATGCGGGGCAGCAACTCGCCGTCGGCGCCGGTCCGCAGCAGAAGCACGGTCACGCGGTCGCCGATGCCGACCTGCAATTGCGCCGCGAGCGCGCGGCCGAGCGCGACACGCCCGGACCCCGCCGTAAGGGTGCCGATCGAGCCTTCGACCATGGCTTCCCGGAGTGGCGTGCCAGCCGCATGATCTGCGGCGTCGATGCCGCGAAGGACCGCGCCCGCGAGCGTCGCGCCGTTTGACAAGAGCCCTTGCGCCTCGACGAAAGGCTGCGCGCGTTCGACTCCGCTCTCGCGCCGCGCCCGGGCGGCTAGCGCCCGAAGCGGCCCGGCGTCCGCCGGCCCCGGCAGGGTGGCGTGGGCAGAGAGTGCGAGCAGGCGGCTGCGAAGCTCACCCTCGAACCCGTTCATGATTGACAGGATCGTGATGAGTGCGGCAACCCCCAGGCAGACACCTGCCAGTGAAACCCAGCTGATGAAGGAGACGAAATACTGGTGCTGGTGGGCACGGACATACCGAAGGCCAAGCCCGAGCGGCAGCGGCGTCAGCATGAACGGTCATTCATCTGGATTCGGGATGCCTATCAAGGATTTATCGGGGCAACCTCGACAGGCTCCCACCCGGTGCTACACTCAAATCGGAGGTATCGCGATGCCTATCCTACGCATTTTGCTGCTGCTTGCGCTCGGCGCGGCCCAGCCGGCCCTGGCGGAGACGCTCAGCACGGACACCGGCGATCCCGCCCTGGCCGCGGACCGACCCAACCGGGGCAGCACGATGGCGACGGTCCAGAGCCGCTTTGGCGAGCCGACCGATCGACATGCGGCGGTCGGTGATCCTCCGATCACCCGGTGGGACTATCCGCAGTTCGCCGTGTACTTCGAGCACGATCGCGTCCTGCACGCCGTCCTCGTGAGGAGCCCGCCCGCCAGCTAGGCGTTCCGCGACGCCTCGGCACAGGTATCCTGCGCAGCCTGATCCCGCCGGGTTCGCCCGGAACGGGAAGATTTGTCTTCTGGACGGCGCATGACACGCGACTCGACTCTCGCAGCCCGACTGCCCTCGGCCACCGAAGCCGTCCGCTGGGGCGAACTTTACGGAAGCAGTTCCGCCTGCATCCTCGCCGAGGCCGCAGCCGCCGCGGGCGCGCCGATCGTCGTCGTCGCAGGGAGCGGGCGCGAGGCCGATCAGAGCCTCGCGGAGCTACGCTTTTTTTCGGCCGGTGGGCCGGCGGTCTGGTCATTTCCAGACCGGGAAACCCTGCCCTATGACCCATTCTCGCCACATCCGGATATCGTATCGGAGCGGCTCCGCACCCTCGCAGCCCTGCCGGAGCTGCGCCAGGGCCTCGTCGTCACGACGCAAGCCGCTCTCCTCGACCGGCTTCCGCCGCGCGCGTTCATCGAGGCGCATGCCTTCTCGCTGCGCACGGGCGAGCGGATCGATCTGCCGCGGCTCAGGAGGCGGCTCACCGACGCGGGCTACACCCAGGTCACGCAGGTGCTCAGTCCCGGCGAGTTCGCCGTGCGCGGCTCGGTCGTCGACCTGTTTCCATCGGGTGCCGCGCAGCCGTTTCGCCTCGACCTGTTCGACGACCTGATCGAAACCGTACGCATCTTCGATCCGGCGGATCAGCGCTCCGCGGCGCGCCTCGCAGCGGTGCCGCTTCTGCCGGCGCGCGAGACTCCGGCATCGCCCGAAGCCATCGCGGAGTTTCGCGGGCGCTGGCGCGAACGCTTCGAAGGCGAACCGCAACAGAGCGGCATCTATCGTTCCGTGACCGCCGGCCAGGTCCCCGCCGGAATCGAATCCTGGCTTCCCCTTTTCTTCGGCAAGACGGCCGCGTTCACCGACTACCTGCCCGCGGACAGCGTGATCGTCGATTTCGCCGATCTCCCGCGTTCATTGCCGACGTACTGGACGGAAATCGAAAGCCGCCACGAGCAGCGGGCCCACGATCGCGAGCGGCCCCTGTTGCCCCCGGCGGAAGCATTCGTGCCGGCGACGACGGTGCTGGCTGCGCTCCAGGCGCACCGGCGCGTCACCGTCACGCCGGTCAAAGTCGAGCCGATCGCGACCGGCGGCCCGTTCGTCAACTTCCGGTCGGAGCCTCCGCCGGAGCTTCGAGGCGATCCTCGCGCCGCGGAGCCGCTCGATAAGCTCGCGCGTTTCCTCGCGGATTCCGGCGGGCGTGTCATGATCGCCGCCGATTCTGCGGGGCGTCGCGAAATCCTGCTCGAGATGCTCCGCCGCCAGGGCTTGCCCGCGACGGTCGTGCCCGATTGGCCCTCCTTCATCGAAGGCGACGCTCCGCTTGCGCTTGCAGTCGCGCCGGACGTCCGGGGATTCTGGCTGCCCGACCGCTCGATGGCGCTGGTCGCGGAAACTCAGCTCTTCGGCGAGCGGGCGCGGCAGGAGCGCCGCCGACGCCGCGCGGAGCGCGACCCCGAGTCGATCCTGCGCGAACTGGCGGCGCTGTCACCCGGCGCCCCGGTCGTGCACGAGGACTACGGCGTCGGGCGCTACCGCGGATTGAAGGTCATGCGGGTCGCCGGGAATCCGGCGGAATTCCTCGTCATCGAATACGCCGGCGGCGATCTCCTCTACGTACCCGTGCATGCCCTCGATCGCGTCACGCGCTACACGGGTGGGTCCCCGGATTCCGCACCCTGGCATCGCCTCGGCACCGAACAATGGGCGCGCGCGCGCCGCCGCGCCGCGGACCGGGTTCGCGACGTGGCGGCCGAACTGCTGGATCTCTACTCGCGGCGCGCAGCCCGCGAGGGCCGTGCGCTCGTATTCGACGAGAATGCCTTCCGTGCCTTCGAGGCCGCATTTCCGTTCGAGGAAACGATCGACCAGCACGATGCGATCGAGGCCGTGCTCGCCGACATGCGCTCGGGGCGGCCGATGGACCGTGTCGTCTGCGGCGATGTCGGATTCGGCAAGACCGAAGTCGCGCTGCGCGCGGGCTTTGCGGCGGTCGCGGGCGGCCGACAGGTCGCCGTGCTGGTTCCGACGACGCTCCTCGCGCAGCAGCATGCCCAGACCTTTGCCGACCGGTTCGCTGACTGGCCGGTGCGCGTCGAAAACCTGTCGCGCTTTCGCACCTCCGCCGAACAGCAGGCCGTCGTCGAAGGCCTCAAGTCCGGCAAGGTCGACATCGTCATCGGCACGCACCGACTGCTGCAACGGGACGTCGCGTTTCACGATCTCGGTCTGGTCGTGGTCGACGAGGAGCACCGGTTCGGCGTCGGCCACAAGGAGCGCCTGAAACAGATGCGTGCCGACGTGGACATGCTGACGCTCACCGCCACGCCGATTCCCCGCACGCTCAACATGGCGCTCGGAGGGCTCCGCGACCTGTCCTTGATGACGACGCCCCCGGCCGAGCGCGTGGCCATCGAGACTTTCGTCGCGGAATGGAGCGACGGGCTCGTGCGCGAGGCCTGCCTCCGCGAGATCCGCCGCGGCGGCCAGGTCTTCTTCGTGCACAACACGATCGAAGACATCGAGAACTGCGCGACGCGTCTGCGCCGGCTCGTGCCCGAAGCCACGATCCGGGTCGGTCACGGCCAGATGCGGGAACGCGACCTCGAACAGCTCATGCTCGATTTCTACCACCGGCGGTTCCAGGTCCTCGTGTGCACCACGATCATCGAATCGGGAATCGACGTGCCGACGGCGAATACGATCCTGATCGACCGCGCGGATCGCTTCGGACTCGCGCAACTGCACCAGTTGCGTGGCCGCGTCGGTCGCTCGCATCACCGCGCCTGGGCGTATCTGCTCGCCCCGCCCGTGGCCGCGCTGCCCGATGAGGCCCGCAAGCGGCTCGAGGCGATCGAATCGCTCGAGGACCTCGGCGCCGGCTTCACTCTCGCGACGCAGGACCTCGAGATCCGCGGCGCCGGCGAACTCCTCGGCGAGGAACAGAGCGGCCAGATCCAGGAGATCGGCATCAGCCTTTACCTGGAGCTGCTGGAGCGCGCCGTGACGGCGTTGCGTGAGGGACGTGAGCCCGAACTCGAGCAGCCGCTCTCCGCGGGTTGCGAGGTAGACCTGCAACTGCCCGCGCTGCTGCCCGAGGACTACATTCCGGACGTTCACCTCCGGCTCCAGCTTTACAAGCGCATGTCGGGCGCCGCGGACCGCGAGCGGCTCGACGATCTCGAGGCCGAACTCATCGACCGTTTTGGCCCGCTGCCGCCACAGGCGAAGAACCTGCTCGTGGTGCATCGGCTCCGGCATCGCGCGCAGGCGCTCGGCATTCGCAGGCTGGAAATCGGCGCGGCCGCGGGACTCGTCGAGTTCCGTCCCGATCACCGCGCGGACGCCGATCGCGTGGTCCGATTGGTGCAGCGCAAGGACGGACGTTATCGGCTCGACGGTCCGAATCGCCTGCGTCTGCGTCTGGTGGCGGGCGACGCCGCAGCGCGGATCGCCGCGGCCGGCGAGGTGCTCGAGGCGCTCGGCGCCTGACTCAGGCGGGACGTTCGCCCTCGAGCTGCAAGGCTGGCCTTTCGGTGATCTCGCGCGCCGCCGCAATCGCCGTTTGCCAGCGCGGGTCCGAAGCGAGTGCAGGCTCGCCGGGCTCGCGTCCGTGCAGCCGCACGAGCCGCATGCGGCTCACTGGATCCGGGCTGCCCCGCATCGATTCGAGAAGTGCGAGCGTCGCCGCGCGATCGTTGCAGACCGGCAGCACGTCGCAACCCGCGGCGAGCGCGAGACCGGCGCGCGCCGCGATGTCGCCGAACGCCGCGGCGCCTTTCATCGACAGGTCGTCGGCGAAAACCGCGCCCTGGAACCCGAGTTGGTTCCGCAGCACGCCGTCGATCCAGCGCCTCGAAAGACTCGCGGGCATTTCGTCCACCGCGGGAAACACGACATGCGCCGCCATCACGGCGGACAGCCCATTGGCCAAAAGGCGCCGGTATGGCTGCAGGTCCGCTTCGATGTCCGGCCATTCGCGGCGATCGACGGGAAGCGCGACGTGCGAATCGGCAGCGACTGCGCCGTGGCCGGGAAAATGCTTTGCGGTCGCGGCCATGCCGGCTTCCCGCATGCCGAGCATGTAGGCGACCGCGAGATCGCCCACGGCCGCGGCGTCGGCCGAAAGCGCGCGGTCACCGATCGCGCGGCTGACGCCGTAGTCGATGTCGACGCAGGGCGCGAACGACATGTCGACACCCACGGCGCGCAGCTCCCTTGCCATCAGCCAGCCGAGCTGGCGCGCGAGCGCGATGCCATCCGCGCGCGCCAGGCCGTAGCGCCGGCCGATCTCGCGCATCGCCGGGAGGCGCGTGAACCCGGCCTGGAATCGCTGCACCCGTCCGCCTTCCTGATCGACGGCGACCAGGAGCGGCGGCGTGCGGATTCCGTGAATCTCGGCAACGAGCCTCCGGAGCTGCTCCGGGCTCTCGTAATTGCGGGTGAACAGGATCACGCTGCCAACCTGCGGATGCAGAAGCATCTCCCGTTCGTCCGGCTCGAGCGCGATTCCATTGAGGTCCGCCATCACCGGGCCGAGCGTCATGTGACGTCCCCGGCGGGACGGAGGCCCCGCAGCGTCGCTTCCCGCGCTGCCGCCGGCCAGCCGCCGAACGGCTCGGACGAGAGCCGGAAATTGTAGAAACGCGCGTCATCGGTGACCTCGTCGCCGCGCCACGGCGGGCGCGGAAAGTCCTCGTCCGCGGAGTCGAGTTCGATCTCGGCGAATGCCGACAAGATTGCCGCCGCCTCCCCTTCGGGAATCGCGCATTCGTATTCCGGCCGCACGAGGAATTTGCGCTCGATCTCGAGATTCATGCGGCCGGCTCGAAGAGCGCGATCGATTCCACGTGGGAGGTGTGCGGAAACATGTCCATGATGCCCGCCGCGACCAGCCGATAGCCGAGCCTTTCAACGAGTATGCCAGCGTCGCGGGCGAAGGTGCCGGCGTGGCAGGAAACGTAGACGATGCGCCGCGGGCGGCTGCCGGCGGCGATCGGCAGGATTTCGCATGCCCCCGCGCGCGGCGGATCGAGCAGCACGAGGTCGTATCGCTCGATCGCCCACGGAGCTTGCAGGCTTTCCGATGCCAGATTGGCGACGTGAAAGCCGACGTTCTCGATGCCGTTTCTCACGGCATTTGCCTCGGCGCGCCCCACGAGCGCCGCGTCGCCTTCGACACCCGTGACTGCGGCGACGTGTCCCGCGATCGGCAGGCTGAAATTGCCGAGCCCGCAGAAAAGATCGAGCGCCCGGTCGCCCGGCAGCGGCTCGAGCAATTCGAGCGCCCGCGCGACCATGAGACGATTGAGCTCGCCGTTGACCTGGATGAAGTCGGTCGGCGCGAACTCGATCCCTTCACGCAGGCCGGGCAAGGCGTAACGAAGCGGCTTCGCCGGCGGCGAGAGCGGCGCCACGCTTTCGAGGCCTCCCGGCTGCAGGTAGAGCGCGACGCCGTGGTGGCTTTCGAATTCCCGGAGCGCCGCGAGATCGGCCGCGGGCGGATCGTCCAGCACGCGCAGGACGAGAGCCGTGACGTTCTCGGCGACCGCAACTTCGATCTGCGCGACGCGACGGCGAAGTTCGAGTCCTCCGATCAGGGCCGCGAGATCCGCGATCAGGTCGCCGACCGGTGCGGCGAGCACTTCGCAACGGCCGAGGTCCGCAAGCAGCGGGCTCCCCCGCTCCCGGAATCCGACGAGCGCGCGTTCCTTGCGATCGACGTACTTGCTGCCGAGCCGGGCGCGCCGCCGATAGGACCAGATGGGCCCGGCGAGCGGTGGCAGCCAGCGCTCGGGCTGCACGCCGCCGATGCGGGCGAGCTCCTCGGCCACGATGCGGCCTTTTGCGGCGAGTTGCGCCGTGTGATCGAGATGCTGCAGCGAACAGCCGCCGCAGACGCCGAAATGCGGGCAGCGCGGCGTCACGCGCAGAGGCGAAGGGCGCAGCACTTCCACGACCACCGCCTCGTCGTATCTTCGCTTGCGGCGGATGCGCTGGAGCCGCACCGACTCGCCGGGGAGCGCCCGGTCGACGAACACAGCCTTGCCGCCGATGCGGGCGACGCCGCGGCCTTCATGATCGATCGACTCGATATCCGCGATCTCGATCGCGGGCGGCGGCTTCAAGCGCCGGCCCAGGCCGCGGCATACTGCCGCCAGTGCGCTTCCGCCCTGTCGCCGAGCCAATTGCGGGCGCGCGCGATTTCCGCGTCGTACTCCGCCGACGTCAAATGGCCGCGTACCGATTCGAACCTGAGCCAGATGAGGTAGGTGTTCAGCACGTCCGTCTCGCAATACGAACGGATCTCGGCGATCCGCCCCGCGCGCCAGTATTCGAAGACCTGCTCGCCGCTCATGCCGAGTTTGCCAGGCAAGCCGAGCAGCAGCGCCACATGGTCGAGGCTCGCCCGGCCCCGCGCCTGGTAGGCGGCCAACACGTCCATCAGGTCGACGTGCCGCATGTGATAACGGTTGAGATAGTTGTTCCAGCGGAAATCGCGGTCGAGCTCGCCGGTGTCCCAGTACGTGGGCGATGCGATGCCGTGCCGCAGCATCCGGTAGTGCAGGACCGGGAGATCGAAGCCCGAGCCGTTCCAGGACACGAGCGTCGGGCGGAGCTTGTCGATGCCGCCGAAAAATCGCCGGAGCAGTTCGTCCTCCGGACTGTCCACGGCGCCGACGCTCCAGACCTGGAGCTGATCGCCGCTGCGCAGGAGTGTCGAAATCGCGACCACGCGGTGCTGTTCGAGCGGCAGGAAACTGGATCCCGCTTCCTCCTCCCTGCGCGCGAGCATCGCGGCGGCGACCGCAAGATCGTCGCCCTCGAATCCCCCGATCTTCCGCCCGAGCTCGGCATCCGGCACGGTCTCGATGTCGAAGACGAGGCAGTGCTGCTCGCCGCTCATGATTTCCTCATCAGCACGGCGACCGCCGTCACGAGCCCCGCTTCGTCGGTCAGGCTGAGATGCCCCTCGCCCGCCCCGAGCTGGTCGGCGACGGCGCGGCCACGCGGCGAAAAACGCAGCTCGGGGCGTCCCCAGGCGTTCTGCATGAATCCGAAGTCGCGGATCCACACGCCATGGCGAAAGCCCGTGCCGAGCGCTTTCGCGATCGCTTCCTTGGCCGCGAAACGCATGGCGAGAAAACGCGCCGGGCGCCGGTCCGGATCGAAAATCGCGCGCTCCTCGGGCAGCAACAGCCGCTCGACGAAGTGCTCGCCGAAGCGCTCCCAGGTCGCCGCGATGCGCTCGATGCGAACCAGGTCCGTGCCGATGCCGAAAATCATCGGCCGCGCGCGGCATGCATCAGGCGTTTCATTTCGGCGACGGCCGGTCCCATGCCGCTCATGACTGCGCGCGCGACGATCGCGTGCCCGATATTGAGTTCGGCGAGATCACGGAGCGCGGCGACAGGCTGGACGTTGTGGTAATCGAGGCCGTGGCCGGCGTTTACGACGAGTCCCGCGGCTGCCGCGCGCTTCGCGGCGTTCGCCAGGCGCGCGAGCTCGCGGCCACGACCGGGGCCCTCGGCTTCGGCGTAGGCGCCGGTGTGCAATTCGACGACCGCCGCTCCCGCGCGGGCCGAAGCATCCACCTGCGCGGCCTCCGGGTCGATGAAAAGCGACACGCGGATCCCGCCGGCCGCGAGCCTCCGGCAGGCGTCCGCAATTGCATTCTGCTGGCCCGCGACGTCGAGCCCGCCTTCGGTCGTGACCTCGGCGCGCCGTTCCGGAACCAGGCACACGTCCTGCGGCTGCAGCTTGAGCGCGATGGCGAGCATTTCTTCCGTGACCGCCATTTCGAGATTCATTCGCGTCTGCAAGGCGCCTCGCAGGGCCGCCACGTCGCGATCCTGGATGTGGCGCCGGTCCTCGCGCAGGTGCAGCGTGATGCCGTCGGCACCCCATTGCTCTGCGACGAGCGCGGCGAGCAGCGGATCGGGCGCGCGGCCGCCCCGGGCCTGGCGCAGCGTCGCCACGTGGTCGATGTTCACGCCCAGCATGATCGCCGTCGCGCTCATCCCTCCTGCTCCCGCCGGCGCATGGCCAGCATCACGTCGCGGCTCGCGAGTCCGCGCCCTTCGAGACAATGCGCGATCGCCGCGCCATAAATCCGGCGTGCCGCCCTGAGGACCGGCGCCTGGCCGAAATCGCCGTGCGCCACTCCGAGCACGTCCCGTCCGGCGTAAGCGTCCGCGCCCGGATCGGAGTCGCGAACCGCGACCACGCCGCGGCCCGGTTCGAAATGATAGTACCGATCCGATTCGAGCGGCCGGCCGCTGCCGGCATCGCGCTCGAGATCGACACCGTAGCCGAGTTCCTCGAGCAGGACACTCTCGAAAGCCCGCAGCGCCGCCTGCTCCTCTCCGCCCGCGAGTTGCCGGAGCGACGCCGCATAGGCGTCGTAGAGGGCTTCGTGCCGGTCTTCCTTTGGCAGGAGCCGGAGCAGCAATTCGTTGAGATAGAAACCCGACATCACGCGTTCCGGCGGCAGCGCGAATTGCCCGTCGGCCGCTTCGGCGGATGTCAGCGTGCCGCCGTCTGCGCGGCCCGACCACGACACCAAGAGCGACAGGAACGGCCGCAGGACCGCGCGGAGCGGCGACTTGGGCCTGCGCGCGCCGTGCGCGAACAGCGTCACGCGGCCGTGGCCGTGGGTCATGAGCTCGAGTATCCGGCTCGTGTCGCTCCAGGGCCGGTGATGAAGGAGATAGGCCGGCTCGAGGAGTTTGCGCCGCGGAGCGCTCATGACGGCTCGTGGCCGAGCTGCCGCAGCATCCGGTCGTCGTCGCTCCAGCCCTCGCGCACTTTCACCCAGGTCGCGAGGTGGACACGCCGGCCGAAAAGCTCGTTGAGCGCGAGCCGCGTCGCGCGTCCGATCGCCTTCAGCCGTTCGCCCTTCGCGCCGATCACGATCTTTCGCTGCCCGACGCGCTCGACCCAGATCACGGCGTCGATCTCGGTGCGCCCGTCCGGCGTCGGCTCGAATCGCTCGATCTCGACCGCGATGCCGTACGGCAGTTCGTCCGACAACGCGATCATCAACTGCTCGCGGAGCGCCTCGGCCGCCTGGAAGCGCTCGCCGCGTTCCACGGGTTCGACCGCCGTCTCGGGTGTCGCTTCCGGCAGCAAGGCCACCGCGGCATCGACGAGCTTCGCGAGATTCTCCGATTTTTCGGCCGACACCGGCACGATGGCCGCGAACTCATGCTTGCGCGCCGCGCGCTCGAGAAACGGCAGCAGCTGGGCGCGCGGTCGGACCAGGTCGATCTTGTTGACAACGAGCACGATCGGCAGGCCCGTCGCCTTCAGTCGCTCGAGCACCACGTCGTCTCCGGAATTCCAGCGCGGCGCCGCCACGATGAGCAGTGCCGCGTCCGCTGCGCCGAACCCGGCCTGTGCCTCGCGATTCATGGAGTGACCGAGCCGGCTGCCGGCCGCGGCGCCGGCACCCGGCGTGTCCGTCACGACCATGCGGAATCCCGGCCCGGCGACCAGACCCTGAATCCGGTGACGTGTCGTCTGCGCTTTCGGCGTGACGATGCTGAGCTTGCGGCCGGCAAGTGCGTTCAGGAGCGTCGACTTGCCGACATTCGGGCGTCCCGCGAGGACGACCGTGCCCGAACGGAATGCGGCCGCGGCGCTCATCTTTCCGGGCGTAGCGCAGGATCCTCGAGGATCCGCTGCGCCGCTTCCTGTTCGGCGCGCCGCCGGCTGTTGCCGTCGGCGACGGCCGTGAGATCGAGGTCGCCGACGTCGCATCGCACGCGGAACCGCTGATCGTGCGGCTCGCCCGCGACTTCGAGCACCGTGTAGGCCGGCAATGCGAAGCCGCGGCCCTGGAGCCATTCCTGCAAACGAGTCTTCGGGTCTTTCAGCTCGGCGGCCGTGGGCAGCGCGGCAAGCGCGTTGCGGAAGACCCGGTCCGCGGCGCTTCGCGCCGCATCGAGCCCGCAATCCAGGTAAATGGCGCCGAACAGGGCTTCGAGCGCGTCCGCCAGAATCGTGGCGCGCCGCTGGCCGCCCGATTTCATCTCGCCGTCGCCGAGACGAAGCTGTTCGCCGAGTCCGATTTCGGCCGCAATCGCGGCAAGCGCCTCGCCGCTCACGAGACTCGCGCGATAGCGCGAGAGTTCCCCTTCGGTCGCGGTCGGGAATCGCCGGAACAGGCTTTCGGCCACGACGAAGGAAAGGACCGCGTCGCCCAGGTACTCGAGGCGCTCGTTATTGTCCGGACCGTGGCTGCGATGGGTCAGCGCGCGCTCGAGGAGCGCGGGATCGGAGAAGCCGCAGCCCAGGCGCTCCTGCAACCAGCCGGCAGCGGCAACCACGGCGCCCGCGGCGCGGCTCAGCGCGCGGCGACCTCGACGGTCTTGTCGAAGTCGAGCAGGAACGAAACGTTCCCGGCGAGCGGCACCGTGTCCTCGTAGGCCGCGCGCATCAAGAACACGTCGCCGTCCTTTTTGATCTCGATGTCCTTCGAGGTGATCACTTCGACCATCTCGATATCGAAATGGCGCTCGACCGCCCTGCGCAGCATCACTTCCGTCGAGCCGGGGTTATTCGAGAATTCATCGCGGACTTTCTCGAGCGTCGATGCGACGCGCATGTACTCCAGATACTTCGGCGTCAGTCGTATGCCGGCGTAGATCCACGCGCCGACCACGACCACGATCAGGAGGATCCCGAGCATTGTCATGCCCCGCTGTCTGTGCTGCATACGCTGTCTCCCTATCGGATTCCGGTGCCCATGCGGTCCCAGAGCAGGAAGGATCCCGGCCCGGGATTGAACGATAACCAGATGGCCTCCGCCCTGCCGATGAAATTCTCTTCTGGAACGAACCCGACCTCGGGAAAGCGGCTGTCGCGGCTGTTGTTGCGATTGTCGCCCATCATGAAGTAATGACCTGGCGGCACCTGCCATTCGCCCTCCATTCCGGGCCGTGCTGGATCGAGAAGGAGGCCATGCGCGGCGTCGCCAAGCTGTTCCTCACCCAAATGCGAGAACGGATACTGCTCGTTCTTGGGCCCGGAATACAACTGACCGGCCGAGATCCGGGACGGCGTTCCGTTTACCGACACTTCGGTCCCGCTCACGCGAATCGCGTCGCCCGGCAGCCCGACGAGGCGCTTGATGAAGACCTGCGACGGATCGGACGGCTTGCGGAATACGACCACGTCCCCGCGCTTCGGCTTCCCGATCTCGACGATGCGCGTGTTGAGCACCGGCAGGCGGAGCCCGTAGCGCCACTTGTTGACGAAGATGAAGTCGCCCTGGATCAGGGTCGGCATCATCGAGTCCGACGGGATGCGGAAGGGCTCGTAGAGGAAGGACCTGAGCACCAGCACGATGACGATGACCGGGAAGAACGACCGCGAGTAGTCTACGAGGAGCGGCTCCTTGGCGATGCCGCGCTCCCTGCGCCGCGGCTGGAAGAATTGCCGGTCGACGGCCCACACGACGCCGGTCACCGCGCCGAGCACCACCAGGACGAATGCGAAATCGAAAACCATCATCCACTCCCGCTTGTCATTTCTTGTTCATGCTGAGGACCGCGAGGAACGCTTCCTGCGGGATCTCGACCGTGCCGAGCTGCTTCATTCGCTTCTTGCCTTCCTTCTGCTTCTCGAGGAGCTTGCGCTTGCGCGTCACGTCTCCGCCGTAGCACTTGGCGAGGACGTTCTTGCGCATCGCCTTGACGGTCGCGCGCGCGATGATCTGGCCGCCGATAGCCGCCTGGATCGCGACTTCGAACATCTGCCGCGGTATCAGTTCCTGCATCTTGTCCACGAGCTCGCGGCCCCGCTGATAGGCGCTTTCACGATGCACGATCATCGAGAGCGCGTCGACGCGATCGCCGTTGATCAGCACGTCGAGCCGCGACAGCGGCGCGGCCTGGAAATGGCTGAACTCGTAGTCGAATGACGCGTAGCCGCGGCTCACCGATTTCAGCCGGTCGAAGAAGTCGAGGACGACCTCGGCGAGCGGCAGCTGGTACTGCAGCGACATCTGCGTGCCGAGCTGCTGCATCTTCTTCTGCACGCCGCGCTTTTCCTGGCAGAGGCCGAGCACGCCACCGACGTGCTCCGGCGGAACCAGGATGTTTGCGGTGATGATCGGTTCGCGCAGCTCGCGGTAGTTCGCCGGAAGCTTCGACGGGTTGTCGACCAGCTTGAGTTCGCCGTCGTTTCCGACGACTTCGTAGATCACGGTGGGCGCGCTCGTGACGAGCGCAAGGCCGTATTCGCGCTCGAGCCGCTCCTGGACGATGTCCATGTGCAGGAGGCCGAGGAAGCCGCAGCGGAAGCCGAAGCCCAGCGCGGTCGACACTTCCGGCTCGTAGTGCAGCGCCGAATCGTTCAGCTTGAGTTTCTGCAGCGCGTCGCGGAAGGCCTCGTACTGGTCCGACTGCACGGGAAACAGCCCCGCGAAGACCCGCGGCTGCACCATCTTGAATCCCGGCAGCGGCTTCTCGCAGGGCCGCGCCTCGCTCGTGATCGTGTCGCCGACCGGCGCGCCGTCGATGTCCCTGATCCCGGCGGTCATCCAGCCGACCTCGCCGGCGGACAAGGCGTCCGCTGCGATGCGCTTCGGCGTGAAGCGACCGACGCGATCGACTTGCCAGCCACGGCCCGTCGACATCACCTGGATGCGGTCGTTCGGGCGCAGCACGCCATTCATGACGCGCACCAGCGAAACGACTCCGACGTAATTGTCGAACCAGGAATCGACGATCAGCGCCTGCAGGGGCGCCGCCGTGTCGCCCCGCGGCGGCGGAATCCGCCGCACCAGTTCCTCGAGCAGCTGGGGGACATTCTCTCCGGTCTTGGCGCTGACGCGGACCGCGTCCGTCGCCTCGATGCCGATGATGTTCTCGATCTCCTCGATGACCCGCTCCGGGTCCGCAGACGGCAGGTCGATCTTGTTGATGACCGGGAGCACCTCTAGGCCCTGCTCCAGCGCCGTGTAGCAGTTCGCGACGCTCTGCGCCTCGACGCCCTGTGCCGCATCGACGACGAGCAATGCTCCCTCGCAGGCCGCGAGCGAGCGTGAGACCTCATAGGAGAAATCCACGTGACCGGGCGTGTCGATGAAGTTGAGCTGGTAGTCCTCGCCGTCGGCGGCGCGGTATTTGAGCGTGACGGACTGCGCCTTGATCGTGATGCCGCGCTCGCGCTCGAGATCCATCGAGTCGAGCACCTGCTCCTGCATCTCGCGGGCTTCCAGGCCGCCGCAGATCTGGATCAGCCGGTCCGCGAGCGTGGATTTGCCGTGGTCGACGTGCGCAATGATCGAAAAATTGCGGATTTGCTGCATCGGGGGGAAGCCGGGACGCCCTTGCCGGACCGGCGCGTCCGGGAAAAACGGATTATAGCAGTCGCGCGCAGCTGGCCCGGTCAGCCGCGGGCGAGCCGTGCGACCGCCGCACGATCGAGGCGGCCGCGGCAGACGATGCTGCCGTCACAGGTCAGCACGGGAACCTTGAGGCCGTAGCGGCGTCGGGTCGTCGGGTCGGCATCGACATCCCGCACTTCGAATCCGTCGAGAAGCTCCGTAAGCCCGGCGATGAATTCATCGCAGAGCGCGCAGCTCTCGCGCGTGTAGACGAGAAACCGGGGCTCCGGCATCCAGGAAATCAGGTCAGTCGCGGCTGGCGGCCGTTGCAGGCGGCGGCGTCAATGCCGTCGACGGGCGGAGCCCGGTCGCGATGAACTTGAGCGTGCGTGGAGGCACTTCGCCGACGGCCGTGACCTGATGCCCGGCGACGACGGTCGAGAAGGCCGAAGCGACGCCCGAGCGGCCCGAGCCCTGCACCGGCGGCTTGCCGGGCGCCGGCGCGTGAATGAAGACCGAAACCGAGGCGAGCCCGTCCGAATAGACCAGGTGATTGACCGGCGCGCCGGCGCCTGCGACCGCCTGCACGCCGCTGACCGACAACCGGAATCCCGGCGGCACCTGCGCGGCGCGCCAGGCCGGGGCGTCTTCGTCGGTCTGCGGCGACTGCCGGACCCACCGGAGCTTGCTGCGGTCGAGCGCCGGCTCGAAGGCGGAGTCCGGAATGTCGTCGTCGAATTCGAGTTTGGTGAAGCGCAGGCGCTCGATCACGCGGTGCGCGCCGTCCGAAAGATCGCTTCGCACCGGCATATGCGAATCGACGTCGATCCAGAGACGATAGCCGAAGCGATAGCCGTCAAGCGGCCGCACCGCGATGACCGCGGTCGGTCCGAAGATCGTCGCTTCCCTGCCGACGTAGTCGATCTTGTACCAGGACGCCATCCGGCCCTCGAACTGCGGCAGCGCGCCCATGAGGTCGCTCTGCCCCGAGCGCCGCTCGATGATCGCGAGTCTCTGGTCCGGGAGGTAGACCACGACTTCGTCGTTCTCGCGCACGAGTTCGCGGCCGTTGCCGGACAGCGAAACGAGACGCTCCGACACGATTCCGTTCTTGACGCGATGCGTGATGGCGAGCCGTTCCGTCCGGCCGGCCGACTCTGAGACGAACTCACCGACGTAACTCGCGTTGCCGAGCGCGGTCGCCATGCGATTGAGCCATTCCTGGCCGCTTTCGGCGAACGCCGGCATGGCGGCGAGTCCGAGAGCGATTGCGATCGCCTGGCGACGAATCACGGGTCAGCCTTGCCTTCGGGAGCTGCGACGTCGACGAGGACCGAGCCGTCCGGGGCGCTCATCAATCCGGCGCCGACACTCCGGCGAACGAGCGGCGTCGCGTATCCGTAATGAGCCACGAGATAATTCGCGAGTTGCGCCGGCGCGATCCTGCCGGGCGCATCGGTCGCGGGCGGCGTCACGTAAATCCTCGCCGGATCGTCCGCGGCATCGGCCGCATCGGACACGGGTTCGATCGGCGGGTCGCTCGTCTGGGCAAGCACCGCATCGGGCGCCGCCGGATCCTGCGAATCCACCTGCTGGACGATCAGCACGGCGCCGAAGGCGACGCCCGATGCGACCGCCAGGCCTGCCAGGGAGCGCAGCAACGCATCCCGGCGCGGCAGGCGCACGAATGCGGAGACGCGGAGCGGCTCGCGTGCGATCGCGGCACTTACGCGCGCGGCCACCTGGCGCGCAGCCGGCACGTCGCCGTCGTTGCGGAGGACCGCGCCGATCAGCGAGTAGCGCGACAACGCGCCGCGCAACTCGTCGTCGCGTTCGAGCCGCTTCAGCAGGAGCGCGGTTTCCTGTTCGGGCAATTCGCCGTCCAGGAAGGTGGAAAGCTGTTCCTTGATCCGATCCGTCATTCAATGTCTCCAATTCGTCCGAGGCCGCCGTCGAAAACCTCGCGCAGGCTGCGATCGATCGCTTCGCGCGCGCGGAAAATCCTCGAACGGACCGTGCCTACCGGGCATTCCATCGTCTTCGCAATGTCCTCGTAACTGAGGCCCTCGAGCTCACGCAGCACGATCGCGAGTCGCAGATCGTCCGGCAGGGCTTCGATGGCTTCGTTCACTGTCCTCCGGATCTCGTCGGTCAACGCAAGCGCTTCCGGTGTCTCCGTGTCCGAAAGCCGCGCGTGCGCCTGCACCTGCGTTCCATCCTGCAGATCGAGGTCATACGACACCGGCCTGCGGCGGCTCGCCACGAGCGCGTTCTTTGCGGTATTGATCGCGATCCGGTACAGCCACGTATAAAATGCGCTGTCGCCCCGAAACGCCGGCAAGGCGCGATAAGCCTTGATGAAGGCCTCTTGCGCGATGTCCTCGGCCTCCGCGGGATTGCGTACATACCGCTGCACAAGCTTCAGCACCTTGTGCTGATACTTGAGCACCAGGGCGTCGAAGGCTGCTTTGTCGCCCTTCTGGACCCTGCGGACCAGCGCTATGTCGCCTGCTTCAGCCCGCATTGGCTCGACGATTTGCGCTGCGCCCTCCACCTGCACGCCGGATATGACCGGCCGACCCCCCGATAGTTCGCAAGGTCGTGGCTGGGCGGGGGCGCATCGCCTCCTTTCGTGAGATAAGCTGTGGATTCTAGCAAGTCAGCCGAATCCGGGCCTTCAGGCGGCGGAAATCGTCGGGTGGCAGCGCCCAGCGCGGCAGGAGCCACCCCAGGCGCTTCCCGGCGACTACGACCTCGACGAGCACCAGCGAAGCATAGGCGCGCGCGCCGGTACCGACTTTCGCTCGCAGCCAGCGGCGCCGCCCGGTCAGCCGTACGCGGCAGCCGCGGCCATCGAACGCGAGCGCGCAAAGCGCGGAATGGCCTCCCGGCACGCGTCCGAGCGTCGAGACGAGACCTGCGATCGCAAGGACCGACAATGCCGCGGCGATGAGGGGCTCTGCGCGCGCGAACCACGGACTTGCCGCGGCGGCGAGGTGCACCAGAAACGCGACCGCCGCAAGTCGCGGCCCTGCCGCCGGCTCAATCGTGACGGCGAACGATTTCATCGACGAGCGCCGCATGGCCGGCATCCGCCGGACGCGAGCCGCCGATCAGCCAGTCCGCGAGGTCCGGATCCGGTTGCTCGAGCAGCCACTGGAACGAAAGGCGCTGCCCCTCGTCGGCCTCCGGCCAGCGCCGCTCGAGCCAGCGGCCCAGCAACACGTCGAGTTCCTTCATGCCGCGCCGGCATCGCCACCGCAAACGAGCGTGAGTCGGATCGTCCATTGCTCATTCGTCGCGATCGAGGAGCCTGCGCTTGATGTCGGCGATCGCGCGGGCGGGGTTCAGGTCCTTCGGGCAGGCCTCGGTGCAGTTCATGATCGTGTGGCAACGATACAGGCGGAATGAATCGTCGAGCTGCGAAAGCCGCTCCGCCTGTGCCCCGTCGCGCGTGTCGACGAGCCAGCGGTGGCTCGCGAGCAGTGCCGCCGGACCCAGAAATTCGTCTCCGCTCCACCAGTAGCTCGGGCATGCCGTCGAACAGCAGGCGCAAAGGATGCAGGCCGAGGGCCGGTCGATGAGTTCCTGGTCCGCGGGCGTCTGGCGGCGCTCCGCGCCCTGTGGCGCGGGAGCTGAAGCCTGCAGCCAGGGCCGGACGGAGGCGTACTGATCGAAGAATCGCGTGAGGTCGGGCACGAGGTCCTTGACGACCGGCATGTGCGGCAGCGGAAAGATGTTCACCGAACCGCGGATGGACGCGATCGGCAGCGTGCAGGCGAGCGTGTTGACACCGTCGATATTCATCGCGCAGGAGCCGCAGATGCCTTCGCGGCAGGAACGCCGGAAGGTCACCGTCGAATCCACTTCGTTCTTGATTTTAATCAATGCGTCGAGAACCATCGGGCCGCAGCGCTCGAGATCCAGCTCGTAGCGATCGATCCGTGGCGGTTCCGCGGAATCCGGGTCCCATCGATAGATTCTGAATTCCTTCACGCGCGCCGCGCCGGGCGCCGCCGCGTGGTGCCGGCCCGGCCGGTCCGTGTAGCGTGAATTGGCGGGCAGTCGAAATTCAGCCATGGTGTCCTCAGTAGGTCCGGGTCTGTGGCGGTATCCGCTCGACATCGGCGGCAAGCGTCTGCAGTTGCACGGGACGGTAGTCGAATCGCACTCCGCCCCGTTCATCCACCCAGGCGAGGCTGTGTTTCATCCAGTTGGCATCGTCACGCGATGGGTAGTCCTCCCGCGCGTGCGCGCCGCGGCTCTCGGTCCGGTTGCGCGCCGAATGGATCGCGGCGACCGCCTGCCCGAGCAGATTGTCGAGCTCGAGTGCTTCGACAAGGTCGGTATTGAAAATGAGCGAGCGGTCGGAGATGCGGAGATCGCCGAATGCCCCGAGGCAGCGCGAAAGCGCCTCGCAGCCCTCCGTGAGCGTCGCTCCGGTCCGGAATACCGCGGCGTCGCGCTGCATCGCGCGCTGCATCTCCTCGCGCAGCGAGGCGGTCGGCCGGCTGCCCTTGGCCTGGCGGATGCGATCGAATCGCGCGAGCGACCCGGCGTGCGACCCGGCACGCGGCACCGGCAGGGTGGCGCCGGGCTTGAGCGTCTTCGCGCAGTGGGCCGCGGAGGCGCGCCCGAATACCACGAGATCGAGCAGCGAGTTCGAGCCCAGGCGGTTCGCGCCATGGACCGACACGCAGGCAGCCTCGCCGATCGCCATCAAACCGGGTACCGCTTCGTCCGAACCGCCGCTCCGCGTCAGCGCCTCGCCATTCACATTGGCGGGAATGCCGCCCATGTTGTAGTGGGCCGTGGGCAGCACCGGAATCGGCGCGCGCGATACGTCGACATTGGAGAAGATCATCGCGGTCTCCGCGATGCCCGGCAGGCGCTTTTGAATCGCGTCGGGGCCGAGGTGTTCGAGATGCAGGAACAGATGGTCGCGCGCGGGCCCGACGCCGCGGCCCTCCCTGATCTCGATCGTCATCGCGCGGCTCACGACGTCGCGCGACGCCAGATCCTTCGCGTTGGGCGCGTAACGCTCCATGAAACGTTCGCCCTCGGAATTCCGCAGGATGCCGCCTTCGCCGCGCACGCCCTCCGTGATCAGGCAGCCCACGCCGTAAATTCCCGTCGGATGAAACTGTATGAACTCCATGTCCTGCAGCGGCAATCCCGCGCGCAATACCATGCCGTTGCCGTCGCCGGTGCAGGTATGCGCGGAGGTGCACGAAAAATACGTCCGGCCATAACCGCCCGTCGCGAGGATCGTCGCCTGCCCCAGGAACCGGTGCAACGTGCCGGTCGCCATGTCGAGCGCGAGCACGCCGCGGCAGGCGCCCTCCTCCATGATCAGGTCGATCGCAAAATACTCGATGAAGAATCTGGCCTGGTGACGGAGGCTCTGCTGATAGAGAGTGTGTAGCATCGCGTGTCCGGTGCGATCCGCGGCCGCGCAGGTGCGCTGCGCGATGCCCCGGCCGTAGTGAGTCGTCATTCCGCCGAAGGGACGCTGGTAGATGCGCCCGTCGTCGGTTCGCGAGAACGGCAGTCCGAAATGCTCGAGTTCGATGACGGCGGCCGGCGCCTCGCGGCACATGTACGCGATTGCGTCCTGGTCGCCGAGCCAGTCCGAACCTTTCACCGTGTCGTAGAAGTGAAAACGCCAGTCGTCCTCGCCCATATTGCCGAGCGCCGCGCTGATGCCGCCCTGTGCCGCCACCGTGTGGCTTCGCGTCGGAAAGACTTTCGTGATGCAGGCTGTGTTGAGCCCCGCCTCCGCGAGACCCACGGTCGCGCGGAGGCCCGCACCGCCGGCCCCGACGACGATCACGTCGCAGGCGTGATCCGTGATCGGATATGCGCTCATGCGCCGCCGCCGGTCACGAGTCCGTAGACAGCCCACGCGAGCGCGGCGGCGGCCACGGCATGAATGAATTGCGACAGGCGGATCGAGAATCCGCGCAGTCGGCCGCCGACGTAGTCTTCGAGAACGACTTGCACGCCTTGTCCGGAGTGCCAGAGGATCGCGATGCCCAGGAGCAACGCCAGCAGCGCCTGCAACGGCTTCGCGAGCCATGCCGCCACCGTCGCGTAGTCGAGATCGGGTTGGCGCAGGAGCGCCGCCAGAAACCACAGCCCGAGCGGCAGCAGCGCGATCGAGGTCAAGCGCTGGTTGCGCCAGTGACGGGTCGCTCTGCCCGGGCGCGGGTTCACGGCGTTCCCGTCAGCCAGCGCCAGGCGGGCGTCAGGAAGAGCGTCGCCGCAAATGCTGCGGCCGTACAGACCAGCACGACGGCGGCGCTCGCCCTGGCGGAAGATTTCTCGAATCCAAAGCCCAGGTCCCAGGCCAGATGGCGGATGCCGGCGAAGAGGTGATACCAGAACGCTGCGAGCGCGACGGTCAGCACGAAGCGGACGGCGAAGCCGGAGAAGAAACGGCCGGCCGCCGCATAAGCGTCCGGTCCGGCGGCGGCTGCGACGAGCCAGCCGACGAACAGCAGGCTGCATGCGGAAAGGAACAGGCCGGTTGCGCGATGCAGTATGGACAGCACCATCGTGTACATCGGCCGGTACACCTGCAGGTGCGGGGACAGCGGCCGTTCTGCGGGGGAATGCATCGCTAAGCTATTCTGCCAGAAGGGGTCGGACCTTCCCAAGGGCAATTGCCGCGCATTCGGCGACATCTGCTGCGATAGGATGGCGCAATGCCGCTCACCCGTCGCACGCAATTGCCGTTCTGTGCGGTCGTCGCGGTGGCGGGCCGCGATGCGCGGACCTTCCTCCAGGGCCAGCTCTCGAATGACCTGCTCGGGATCGAGCGCCATCCCGGCATGCTGGCGGCTTCCTGCAACCGGCAGGGGCGCGTGCTGGCGACGATGCGGCTCGCTGCGGATGGCGATGACGTCCTCCTGGTGCTGCACCGGTCGCTCGCGCCGACGCTGGTCGCGCAGCTTTCCGCGTTCGTCTTGCGGGCCGACGTCCGATTCGAGGACCGCAATTCGCGCGTTTCCGTCGCCGGACTGCTCGATGCCGAGCCGGACGCGCACTGGTCGCAGGCGGCCGCCGCCGCAGCGGGACTTGCGATGATGGTCGCAAGCCCGCGCAGGATACTGCTCGCGGGCCCGCGGCCTGCGCTCGATGCCGCACTCGCCGCTGTCGCACGCACGACGCCCGACGATTGGGAGCGCGTCACCATCGCTGACGGCGAGCCATCCATCTCGCCTCCGACTGCCGCGCTCTGGCTTCCGCAAATGCTCAACCTCGACCTGATCGGCGGTGTCAGCTTCAGCAAGGGCTGTTATGTCGGCCAGGAGATCGTGGCGCGCTCGCAGCACCTCGGCCGCATCAAGCGCCGCATGCTGCGCTACGTCGGTCCGCCGGATGCCGCAATCCAGCCGGCGCAGGCGTTGTTCAGCGGCGAAACGCTCGCAGCCCAGGTCGTGACCGCGGCGCGCGACGACACGGCGACTCAGTGCCTCGCAGTCGTCGAGCTCAGGTTCTGCGGCGACCTGCTCAGTGCGAGGCCCGGCGGCTCCGAGTTTGTTCCTGCCGACCTTCCGTATGCGATCCCTGCCCCGGCGACGAACGGCGAGGACTAGATCGCAGAAGGGGACCTGCCTTATGTTCAGGACCGCCGGCGGCGTGTCGAATCGATTGACGTCTCGCCGCTGTCGCCTTTAAATGTCTCGAGCGACGAGTGAAGGGAGGTCATTCATATGAGTCATCATCGCAAGGTCATGAGCGCGCTGATCGTGCTGGCGACGGCCGGCACGGCTTCAACCGCCCTGGCTGATCACAGTTGGGGGGATTATCACTGGGCCCGCACCACGAGCTCGTTCAACCTGACGGTGATCAACAGCACGACGTCGGATTGGGATGCGTATGTGACGCGCGCGGTCGCGGACTGGTCGGATTCCACGAAGCTCGACTTGGTGGAAGATCCGGGTGGCGACACTTCCAGCCAGACGCGGAGGCAATGCAGGGGCGGCAACGGCAGCTTGCGCATCTGCAATCTCGCCTACGGCAATAACGGCTGGCTGGGCATCGCGGGCATTTCCATCGACACCAACGGGCATATCACGACCGGGTACACCAAACTCAACGACACCTACTTTTCCACGAGCTTTTACAACAAGGCCAACTGGAAACAGAGCGTCACCTGCCAGGAACTGGGCCACAACCTCGGCCTCGATCACCAGGACGAGGACTTCGACAACCAGTCCCTCTTCTCGTGCATGGATTATCAGGATCCGCCATTCGAATATCCGAACGACCACGATTACGATCAGCTCGTGACGATTTACACTCACACCGATTCTTACAACTCCTACGCCGGCGCTGGCGGCGGTGGTGGCGGTGGCGGCGGCTGCAACGCGCCTCCCGGCAAGGGCTGCAATAAATCCGGCGCGAACGGGGACGTGGGTTGGGGCGCGTCGCTCGGGCGGCGCGGTAACGCGGAGACCTTTATCCGCATCGACCCGGACGGCACGGTGCACCTGACACACGTGACCTGGGCGATCGGTCATTGAAATCGTGACCGCCGGGCAGGCGGTCGCCAGGCCCGGCGAGGCCGCTTCCCGCTAGTCCTCTGCGGGCAGATTCCGCAGCTGCGGGAACAAGAGGACGTCGCGAATGCTCGGCGCGTCCGTCAGCAACATGACGAGCCGGTCAATGCCAACGCCCAGCCCGGCGGCCGGCGGCATGCCGTACTCGAGCGCGCAGATGTAGTCAGCGTCGTAGTACATCGCCTCGAGGTCGCCCGCCTGCTTGCGCGCGACCTGCTCGCGAAACCGCGCCGCCTGCTCCTCCGGGTCGTTCAGCTCCGAAAAACCGTTCGCGAGTTCGCGTCCGTCGACGAAGAACTCGAAGCGGTCGGTGACGAAAGGATCCTGGTCGTTCTTGCGCGAGAGCGGCGACACCTCGGTCGGGTACGAATGCACGAAGGTCGGTTGCAGCAGCTTCGCCTCGCAGGTCTTCTCGAAGATCCCGATCTGTCGCTTGCCCGCCCCGTCCGCCGGACCGCACTCGATGCCGAGCGATTCGCAGTACTTGCCGAGATAGGCCGGGTCACGGAGACGCTTCGGATCCAGCGCCGCGTTGTGTGCGACGAGCGCCTGCTCGATCGACAGCCGCGCAAACGGTGTATTGAAAGAAATGCGCCGTCCCTGGTATTTCAGCTCGCGCGTGCCGACGATGGCGTCCACGAGGCCCTGGATCATGCGCTCGACGAGTTGCATGAAATCCTCGAAGTCCGCGTAGGCCTGGTACAGCTCCAGCATCGTGAATTCGGGATTGTGCTGAGTCGACAGGCCCTCATTGCGGAAATTTCGGTTGATCTCGTACACGCGCTCGAAGCCGCCGACGACGAGGCGCTTGAGATACAGTTCCGGCGCGATGCGCAGGTACATGTCCTGGCCCAGGGCGTTGTGATGCGTCACGAACGGCCTCGCAACGGCGCCGCCGGGAATCGGCTGCATCATCGGCGTTTCGACCTCGAGGAATCCGAGCGCGTCAAGGAAGTCGCGCAGGTAGCGGATGATGCGCGTGCGCGTGCGGAAGACCTCACGCGCCGGTTCGTTGACGATCAGGTCCACGTACCGCCGGCGATACCGCGTTTCGGTGTCCGCCAGGCCGTGCCACTTGTCCGGCAGGGGCCGCAGCGACTTGACGAGCAGGCGCGCGCGCTCGGCGCGCACCGAGAGCTCGCCGGCCCGCGTGCGCATCAGGACGCCCGCAACCGCGACGATGTCACCCACGTCCCAGCCCTTGAATTCCTCGTACGTCGCCCCGAGCGCGTCCAACTGCAGGTAGACCTGAATCTGCCCGCTCGCGTCCTGGAGCTTCGCGAACGAGGCCCTGCCCATGACGCGCTTGAACATCATCCGGCCGGCGACACGCACCCGGACCGGGTTCGCGGCGAGCCATTCGTCCGTGCGCCCGCCCCAGGTCGCATGCAGGTCGGCCGCGAGCGCATCGCGCCGGTAGTCGTTCGGGTAGGCGACGCCCGATTCGCGCAAGCGCGCGAGCTTGGCGCGGCGCTCCGCAATCAGCGCGTTGTCGTCGCCCCCGCCCCGTGTGTCGTCGTTCGCCATGGGTCGAATCCTACAGGCCCTGCTTCAGGCTCGCCTCCATGAACGGATCGAGGTCGCCGTCCAGCACCGCGGTCGGATTGCCGGTCTCATGGCCGGTGCGCAGGTCCTTGATGCGGGACTGGTCGAGCACATACGAGCGGATCTGGTGCCCCCAGCCGACGTCGGTTTTCTGGTCCTCGAGCACGCGCGCCGCCGCATTGCGCTTGTTCACTTCGAGTTCGTAGAGCTTCGCCTTCAGCATCTTCATCGCGGTCGATCGGTTCTTGTGCTGGCTGCGCTCGCCCTGGCAGGCGACGACTATTCCGGACGGCAGATGGCGCAGGCGCACGGCGGAATCGGTCTTGTTGACGTGCTGGCCGCCCGCCCCGCTCGCGCGATAGGTGTCCATCTCGATGTCGGCCGGATTCACGTCGATCTGGATCTCGTCGTCGACCACGGGTGAGACGAAGACCGATGCGAACGAAGTATGCCGGCGATTTCCGGAATCGAACGGAGACTTCCGCACGAGCCGGTGCACGCCGGTTTCGGTGCGCAGCCACCCGTACGCGTAGTCGCCGTCGATCTCGATCGAGGCGCTCTTGATGCCCGCGACTTCGCCCGTGCTCTGGTCGATCACGGTGGCCGCGAAACCGCGGGAGTCGGCCCAGCGCAGATACATCCGGAGCAGCATCTGCGCCCAGTCCTGCGCCTCGGTGCCGCCGGCACCGGCCTGGATGTCGAGAAACGCCCCGCGCGGATCCATCTCGCCCGGAAACATGCGCGACAGCTCCAGCCGGCGCACGCGCTCATCGAGCTTCGCGGAGTCCTTCACGATTTCGGCGAACCCGGATTCGTCGCCCTCCGACTCGACGAGCGCGAGAAGCTCCGCGGCGTCCGACAGGCCGCTCGCGAGCTGGTCGAGTTCGGTGATCGTCGATTCGAGCCGCGCGCGCTCGCGGCCGAGGGACTGCGCTTTGTCCGGCGTGCTCCAGATCGCGGAATCCGCGAGCTCGTGATTCAGCTCTTCGAGGCGCTCGCGCTTCGAGTCGTACTCAAAGGTACCCCCTCAGCGCTTTCAGGCGCTCGGTGAGGTCTTCGATGAGGCGGCGGGTCGGTGCGGCTTCCATGCGGGCGGCATATTAGCAGACGGTCATTGGTCCCAATGCAGGTATTCCGCCAGCAGTTCCGCGCGCGCGACGCCGCCGAAGGTCGTGGATTGCAGGCGATACGCAAGGTTCACGCGCGCACCGTCCGAAGGCCGTTTCGCGTCCGACTCGTCGAAGTATCCGAAGGAGATCGCCTCGAGCGGGCGCATCGAGGGTTGCGGACGCAGCCACAACTTCAAATGCCGGTCACCGACCACGCGCGTCTCGACGACCTCGAAATCCCCTTCGAAAACCGGCTCCGGGAATCCCTGGCCCCAGGGGCCGCCGGTTTCCAGCGCAAGCGCGGTCTCGAGCGAAATCTCGGGACCTGCCAGCTCGCCGTCCGTTTCGAGGACGTTCTGCATCTGCGCCGGCGTCAGCAGGCGGCCGATTTCCTCGGAGAACGCGTCTGCGAACCGTTCCAGCATCGGGCGGCGGAGCGTCAGGCCCGCCGCCATTGCATGTCCGCCGTACCGGTCAATGAGATCCGGGTGCCGCGTCGCGATCGCTTCGAGCGCGTCGCGCACGTGCACTCCCGCGACGGAGCGCACCGAGCCCCGCAACTCGTCGGCACCGACTGGCGCAAAGGCGGCCACCGGCCGATGCAACCGGTCCTTCATGCGAGACGCGACGAGACCGACGACGCCTGCATGCCATCCGGTGTCGAACAGCGTGAGCCCCGGCGGCAGGTCGCCCTCGGCGATACGGAGTTTGCGCACGGCGATCGCCGCCTCGTCCCGCATGCGCGACTCCATTTCGCGGCGCTCGCGATTGAGCCGGTCGAGCTCTCCCGCGAGCGCGAGCGCCTCCGACGGATCGTCGGTCAGGAGGCAGCGGATGCCGACCGCCATGTCGTCGATGCGGCCCGCTGCGTTCAACCGCGGAGCGATCTGATGGCCGAGCTGGCGCGCCGACAATTCGTCGAGGCGGCAGCCGGCGACACGCGCGAGCGCCATGAACCCGGGAGTCGCGGCGCGCGAGCGGATGCGCTTCAGTCCCTCGTGCACGAGGATGCGATTGTTGTGATCGAGCGGCACGACATCGGCTACCGTGCCGAGCGCCACGAGATCGAGAAGGTCAGCGACTGCGGGGAGCCGGACGCCGCGCCGGCTCTCGAGCTCGCGCGTCAGCGAGGCCATCAGGTAGAACGCGACGCCGACACCCGCGAGGGCGCGACTGCCGAAGCTTGCGTTGCGCAGATTGGGATTCACGTGCGCCGCACAGTCCGGCAAGACCGGGCCCGGCAGGTGGTGATCGGTCACGAGAACCTGGATGCCGAGCGCGTGCGCCGCTTCGATGCCTGCGAAGGCGGACACGCCATTGTCGACCGTGATCAGGAGATCCGCCCTTTCTTGCGCGAGTTCCGCGACCAGCGCCGGGGTCAGTCCATAGCCATGGCGCATGCGGTCCGGCACGCGCATGCCGACATTCGCGTGGCCGAGCCGCGTCAGCTGGCGCATCACGAGCGCGGTGCTGGTCGCGCCGTCGGCGTCAAAATCGCCGACGACCAGGATTCGCGAATTGCGCGCGAGGTGTTCGATGAGCAGCGCCGTGGCCGGGCCGATGCCATCGAGCGTCGAAACCGGCAGGAGCGAGCGCAGTTCGAGCGAAAGCTGATCGGCGTCCCGGACACCGCGCGCCGCATAAACGCGCCGGAGTACCGGATGCATCGCCTCGGGCAATCCATCGAGCGGGCCCGCCGGCCGTCGCCGGAGTCTCACGGGTTGCGCCCGGGGCAGGTCGCGGGAATTCATCGGCGGCAATCATAGCCGCGCGGGGGCCGCGCGATTGGCTATATTTGAAACAGGACTAACGATGCAATTCACCCGGGAAGACGCGAACGAAGCCCATGCGATCCTCTCCTGCGAGGAAGGCGAGGTGCGGCTGCGCGACCGCACCTACACCTCGAGCCTCATCGTGACGCGCAATGCGATCATCGACCGCTGGCAGCCCGCCGACGCGGAAGCGCTCACGATCGCGGATTTCAGCGAACTTCTCTCGCTCGCACCGGAGGTCGTGCTGCTCGGCACGGGTCCCAGGCAACGCATCCCGCCGCCGGCGCTCTACGCAGACTTCGCCACGCGGCGCATCGGCCTCGAAGTCATGGACAGCAGGGCCGCCTGCCGCACCTTCAACCTCCTGCTTTCCGAATACCGCGACGTCGCGCTCGCCCTGCTGCTCTAATGGTGCCGGGTCGCAGATTCGCAGATTCTCACCAGGGAAGAATCTGCGAATCTGCGAATCTGCGACCCGGCACCATCTACCCCATCATCTTGGCGGCAGCTGCGACAGCGGATCGAGCGGCTCGCCTTCGAGACGGATCTCGAAATAGAGCATCGGTTGCCGGCCGGGCCCCAGTCCCATGGCCGCGATGGCCTGGCCCGCGCGCACGTCGTCGCCCTCATGCACGTGCACGAACGCGTTGTGGCCGTAGGCCGTGAGCCATCCGCGCACGTGATTGATGATGATCAATTGCCCGTAACCGCGCAGTCCGCTTCCCGTGTAGACCACCTTGCCGTCCGCAGCCGCGAATACCGGCTGGTTCAGCCCGCCATCGATGCGGAGCCCGAGCCCGCCGGACGGCTGATGCACGGTGCCTACGACGCGTCCGACCTGGACCGGCCATTTCCATTCGGGTGGCCGGTGCGCGGGATCGCCGGGAGAAGCGCGCGTCGCGGGCGGGCGTGGCGCAGCCGGTTCCGCCGCCGCGACTGCCCGGCCGCCCGGCGGCGAATTGAGCCGCAGCCGCTCGCCCGGGTGGATCAGGTAGTCGCGGCCAATGCCGTTCCAGCGAGCGATGTCCCGGTAATCCACAGCGTATCGTCTCGCGATCGAATAGAGGGTCTCGCCGGATTTGACGACGTGGTAATCGGGGATTGCGGGTCGGCGGTCGTTGCCGGCACAGGCGGCGATGGCGATCGCCGCAATACATGCGACCCACTGCCTCAGGAAACACCGCCGAGCAGGGGAACGAAACTCACGAAGCCGAGCCGCTCCCGCAGGAACTGGTCGCCGCGCCGCGTGATGCGCAGCAGTTCCTGGCGGCCTTCGGGTCCGACCGGCGCGACGAGCCTGCCGCCCTCAGCGAGCTGATCCAGGAGCTTCTGCGGCAGCGCATGCGGTGCCGCGGCGAGCAGGATGCCGTCGAATGGCGCCTGCGACGGCCAGCCTTCCGCGCCGTCGCCGTGCTTGAAGCGGACATTCTTGATCTCGAGCTCGCGCAGGCGTTCGCGGGCGCGCTCGAGCAGCGCCTCGATGCGCTCGATACTGTAAATCTTCCCTACGAGCGGCGCGAGCACCGCCGTCTGGTAGCCGCAGCCCGTTCCGATCTCGAGCACTTTGTCCGGCGTACCGCCGATCGTGATGGCCTCGGTCATGCGCGCGACGACATAGGGTTGCGAGATTGTCTGGCCATGACCGATCGGCAGCGCCGTGTCTTCATACGCCCGGCTCGCCAGTGCCTCGTCGACGAAGAGGTGGCGCGGGACGTTCCGGATCCGGTCGAGCACCCGCGGATCGCGAATCCCCTGCTCCACGAGCCGCTGGATCAGGCGCTCGCGCGTGCGAGCGGATGTCATCCCGATGCCGCTGCGCTCGCTCATCCGCCGGCAGGCTCCCGCAGCCAGTCCCGGAGACTGTCGAGCGCGGAATGGCGCGTCAGGTCGACCTGCAGCGGCGTCACCGATACGAAGCCGTTCGCGACCGCGTGGAAGTCCGTGCCCGGACCCGCGTCCTGGCCGGCGCCTGCGGCGCCGACCCAGTAGATTTCACGCCCGCGCGGATCGAGCCCCCGTACGGCGGCCTTGGCGCGATGGCGATGCCCGAGCCGGGTGACCTCGAATCCCTGCAAGGCCTCGTAGGCCAGGTCCGGCACATTCACATTCAGGATCATCGAGCGATGCAGCGGCCTGGCGAGAAGTCTCAACACGAGTTCGCGCGCAACCCGCGCCGCGGTCGCGAAGTGCGGTCCGCCGCCCGCCGCCGCCACGAGCGACACCGCGACCGTCGGCAAGCCGAGGAATCGCCCTTCGATGGCCGCGGCGACGGTGCCGGAATAGAGCACGTCGTCGCCGAGATTTGCGCCGTCGTTGACTCCCGAGACGACCATGTCGAACTCGAAATCGAAAAGGCCCGTGATGGCCAGGTGCACGCAGTCCGTCGGCGTGCCGTTGATCACATACCAGGTGTCATCGTCCACCCGTTGCACGCGCAGCGGCACTTCGAGCGTCAGCGAGTGGCTTGCGCCGCTGCAGTTCCGGTCGGGGGCAACGACCGTGAGCGGCGCGACGCCCGTCAGCGCTTCCCGGAGGAAGCGCAGACCTTCCGCGCGATAGCCGTCGTCATTGGCGAGCAGGATCTTCAAGGCCGACTCTTCCCCGTCGCGCGTCACGCGACCGGGCGGCACTATACTGTAAGCCCCGTCTCCCGGGCGCATCGCCAGAGGCCGCCGCCATCAAAGACGAGGAACGCGAATTGTTCCGCGCCGCGGTGCGCGACGTGAGGCCGCTCCGCCAGTCGAAGCCGGCCCCGGAACGCGTTCGCCGCCGGCCGCGCGCCGCCTCGCGCCGCGCCGATGAGGCCCATGTGCTCGCAGAATCGCTCGCGCTTGACGCCAGCGAACTCGACGTCGAATCCGGCGAAGAACTCGCATGGCGCCGGGAAGGCGTTCCCGAATCGACGCTGCGGCGACTGCGCCGCGGGCACTATGCGCTGCGCGACGAACTCGATCTGCATGGCATGACCCAGGACGAGGCGCGCCTCGCGCTCACGGAGTTCCTGGCCGAGGCCGGGAAGCATGACCGGCATTGCGTCAGGATCATTCACGGCAAAGGCCGCAGATCCGGCCATCGCGGCCCGGTGCTCAAGTCCGCCGTCAATCGCTGGCTGCGCCGCCATGCCGCGGTGCGCGCGTTCTGTTCGGCGCGCCGGAATGACGGCGGGACCGGCGCTCTCTACGTGCTGCTGGACCGCTGAGGAACCCGGCTCAGTCGGGATCCGGCTCCGGAATCGCTGCTTCCACGATTTCGCGCAGCAGGCTCGTCGCAAACGCCCCGCGCGGCAATTCGAACGCGAGTTCGAGCTCACCGCGATCGGTGCGGTGCGTGAAATCCTTAGGCCGCAGCACGAGTGCGCGCCGCTCCGCGCGCATTCCGACGGCCGCGAGCTGCGCCGGCAGCGGTTCGAGGGTCGCAAGAACCGCTTTTTCCAGGCGCTCAGCTTCGCCGCGCGGGACCATGCCGCCCGCACCGCAGAGCGGACCCGTCGGCCCGATATCGCCGCCGGCGCAGCGGCCGAGCAGGGATTCATCCACCCCCTCCGCCGCGAATACGGACCGGCTGCCGCTCAGATTCACGATCTCGCCCGGCAGCAGCCGGTTCCAGCTCCCGGTGGCGACGCGCGTTCCGAGCACCGCATTGAAGGTGAGCGCGCGCGCTGCGGACAGCATGAAGGCCCGTGGTTCCCGCCCGCGCGGCAGCTTTCCGGATGCAATCCATTGCCCGACGCGCCCAAGATTGGCGCCCTCCTGGCCGAATCGCTGCGCTCCGAAATAATTCGGAACGCCCGTCGAGACGATGTGCCGGATGCGCCCATCGACGGCCGCGGGATCGCCCTGCAGTTCGCGGACGCGAATGCGGAAACGGTTGCCGGCGAGCGCGCCGCGACGCAGTTTCCGGGAATGCGGAGCCTCCGAGAGCACCCGAAATCCGTCGCCGGCGAAACCGGCGAAGGACGCCAGGCCCTTGACCTCGGGCACCGAGAACCACTGTCGCGCGACAGCGCGGCGGTCCTTCAGGCCGGCGAAACCCACGTCTCCCGGCGGGCAGCCGGCGCGGACCGCGAGCTGGCGCGCGACATAGAGTGTGTTTGCATCCTGCTTTTCAACGAGCAGCAGGCGATGCGCGACGCCGCCGTCGGGCCCGAAGCCGAGGCGTTCCTCGACCGTGAAATCGGCGGCCTCGACGCGCAGCACCCCCGACACCGGCGGAGCGCCAAAGGCGCGTGGCGCTCCGAGCGCGATTCGACGCCAGGCTTCGATTGCGGGCGACTCAGCCTCCATGCCCTTCCTGAAGCAACACCACCGCCTGCGCGGCGATGCCCTCGGCGCGGCCGAGCGCGCCCAGGCCTTCGGCCGTCGTCGCCTTGACGTTGACGCGAACCCGCGGGATCCCGAGATCGGAAGCGAT
The DNA here is from genome assembly GCA_036397615.1 of Steroidobacteraceae bacterium. Classification (GTDB taxonomy): domain Bacteria; phylum Pseudomonadota; class Gammaproteobacteria; order Steroidobacterales; family Steroidobacteraceae; genus SCUD01. The sequence goes on from DASWIQ010000173.1 coordinate 46,359, forward strand.
GTTCGCGCAGATTGCCTCGTGGTGCGCTCCGATGCGGGGCGCTTCGGCGATCAGAGTCAGATCGCAATTGACGACCGTGAATCCGAGCGCCGAGACCTGCTTCGCGACTTCGCGCAGGAGGCCGCGGCTGTCGGCGCCCGCAAAGCGCGCGTCGTCCGGGGGGAAATGCCGGCCGATGTCGCCGGCGGCGGCAGCGCCAAGCAAGGCGTCCATGAGCGCGTGCAGCAGCACGTCTCCGTCCGAGTGCGCGATCAGACCCTGGGAATGCGGGATATCGACTCCGCCCAGGCGCACGTGGTCGCCGGAACCGAAGCGATGCACGTCATATCCGCTGCCAATCCTCATTGACGTCCCCTCAGCGATCGCAACGCGGCCTGCGCGAGCACGAGATCGGCCGGCCGCGTGACCTTGATATTGAGCGGCGAACCCTCGACCAGGAGCGGCCGCAGGCCGAGCCTTTCCATCGCAGCCGCCTCGTCCGTCGCATCGAATCCCTCTTCCAGCGCCTGCGTGAGCGCGCGCAGCAGGCGTCCGTGGCGGAACATCTGCGGAGTCTGTGCGCGCCACAGGCGTTCGCGCGGCAAACTGCAGATGCACCGCCCTTCGTCGTCGGCCTGTTTCACGGTGTCCGCGATCGGGACGGCGAGCAATCCTCCCACGGGATCGCGGCGGCATACGGTGACGAGCTCATCGATGTCCTTGCGCGCGAGACAGGGCCGGGCCGCGTCGTGAATCAGGACCCAGTCGTCCTCCGAGGCAGTGACGAGCGCATGCAGTCCGTTCAGGACCGACAGCGCGCGCGTCGGCCCGCCCGGGGTCGCGATTGCGCGCCGTCGCAGCAGCTTCGGCAGGCGCTGGAACCGGCGATCGCCCGGCGCAAGGACAACCACGCCGCCCGCGATGCCGTGCACGGCCGAGAGCGTGCGCAGCGAATGCTCGAGCAGGGTTTTGCCCGCGAGCTTGAGATAGGGTTTTGGAACGGTGCCGCCGAAGCGCCTGGCTCTGCCTGCGGCGGCGATCAGAAACCAGATTCGTTCGGCCACCGAGGAATCACGGCTTCGTCGCGGCCTGAATCGACGCGGGCTCGACCGGGTTGTCGTCCGTGGACCGGTGCGGCGTATCGACCACCTGGTAGAAAGTCTCGTTGACCGCGACCATCCCGAGATCGTGCCGCGCGCGCTCTTCGAGCGCGGTGAGACCCTGTTTGAGGTCCGTGACCTCCGCCTTCAGCTGGGCATTGCGCTCGGCAAGCACCGCATTCTCGGCGCGCTGGTTCTCGACCGCCGCGGAGAGATGCCAGACTTCGCGCATGCCTTCGTCCGAAACCCACAATCGGTACTGGAGCAACGCGAGCGCGGCCAGGAGCCCTGCGACGAGGAACTTCATGGGGCCGGGAGAGTAGCATGTTCCGGCCAGGTGGAGCGCGCGGGGCTCATCGGCGCTTCACCGGAAACGCCTCGCGCCCGGCATAACGCGCACGTGCACCGAGCTGCTCCTCGATGCGGAGAAGCTGGTTGTACTTCGCCATGCGATCGGAGCGCGAGAGCGACCCGGTCTTGATCTGCGTCGCCGCCGTGCCGACCGCGATGTCGGCGATGGTCGAGTCCTCGGTTTCCCCCGAGCGATGCGACACCACGGAGGCATAGCCCGCGCGGGTCGCCATGTCGATCGCCGCGAGCGTCTCGGTGAGCGTGCCGATCTGGTTCGGCTTGATCAGGATTGCGTTCGCGACGTTTTCGGCGATGCCGCGCGCGAGGATCTCGGTGTTCGTCACGAAAAGATCGTCGCCGACGAGCTGAATTTTCTGGCCGAGACGGCGCGTAAGTATCGCCCAGCCTTCCCAGTCGGCTTGCGCCATGCCGTCCTCGATCGAGAGGATCGGATAGCGCTCCGCGAGGGCTGCCAGGTAGTCGGTGAACTGCGCAGCGTTGAATTTCCGGCCTTCGGACTCGAGCTGGTAGCTGCCGTTGCGATGGAACTCGCTGCTCGCGACGTCGAGACCGAGCCAGACGTCCTGTCCTGCGTGGTAGCCGGCTTTCTCGATCGCCTCCAGGATCACCCCGAGCGCGGCTTCGTTCGACGGCAGATTCGGCGCGAAACCGCCCTCGTCGCCCACCGACGTCGACAATCCGCGGTCCAGCAGGATTTTCTTCAGCCGATGGAACACTTCCGCGCCGCAGCGCAACGCCTCGCGAAAGCTCGGCTGCCCCGCCGGGACGATCATGAATTCCTGGATGTCGAGGCTATTGTCGGCATGGGCGCCGCCATTGATGATGTTCATCATCGGCACCGGCATGACCACCGCGTCGTCGCCGCCGAGATACCGGAAGAGCGGCAGCTTCTGCGCCCGCGCGGCCGCGTGGGCGTTTGCAAGCGACACGGCGAGAATCGCGTTCGCGCCGAGCTGCGACTTGTTCTCGGTGCCGTCCTGCTCGCGCATGCTGCGGTCGATGCCGGCCTGGTCGGCGGGATCCCGTCCGACGAGCAGATCGCAGAGCGCCTCGTTCACGTGCTGGACCGCGTTCAGGACGCCCTTCCCCAGATAGCGTTTCGCGTCGCCGTCCCGCAGCTCGACGGCCTCGCGCGTGCCGGTCGAGGCGCCGGACGGCACGGCGGCGCGGCCGACCGTCCCGTCGTCCAGCTCGACCTCGGCTTCCACCGTCGGAGTTCCGCGGGAGTCGATGATCTCGCGGCCGCGGATGTCGACGATGCGCATGGGGACCTCGGATTCAGTCTCGCATGGAGCGCGTTACGCGCGCGCCTTGGCACGACAAGGCGCGAGCCGAAGCCCCATAGTGGTAACTATGGGTGAGGCGAGCAACAAAGTCGCGCCAAGGCCCGCGCGTAACCCACAGGGCCCTGGCGATTTTCATCCCTGGCGGCGTCGCGCGTCGCTCATGT
>DASWIQ010000174.1:0-5243 GCA_036397615.1 Steroidobacteraceae bacterium
GGAGGCGACGCCTGCGAGCACCACCCGCCGCCGCGCGCCGAGCGTACGCAGCATCGCGCTCTCGTAACGCCGCTCATCGCGGGTCGACTGGATCGCGGCGAGCAGCACCGTGATTCCCGCCGCAAGCGTGAACAGGAATACGTACTGCACGGCGAGCGAGGCGCGATCGATGACGTCCCGCACCTGGGAGAGAATCGCGTCGATGTCGAAGACTGACACCGACGGGAACCGCCGCACGAGATCGACGAGCATGCTGCGCTGTTCAGCGTCGAGCTTCATGCTCGTGAGCCAGGTGCCAGCAAGCCCATCGAGCGTGCCCGGCGAGAACACGAGAAAGAAATTCGGGCGGAAACTGTCCCACTCCACCTCGCGGAAGCTCGCGATCTCGGCCTCGATCGTTTCCCCGGCCACGTCGAAGCGCAGCTTGTCGCCGAGCTTCAAATCCAGCTCCTCCTCGTAGTCGGTCGCGACGGAAACGAGCGATTTGCCGCGATCCGCCTCGGTCCACCAGCGCCCCGACACGATCTTGTTGTCCACCTGCGGCGTTTCGGCCCAGGAGAGATTCTGCTCGCGCTCGGCGAAGCCACGGCCGCGATCGGTCGCGGGCTTCATGTCGTCGAGCGACTCCCCGTTGATGGCCGTCAGGCGCGCACGGATCATCGGAAAGAGCCGCGGGGTCGGCAGGCCGCGATTTTCGACGAACTGCACGAAATCCTGCGTGTCCAGTGCCGGGATATTGATCATGAAGAAGTTCGGCGTGTCGGCCGGCAGGCTCGCTCGCCAATCCTCGAGCAGATCGTTCCGCACGACGGCGAGCAGGAGCAGCACCATCAGGCTCAGGCCGAAGGCCACCACCTGAACCACGCTCTCGCGCCCGCGGCGCGCGAGGTTGGCGACTCCGTAACGCCAGGCGACGCCGACGGCACCCCGCAGACGTCCGGCGAGCCGCACCAGCAGGAAACCCGCTCCATAAAGGACCGCGAGCGTCACCGCGATGCCCGCCGCGACGAAACCGACGAGTTTCGGGTCGCGCACCAGCCAGAACAGCACGCCAAGGAGCGCGGCGACCGCAAGCCCGTAGGAAATCGTGTAGCGCAGCGGCGGCGGCTCGAGATTGCGGCGCAGGACCCGCGCCGGCGGCACGCGCTTCAGTTGCAGCATCGGCGGCAGGGCGAATCCGACCAGGATCGCAAGCGCCGTCGCGCCTCCGAGAACGGCCGGAGCAAGTGTCGGTGGAGGCAGGTCCGCGCGCACGAGGTCGCCGAGGAGGCGTGACAGCAATTCCTGGGCGATGTAACCGAAGGCGCTCCCGAGCAGCGCCGCGACCGCCGCGATCAGGGCGAGTTCGATGATCGTGACTTGCAGGACCAGCCGCTGCGGAGCGCCCATGCATTTCATCAACGCCACGCTGTCCAGGTGCCGCTCGGTGTAGCGCCGCGCCGCCATCGCGACCGCGACCGCGGCGAGCAGAACCGTGGTCATCGCGGAGAGATTGAGAAATCGCCCCGCGCGCCGTGTCGAGGACTGGATCTGCGGGCTTTCCTCGGAAACGTCCACGAGCCGCTCACCCGCCTTCTTGCGTTCGCGGAGCAGCGGCTTGAATTCGCGTATCGCCGCGGGCCGCCCTGCGAACAGGACCGAATACGTCGCGCGGCTCGCGGGGCCGAGCAGTTCCGTCGCATCCAGGTCCGCGAGCGGAATGAGGAGCGACGGCGCGAGGTCGACGAAGGCCGAACCCTGGTCCGGCCGGTAATCCAGCACGCGGGTCACGACGAACGCGTTGGCGCCGACACTGACTCTGTCGCCGATGCGGGCGCCGAGCCGCGCGAGCAGTCGCGAATCGAGCCAGATCTCGCCGCGGCCGGGCAGCGTGTCGGTTTCGCGCGCGGGCTCGAAGGGCGCGTCGGAGATCTTGATCCGGCCGCGGAGCGGATAGCCCGGGCCGACGGCCCGCACCGCTGCGAGCGCCGAGTCGCCGCCGAAGAACACCACACTCGGGAAGGAGACTGTCCGCGCCGTCTCGATGCCGCGTTCGGCCGCGAGCTTCTCGTAAGTCGTTGCGAGCGGCTGACCGGAACGAAGCCGGAGGTCGGCCGCGATCACTTCCGCCGCGCGCCGCTCGACGGCCTGCCCGATCCGGTCGGTGAAGAATCCGACGCCGGTCAGGGCCGTGACCGCGACGAGGAGCGCGGCGAGAAGCACGGCGAGTTCCCCCGACCGCCAGTCGCGGAGCAGGGCCAGCAAGGCGAAGCGCAGCGCACGCATCAATGCACCAGCTTTCCTGCGTCCAGTTCGATCACGCGGTTGCAGCGTCTCGCGATCTCGCGGTCGTGCGTCACGAGCACGAGCGTCGTGTCGTTCGCGGCGTTCAGATCGAACAGAAGGTCGATCACTCGCGCGCCCGTTGCGGTATCGAGGTTGCCGGTCGGCTCGTCGGCGAAGAGCACCGCGGGCCGTGTGACGAAGGCGCGCGCGATGGCGACGCGCTGCTGCTCGCCGCCGGACAGCTGCTTCGGATAGTGCCCAAGACGCTGCCCCAGCCCCACCTGCTGCAGCACGGCCCGCGCGGCGGCCCGCGCATCCGCGCGTCCGGCGAGCTCGAGCGGCAGCATCACGTTCTCGAGCGCCGTCAGCGACGGCACGAGGTGAAAGGACTGGAACACGAAGCCCACGTGCTTCGCGCGGGCGGCCGCCCGGCCGTCCTCGTCCAGCGCGGACAGTTCGATGCCTTCGAGCCAGACCGCGCCGGCGCTCGGCTCGTCGAGTCCGGCGAGGAGCGCGAGCAGCGTGGACTTGCCGGCGCCGGAGGCCCCGACGACGGCGACCGTCTCGCCGGCCGCGACTGCGAAACTCACGTCGTCCAGGATGGTCAGCATTCCCTCGGGACTGGTAACCTGTTTTCGCAAACTTCGGGCTTCGAGAACGGTCTTCTTGTCCATGCGTGTCGTTCGGATCCTCCTGCTATGTCTCATCGCCACGGCCCTGCCTGCGCGGGCCGCCGAACCGCCGGTGATCCTGGTGGTTGGCGATTCGCTGTCCGCCGGCTACGGGCTCGTGCCCGGTCAGGGCTGGGTCGCCCTTCTGCAGCAGCGATTGAAAAAACAAGGTTACGGTCACCGTGTCGTCAATGCCAGTGTCAGCGGCGAGACGACCGACGGGGGTGTGGCGCGGCTCGATCGCGCGCTTGCGATCCACAAGCCCGGCATCGTGATCATCGAGCTCGGCGGAAACGACGGCCTGCGCGGCCTGCCCGTGTCGCGCGTTCAGGCGAACCTCGCGCTTCTCATCACCAAGAGCCGCGCCGCCGGGGCCGAAGTGCTCCTGCTCGCGATCCGGGTGCCGACCAATTACGGGCCGCAGTACACGAACTCCTTCCAGCAGATCTATCGCGACCTGGCGACCAAATATCGCATCGGCGTCGCCGCGCTCGTCGACCCGCAGGTCGCGCTCAACCTGGCGTACTTCCAGCCGGACGGCATTCACCCGAACGCCAGGGCGCAGCCGCTCCTGCTCGACAACGTCTGGGTGCAGCTCTCACCGCTCTTGCGCCCCTAGTCAAAGGCGCGTCAAATCCGGACGATTGCCGGTCAGCAGTACGCGGCGCCATTTTGCATTGCAGCAATGAATGACTCGAACCCGGCTGCGGAAAAGATCTGGCTCCACGACTACCCGCCCGACGTCCCCGCCGAGATCGACCCGGATTCGATCCGCTCGCTGAAGCAGCTTTTCGAAGACGCCTGCCGCGCACACTCCCGCTCGACCGCTTTCGTCAACATGGGCTGCTCGCAGAGCTACGCCGACGTCGAGGAAAAGTCGCGGCAGTTCGGCGCCTGGCTCCAGAAGGTCGCCGGCCTCGGCAAGGGCGACCGCGTCGCCCTGATGATGCCGAACATCCTGCAATACCCGATCGCCATCATCGGCGCGCATCGCGCCGGGTGCACGGTCGTCAATGTCAATCCCCTCTATACCGCGCGCGAGCTCGAGCACCAGCTCAAGGATTCCGGCGCGACCGTCATCGTGATCTTCGAGAACGCCGGCGCGACGCTCGCGCAGGTGCTCGCCAACACGCCGGTCAAGCACGTCGTCGTGACCGCCATCGGCGATCTGCTCGGGTTCCCGAAGGGACCGATCACGAATTTCGTGATCCGGCGCGTCAAGAAGATGGTCCCGGCGTATTCACTGCCGGGCGCCATCCGCTTCAATGCGGCGCTCGCCCACGGCGACTCTTTGAAACTCGATCCGGTCGACGTCAAGGGCGAGGACGTCGCATTCCTCCAGTACACCGGCGGCACGACCGGCGTTTCGAAGGGCGCTGTCCTCACGCACCGGAACATGGTCGCGAACACGCTCCAGGTCATCGCATTCATGCCGGAACTTGCCGAGTTCAGCAACCCGGCCGTCATCACGGCGTTGCCCCTCTATCACATCTTCGCGCTCACGACGAACCTGCTCGTGTTCATGAAGGTCGGCGGGAACAACGTGCTGATCACGAACCCGCGCGACATGGCGGGCTTCGTCAAGGAACTGTCGCGCGTCAAATTCACGTTCATCACCGGCGTCAATACGCTCTTCAACGCGCTCCTGAACACGCCGGGCTTCGCGCAGCTCGATTTCAGTTCGCTCAAGGTCGCGCTCGGCGGCGGCATGGCCGTGCAGGCGGCGGTCTCCGAGCGCTGGCGGGCGGTCACGGGCCGCCACATCTGCCAGGGCTGGGGACTCACCGAGTCCTCGCCCGTCGGCACGGCGAATCTGCCGCGCACCGTCGAATTCACCGGCTCGATCGGCTACCCGATTCCCTCCACCGAACTTTCGATCCGCGACGACGACGGCAATGCGCTGCCGGTCGGCTCCATCGGCGAGATCTGCCTGCGCGGCCCGCAGGTCATGCGCGGTTACTGGAACCGGCCTGAAGAGACCGCTCAGGTCATGTTGCCGGGCGGATGGCTTCGGACCGGCGACATCGGCCGCATGGACCATCACGGGCGCACGTTCATCGAGGACCGCAAGAAGGACATGATCCTGGTGTCGGGATTCAACGTGTACCCGAACGAGGTCGAGGGCGTCGTCGCGCAGATGCCGGGCGTGCTCGAGGTCGCGGCCGTCGCGCAGCCGGACGAGAAGTCCGGCGAAGTCGTGGCGCTTTTCATCGTGCGGAAAGATCCGGCGCTCACGGCGGTACAGGTGACCGAGTTCTGCAAGCGCGAGCTGACGCCCTACAAGGTGCCGAAGTTCATCTATTTCCG